>JAITSE010000093.1 GCA_031288005.1 Treponema sp.
CGGGAATAAGTCAGGGAGTTTTGCGGCCCCTGCAATCAGGCAAAGCCTGATTGCTTAGGGGTTTTCAAGCGGCCTCCAAGGGCCGCTCTGGTCCAACCCGCAAAACTCCAAGCAAACCGCAGGCTTGCAGCAAACCGGCTCCGCCGGTTTGCACGGCTCAGGAATCTATCAGAGCCGCTCAGGAATCTATCAGAGCCGCTCAGGAATCTATCAGAGCCGCTCTGACATTTATCAGAGCCGCTCTGACATTTATCAGAGCCGCTCTGACATTTATCAGAGCCGCTCTGACATTTATCAGAGCCGCTCTGACATTTATCAGAGCGGCTCTGACATCTATCAGAGCGGCTCTGACGCTCTGAGACCCGCTAAGAGACCATCGGAAACTTGTTTCCGCAGAAACCTCCGGTTTCGGTCTCACGGGTCTCTTGGAGTTTTTTGACTTCCTTCGCGAATGTGAACTTTTTTTGAGAGGTCAAAAAACTCCCCGCATTGGTTTCAGGGCGGCTGGTTCCACGGGATAAATCCGGGGAGTTTTGGGACTTACAACAATATCCATCGGAAACTTCGGAAACTTCGGAAACGCGGAAACATCGGAAACTTCGTTTCCGCGTTTCCGATGTTTCCGTGTTTCCGCGTTTCCGCGTGAACCCTTTGCCGCTGTGAACTTCTTTACGTGGAGTTTTGCGTCACAAGCAGCCTCCATGCGGCCATAACAAGCCCTAAGGGAACCGCAGGTTCCCAAAACTCCCCGTACAGAAGTGTGGGGAGTTTTTTGAGCCTAATGGTTCAAAAAACTCCTAAGCAATCCGGCCCCGCCGGATTGCACGGCTTCTTCTTAAAAAATAAAATAGGCAAAATCTTTATAGACAAAACTTGCCTTGAGCGGGTAAAATGGCGGATAAATCATTTATCCCTTGCAAGGAGAAGATTATGCCGATTCCATCAGAGGCGCAGTACAAGCCGCTTATGAAAAGGCTGACAATCCGCATCGAAGGCATGACTTGCGGGAACTGCCAAAAGCGGATCGAGGGGGCTTTGAAGAGCGCCCCGGGCGTCCAGGACGCGGCAGTAGACTTAAAAACCGGAACCGCCTCCCTTGCCTATAATCCCCCGCTCACGGTTAACGAAATTAAAGCCCTCATTGAGAAACTGGGTTACAAAGCCCTGGACCCGGGGGCCGGGATTTCGCTCCGGGAGCTTGCCGGGACTTTCGCCGTCATCCTCGCCCTCTACGCGCTGCTGCGGCGGCTGGGAACGGGCGCCCTGACTCAGGGTCTTCCCCTGGCGGAGGCGGACTCAGGCGTTTCCGGCGCCGGCGCCTGGGGAATGCTCTTCGTTACCGGTCTTGTTACGTCGCTTCACTGCGCGGCTATGTGCGGAGGCATCAACCTTTCCCAATGCATCCCGGCGGGGCTGCGCCGCCCGGATGCGGCGGAACGAAGCCGCCTTGAGGCTCTGTCTCCCGCGGCGTTTTATAACGCGGGCCGGGTAATATCCTATACCGCGGCGGGAATCATCGCCGGGGCCCTGGGGCAGGTTTTCACTCCGTCAGGGCCTTTCCGGGGCGTGGTCCAGCTTGCCGCCGGGCTTTTTATGGTACTCTTGGGGATCAATATGACAGGCTTTTTCCCGGGTCTGCGCCGTCTTGCGCCGCGGCTTCCAAGGAACCTGCGGCTTCCAAGGAACCTGCGGCTTCCAAGGAACCTGCGGCTTCCAAGATTTCTTGCCCCTAAAAGCGGCGGGGAAAAAAGCCGCGGCAGGAGTCCCTTTTTTATCGGCCTCCTCAACGCTCTTATGCCCTGCGGCCCCCTACAGGCCATGCAGCTTTACGCCCTTTCCACAGGAAGCCCCGCGGCAGGCGGCCTCTCCATGTTCGTCTTTAGTCTGGGGACAGTTCCCCTGATGGCCGGCATCGGGGCCTTAAGCTCCCTGTTGAGCGGGAAGTTTACCCGGACCGCGGCCAGGGCCGGGGCGATCCTCGTTACGGCGATGGGTATGCTCATGTTCACTTACGGCTTTAACCTTTCAGGCTTGAGCCTGGATTTTGCGGGCCCCTCCCGGGCTAAGTCCGCCGCGCCCGGGATGAGGAGAGCTTCCGTACGGGCGGATTCCGTACAGACCGAAGGGGCCGCGCAAATCGAAAACGGCGCGCAGCTTGTCAATTCCACACTGAGCGGGGGGCGCTACCCGGCGATTACGGTGCGCCAGGGCATCCCGGTGCGCTGGACTATCACCGCGCCTCCCGGCAGCGTCAACGGCTGCAATAACCGCATGATCATCCGGGAATACGGAATTGAGCGCCGCCTTGCATCAGGCGAAAATGTGATCGAGTTTACCCCGGAAAAAGCGGGCAGGTTTCCCTACTCCTGCTGGATGGGGATGATCCGCGGCTCCATCACAGTGATAGAAGAGGGGCAAAATCCGGCGGAGCCTGCCGAAGCTGGTACGGCGCCCTCCCCCGCCGGGGTAAAGATTCCCGCGGACAACATCGCCCTGGCGGAAATACAGGATGAGGGATATCAGACGGTAACAACGCTGCTGCGTGATGACGGCATAAGTCCCGCGATCCTGGTGCTGCAGCGGGGGCTTCCCGCGGTGTGGACTATCAACAACGATTCCCTTGATCCGGGAAACAGCCGGCTCCTCTTCCCCGCCTATTACACGCGCATTGATATGCGACCTGGGGATAACGCGATTCAGCTCATGCCTTCGGAGGATTTTGATTTTTCCACTGCGGATAATGTGTTTTACGGCTACGTGAAAGTAGTGGACGATTTGAATGATGTGGATCAGGAAGCGGTAAAGGCGGAAGCCGGGAACTTTGAAACGCTGATCTACCCGGAAGTATATTTTGAAGAGCCGGGCGGGAGCGCCGGATAAAACGCAAGGGGATCGGAGTTTAGAATAAGGCTCCGCAGGTTCAGTAAAATAGGTTATCATAGAACTGCCGGTTCGTAGAACCATCGGAAACTTGTTTCCGCAGTTCGCCAAGTCAAATAATTGCTGGAGAAATATATGAGAAAGAGAGAGCATAGAGTTTTTGTTATGGCGGCGATTCTGGCCGCCGCCGGTTCCGCTGTTTTCGCGCAGCAGAATGCAGTAAAACCCGTGACTGCCGATCAGGACCTGGTTATTCCCATTGCGGAAGTTACGGAAAAAGCGGTCTTTTATCCCGTGGACATTGAGGGAACCCGGATGGAAGTGCTGGCGGTAAAAGCGCCAGACGGAACTATACGCACGGCTTTCAATGCCTGTCAGGTATGTTACGCTTCGGGCCGCGGCTTCTACAAGCAGCAGGGAACAGTGCTTGTATGCCAGAACTGCGGCAGCCGCTTCCGCATGAGCCAGGTTGAAGTCCGCTCCGGGGGCTGTAATCCTATTCCGATTTTCACGAACAATAAAACTGTAACGGATACTGTCATTACCATCCCGCTGGATTTCCTGAAAGAAGCCGGGGCAGTCTTCGCCGGCAGGAAGCGGAGTTAAAGGAATGCAGCTCAAGCGCTCCTGCGAAACGGCCGTTTTTTAACCAGGGATAAATTAACCATGAGTAGAATTATTACCACGGCGCTTCTGCCGCTTTGTTTGTTCTTTGCCTCAGGCTGCGTTTCTGCTGGAAAAACAGCGCCGGAAATCCGCTGGACGCGGCACATGGATTTAAGCTACGGCCTCCACGAGAGAAATCTGCTTGATCTTTCAATGCCTCATGGCGCGCCGGAAGGAACAATCCTCTTTATTCACGGCGGGGTATGGATGTACGGCGGCAAGGAAAACTGTCCGGTTTTCTTGGATGCCTTCAGGGACAGGTTTATTGTCGCGTCCATGAGCCACAGGTACATCAGTGAAACTGTCCACATAAACGACCTTGTGGACGATGTGGCCGCCGCTGTTGCCGGCATACGGAACTTCCAGGCGCAGAATAACGCCGGCCCGGGAAAGCTGAT
Organism: Treponema sp.; assembly: GCA_031288005.1. Next base: position 3,945 of record JAITSE010000093.1, read on the forward strand.
CGTTATGGGCCATTCCTCCGGCGGGCACCTTGCTATGCTCTACGCCTACAAAGCGGGCGAAAAAAGTCCCATACCGCTGGCTTTCTGCGTAGATATGGCCGGTCCCGCGGATCTGAGCGACATTGCTTTTCTCTACAACTTTAAAAAAATGGGCGCGGAAAAATTCTTCTACGGACTGGCCGAAAAAGCCGCCGGCTATCATATTGCGGACGGCGACATTACCGGCGAGGGTTACAGTGAAACCGGTAAAAAAGTTCTGGCGGCCATTTCCCCGCTTTCCTTTGTTACGCCCGACAGTCCTCCGGCAATTATTGTACACGATGTCGCGGACGCTATAGTGCCTTACGCGAATTCCGCGGCCTTAAGCAGCGTGTTGAAGGTATACGGAATTGACCATTACTTTATGGCATCGTATTCCGGCCTCGGTCATTTTCTGGGCGCCAAAACCATCAAGGGAGGAGCCTTGCTCTATGATGAAAGCCTGTCCGCCTGGATAGTCAGAGTAATGAACGAATATATGGAGAAGTACTGCCGGTGACCGTCTCACAACGGCGAAGGACGCTTTAGCTTCTAAAGGACGCTTTAGCTTCCTACGAATTCTATCAAGGAGTATAATATGCAGAACGCAACATTAAATATCGGCGGCATGACCTGTGCGGCCTGTTCAGCGCGGGTTGAAAAGGCCATCCGGAAGCTTGAGGGAATCGAATCCGCATCGGTAAACCTTGCCACGGAAAAAGCCGCTGTAGTTTACAACCCGCAGGTTCTGCGCCTTTCCACCATCAAAGAAGCGGTTGAAAAGGCGGGATACCAGGCCCAGGAAGCGTCAAAAAACGGTGAAATTGACAAAGACAGGCTGCGAAAAGAGAAAGAAATAAAAACCCTTAAAATAAAATTTATCGTCGCCGTATCTTTTGCTATACCCCTGCTCTACACCGCTATGGTTCCAATGATGGGCGCTATAGCGTCTCCGGCGGCAGCGCTTCCTTTTCCCAAAGTCCTGGACCCAATGCGCTTTCCCCTTGCCTATGCCCTGGCGGAATTGGCGATGACTATCCCCATTATCATCGCGGGCTGTAGATTCTATACTGCCGGTTTTAGAAACCTCCTTCACCGCAGCCCAAACATGGATTCCCTCATTGCCGTCGGAACCAGTTCAGCAGTCTTCTACAGTCTCTACAATACGGCTCAGATCGCCGCCGGTAATTTTCACGCGGTAGAATCTCTTTACTTTGAAACCGCGGGCGTCATCATCACTCTTATCCTTCTGGGGAAAACCCTGGAAGCCGTATCCAAGGGACGCACCGGAGAGGCTATAAAAAGACTCATGGGCCTTGCCCCAAGAACGGCGTTTATTATAGTGACAGACGGCTCAGGTGAAACAGAAAAAGAAATATCCATAGAAGAAGTGATCCCTGGCGACATCATCGCTGTCAGACCCGGCGCAAAAATACCGGTAGACGGCGTTGTAACTGAAGGGAACACTTCCATTGATGAATCTATGCTTACAGGTGAGAGTATGCCTGTGGATAAGAAGCCGGGCGATCCGGTCTATGGCGCGACACTCAATGTCAATGGCTTTATCCGTTTCAGAGCGGAGAAGGTCGGAAGCGATACCGCTCTGGCCCAGATAATCCGCCTCGTGGAAGAAGCCCAGGCTTCCAAAGCCCCAATCGCACAGCTTGCGGACATTGTGGCAGGCTGCTTCGTCCCCATAGTCTGCGCTATCGCCTTGACTGCCGGCATAGCCTGGTTTACCGCGGCCTCAGCAGGACTTGTCAATCTTCCCCACGGAAAGTCACCGCTTGAGTTTTCTCTCACTATCTTCATTTCCGTGCTGGTCATCGCCTGCCCATGTGCGCTGGGTCTTGCAACACCGACAGCAATTATGGTGGGTACAGGTAAAGGCGCAGAGAACGGCATTCTCATCAAAAGCGGCGAAGCTTTGGAGACGGCGCACAAAATAGACGTCGTTGTGTTCGACAAGACAGGAACTCTCACAGAAGGAAAACCTGAAGTTATCGATATAATAACTGCGCCTCATGCGGGTGGACTGCCAATGACAGAAAATCTGCTCCTACAGATAGCGGCTTCCGCTGAAAAAGGCTCAGAACACCCATTGGGACAGGCCGTTGTACGGGGAGCGCGGGAGCGGGGCCTGGAACTCCTGAGTACAAAAAATTTTAACGCCATGACAGGCCTCGGCATTGAAGCGGAACTTGATATTGCGGACGGAGCAGGAAGCGGAGATCGCTTTTGCCGCGTCCTTGCGGGAAACAAAAAGCTAATGGCCGAGCGGGGCGTTTCCATTGGCGGATTTGAAGACGAAAGCGGCCGGCTCGCGGAAGAGGGCAAGACACCGATGTTTATCGCCCTTGACGGCAGAGCCGCTGGAATAGTAGCTGTGGCTGACGTGATAAAAAAAAGTGGTGGAACTGCTGTAGCGGAACTTCACAAAATGGGAGTTGAAGTTGCCATGATCACCGGGGACAACAGAAAAACTGCCGAGGCTATCGCAAAACAGGCGGGCATAGACTGGGTGCTGGCCGAAGTGCTTCCCCGCGACAAAGCGGCGGAAATAAAAAAACTACAGGCCGAAGGCCGGAAAGCCGCCATGGTCGGAGACGGCATAAACGACGCCCCGGCCTTAGTTCAGGCGGACGCCGGCATCGCAATAGGAAGCGGCACAGACGCCGCCATGGAATCAGCGGACATAGTGCTTATCCGGGACGACCTTATGGGCGTACCTGCGGCTATAAATCTTAGCAAACGAACGATACGCACAATAAAACAGAATCTGTTCTGGGCATTTGGATATAATATTCTGGGCATCCCCGTCGCCGCCGGGGGGCTCTACATTTTAGGCGGCCCGCTCCTCAATCCCATATTAGCGGCCGCGGCCATGAGTATGAGTTCCGTTTCCGTGCTGGCCAATGCCCTGCGCCTCAAACGCTTCAGGGTGTAAGACTGCCGCGGAGCGCATCACGGCGAAAAATTACACAGGCCGTGAAAAAGACGCGCTGTTTTTTAATTGAAAGAAAGCGCAGAGTGTACGCGCTTACAACAGACTTACCGGGTCCACGTCAACTTCAAGATAAACCCGGCTGTCTTTTCCCTTTTCGTAGCGGGTAAGAACGGCACGGGCAGCGCCATGAAGGGGTCCCATAGCTGGTCCCCGGAGGAGAAGCTGTCGACGGTAGTTCCCGGCGATGATGCCGATGGGACATTCCGCAGGGCCCAGGGTATCAGCGCCTGCCGGGAGAAGAGGGCGGACGAGAAAGGCAAGGCGGTTTACGGCTTTGTCCGCCCTAAGAGCATCCCTGGAGCGGACAGTGAACCGGATTAGCCGGGAGTAGGGAGGAAAGCCCAAGGCTTCCCTCTGGGCAAGTTCAACGGAAAAAAAACCTGGCACATCCAAAGCGCAAGATCGGCTGATAGCTGGATCCTTGGGGCGCAGGGTTTGGACGATTACTTTGCCGTCCGGGAAATAGCGGCCCGCCCGGCCTGCTACCTGGACGATGAGGGAGAAGGTCCGTTCCGCTGCCCTAAAATCAGGAAGGTGGAGCCCTGTATCCGCAAAAACGACTCCTACAAGGCGTACGCCAGGGAAGTTGAGTCCCTTGGCGACCATCTGGGTTCCCAGAAGCAAATCTATCCCGCCGGCTTTAAAGTGTTCCAGGGTTTCCTTTAGGCTCCCTTTTTTGCCCAGAGAATCCGCGTCTATCCGGGCTATTCGCAAATCCGGAAAAGTCCGGGCGGTTTCTTCTTCTATCATTTCCGTACCGAAACCTGAAAAACCAGCTTCCAGAGAACCGCATTGCGGACAAGCCTGGGGAGGCGTTACGGAATAGCCACAATAATGGCAGACCGCCCGTCCTCTGTCCTTGTGGTATGTCAGAGACACGGAGCAGTGGCGGCAGCTTAGTTCGTAGCCGCAATCCCGGCAGTGATAGAAGTAAGAGAAGCCCCGCCGGTTGAGGAAAAGAATGGTCTGCCTTCCCATGGCGGCGGTCTTCCTTATCTCCTCTTTTAGCTCCCGGGAAAGGCAGTCGTCGGTGTGTTCCAGGCTTATGGGGGCAATTCCAGGCGGACTACCGCCTGAGAGCCTGCGGGACAAGTCCAGTCTCTCGGCGCCTCCATCGGCGATGAGCTTCCACGCTTCCGCCGAAGGAGTCGCGGATCCCATAACAAGCAGAGCTTTTTCCCTGGCCGTGCGATACATAGCTACCTGCCGTGCATGGTACCGGGGGGTGTTCCCGGATTTGTAGGAGCCGTCCTGCTCTTCGTCTATAATTATGAGTCCAAGGTTCCGCGCCGGGGCGAAGACCGCGCTCCGGGGTCCTACCACGATACGGACTTCGCCTTTTCTTATGCGGAGCCATTCGCGAAGCCGGGCGCTTGGCGTCATCCCGGAATGGATTGTCGCCGCAGCCTTTCCAAATCGTTTCCCAATAATTTCCGCAGTCTGGTGGGTCAAAGAAATTTCTGGAACCAAGTAGATTACCGACTTCTCTGCCTTGAGCATATATTCCGCGGCTCTAAGAAACACTTCCGTCTTTCCCGATCCGGTAATGCCATAAAGGTAAAACCGAGCCGCATTATTCCCGGTGGTCAAGGCTTCCAGAGCCCGGTTCTGCTCATCCGAAAGTTCCAGGGCTTTCTCCGTCATTTCTTCAAGTTCATCGGGAAAAGCAGTAAAAACCGCGGCCCTCCGTCCGGAAGGAATCATGGCGGCCAGAGCTTCTCCCAAAGCGCAAAGGTAGTATCCCGATACCCAGCGGGCTAGGGCTAGGTCTTCCATATCAAAAAGGGTTTCCTTGTCAACGACCCGGCGCACAGCTTTTATGCTTGCCGTCTCCACTCCTTCAGGCGGAGCTTCTCTTTCACCCACGACAAAGCCCATGACTTCCCGCTTGCCGAAAGGAGCCATGACCCGCCTGCCCGGCCAAGCCTCAGCCTTGCCATCTTTCCTGTAAGTGAAGGTCCTGTCCAGGGGAATGTCGAAAACAATGTCCACATAACCGCAGTCATCACCGCGTGGTAAGGCGCCGGGTGAAGATAATGGGAGAGGCACGTTCAGCTTCCCCTTGTAGATCCGAGAGATTGGGCGTAATCCCGGTCAAGACCAGTCAAAATTGAACTTAGAGCTTTGAGTTTTTCCCAAGCTGGCCTTTTCAGCTTCTCATCGGCTTGAATCAGAGCCGGATGACTGATTGTAAAGGAGGGAATCCCAGCGTTTTTCAGCGGATCGCCGGCTTCCTGGAAGCCTGGCTTCGCCGTCTTTTCCAAAACGAGTATGGCCAAGGGTTTGAGGAGGACCAGTTCCCGTTTCAGGAAAGGAGCGCATACGGCGAATTCTTCCCTTCCGGGAGGATTCTCCCCTGCGGGAGGCCGGCATTTTACCCGGCTAGTAAGGTAGCAGTTTGTATTTCGATAAAGAGCGATTGACCTGAGCATCCGGTCCAGGAGTTCTCCCGCTTCTTCGTCTTCCTCGCCGGAGACATCCTCCAGAATGAGGACAAGAGGATCGGCTGCTCCTTCTCCGTTCACAGCCCGTTCCCTTGTTTTATGCAGAGGGCAGGCGGTACATTTGCGTATTTCTTCCCCAAGGGCTTCGAGGGAATCTAAGCCCCCCTGGAGATATGCGCTTTCAGGCGGATCGCAGGCAAAAGAGTATTCTCTCCCGGCGCCGGCATATCCGTCCCGCAGATAGTCATCGGCCAGATCCAAAGCCCTGGCGAGAGCGGTTTTTTCTTCGGCGGTCATAGAATCATTCAATTGAGTTGTTTAACAACCAGCAGGGTTGTCGAACAAGTCTAATAACAAGACGCTCTAGAGTTCAATCCCCCGTTTGCCTGATTCCCGGGCCTTCCGGGCAAGCGCGGCGGCGGCTTCAGGCCCAGGCGCGGCCAGACTGTCCCAGACCGGGTTCAGGCAGTTTCCGGGACGAAATGTCCTAAAATACCAAGGTGCGCCGTCAACCAATACGGCCATAGCCGAAATTTCTTCAGGCGCAAGGCAGGAACCGGGCAGGGCGAGCGTGCGGAATTCGTGGTTTATGCCGGAAAAACGGAGCGCTGCGGCGCTTTCTTTCAACGCCGCACCGGCTTCGCCCGGCATATTCTGCGGCGCAAGTTCTCCATACCGTTCCGGGGGAAGTTTCAAGTCCAGGGCTATATAATCCGGCCTGGTTTCTTCCCGGCAAAAAAGGCTTTCAAGAACACCGGGGTTCATCCCGTTGGTGTCCAATTTTACCGGGAGTCCTAGGGCTTTGATGCGTCCGATGATTTCCTTAAGGCCGGGCCTGGCCGTTGGCTCCCCGCCGCTTAATACTACGCCGCCCAAGACTGAACGGCGCTTCAGTATATGTTCCAGGGCCGCATCTACCGCAACAAGCCCGCCAATCCGCTGGCCCGGCAGGACGAGTTCCCTGTTTTGACACCAAGGGCACCGCAGATCGCATCCTGGAAAAAACAGCGCCGCCGCCACTTTTCCCGGATAATCCACAAGGCTCGTCTTCCGCAGGAGTACCCGGTCCATGACGGCGGTTTTAGTTTTTACGGGAATCCGTCACACTGCGGCGAGGGCGCTTATACCCCCAGCGTCAATGGCGCGGCCCATTTCCCGCCCGTCCCCGGCAAGCAGTATCGCCGTGGGAGTAGAAAAGACCTGCCGCCGCGCCGCTTCCTCCATGCCCGCTTCTGTATCGGCATTTACCAGGTCTATGGGAATACCCAGACGGCTTGCCGCGGCTTTAGCGCCCGGGCAGGCAGGGCAGGCTGGACGCACAAAAAGCAAGAGCCGTCCGCCGCCTTCCATCGCAGCCCCCGCACCCTCCCAGGGGGGCTGCAAAAAGGGAATTTCCACCCCCTCGGTTTCCCTGGCCAAGGGACTGAAGGTCAAACAAGACCCCGCGTCTTTTTCCCCGGCGGAAAGACGGAAAGTTTTTCGCTCTCCGTATTCTTCCCGTTTCCCACGGTTCCAATTTCGCACGGATCTGTAGTAACCCACAATACGGGAATAAACTTCCGCCTGCGCCCCTTCCACGCAGGCAAGCGCCTCCCGGGCCGCCTCCAAATCTTTTTCAATGTCCTCAAGGTTTCGCATATTTTTTCTCCTTAAAATTAGGTTAAAAGTTCTCTTTAATTTACCGTTACCGCGGCCAGAACCGCTTTACGTTCCATTTCCAGTCCGGATATCTTCAGCTTCAGTAGTTTTTCTTTTTCTTCTTTACAAAGCGGGCAGTTGAATTGCTCCCCTTTCAGGTAGCCGTGAACAGGGCATACGGAAAAAGTGGGAGAAATCGTAAAGTAGGGAATACGGTAGTTATTGGCTATGGCCTTCACCAAATCCCGGCAGGCCCGCCAATCTTCAATCGCTTCTCCCAGGAAAACGTGGAATACCGTACCGCCGGTATAGGCCGCCTGAAGCTCTTCCTGAAGGTCCAGGGCGTCGAAGACATCCTCCGTCGCCATAACGGGAAGCTGGGTGGAATTGGTATAATAGGGTTCCCCGCCGAGACCTCCCGCCGTAATGATGCCGGGATAACGCTCCCTGTCGTGTTTCGCCAGCCTATAGGAAGTAGATTCGGCGGGAGTGGCCTCAAGGTTGAAAAGCTCCCCGGTCTCTTCCTGGAAGTCCGCGAGCTTCTCCCGCATAAAACGCAGCGTCGAAAGCGCAAAAGCCCTGCCCTGCTCCGTGGCTATAGTCGTCCCTTCCCCAAGAAAGTTGAGAATGCATTCATTCATCCCCACAAGACCAATCGTGTTGAAATGGTTATCCAGACATGAAAGGTAGCGCCGGGTATATGGAAAAAGCCCCGCTTCAAGAAGCCGGTTTACCGCTTTTCTTTTTATGACAAGGCTCTCCTTTGCCAGATTCATTATCTCGGAAAGGCGGGTGAAGAAAGCCGTCTCGTTTTTGGCAAGGTAGCCGATGCGGGGAAGATTGACCGTTACTACCCCAAGGGAGCCTGTAAGCTCGTCGGAGCCAAAAAGTCCGCCTCCCCGCTTGCGAAGTTCCCGCTTATCCAGCCTGAGACGACAGCACATGGACCTCACATCCGCGGGGTCAAGATCGGAATTAACGAAATTCTGAAAATAGGGCGTGCCGTACCGGGAAGTCATTTCGAAAAGAAGCCGGGCGTTTTCGCTTTCCCAGTCAAAACTGGAAGTAATATTGTAAGTCGGTATGGGGTACTGAAAGCCCCGGCCCTCGGCGTCCCCTTCCAGCATAAGTTCGATAAAAGCCCGGTTCACCCGATCCAGTTCTTCCCCGCATTCCCCGTATGTAAAGGGCGCCTCTTTCCCGCCGACAAGCGCCTTTTTGTCTCTAAGGTCTTCCGGGATCGTCCAGTCCAGTGTGATATTAGTGAAAGGCGCCTGGCTCCCCCAGCGGCTTGGAGTATTCACTCCAAAGACAAAGCTCTGTAGGCACTGTTTGATCTCCCGGTCAGAGAGTTTGTCGGCTTTCACAAAGGGAGCGATGTATGTGTCGAAGGAACTGAAAGCCTGAGCGCCCGCCCATTCGTTTTGTAAGCAGCCTAAAAAATTTACCGCCTGCTGCATAAGCGTTGAAAGGTGCTTTGCGGGCTTGCTGGTTATCTTGTCAGGAACGCCGCCCAAGCCCTCGGCTATAAGCTGCCTGAGGGACCAGCCGGCGCAGTACCCGGAAAACATGGACAAGTCGTGGATGTGGAAGTCCGCATTTCTGTGGGCCTCCGCCGCCGCCTGGGGATAAATATTTTTAAGCCAGTAATGGGCGGTGATGCTCCCTGAATTATGAAGGATAAGCCCGCCAAGGGAATAGTTCACATTGGCGTTTTCCTTCACCCGCCAGTCTGACTGCCCCAGATAGCCGTCCATGGTGGAATCTATATCTATCATGAGCTTCCTGGCGTCCCGCATAGCCTCGTGCCGGGCCCGGTAAAGAATATACGCCTTGGCAACGGCCGTTTCCCCGGCCTCGATCAGAGAAGTTTCAACCAGGTCTTGAATCTCTTCGATGGCGGGTATTGAGTTGGGATGCCGCTCCTGCATAAGATCTTCGATTTTTTTTTCCGTAAGCCGGGTAATAAGTTCCGCTTTTTGTCCACCGGCGTCTTTGACCCCTTCCGCCGCGTTGAGCGCCCTGAGCGCCGCATTGTAAATTTTGGCCCTGTCATAGGGCGCCACTTCCCCGGATCGTTTAACCACCTGCCGGATCATTTCTTTTTCCCTCCCATCTTTTGTATCTCCCCTATAAATTCATCCATGTTCTCAAAATGACGGTACACCGAAGCGAACCGTATATATGCAACCTTGTCCAGAGTTTTAAGTTTTTCCAAAACCAGATCCCCAATATCCGCCGCGGTTATCTCACGTCCGCCGCCCAGCATAGCCGCCGCGTCTTCCACCCCGTTCACAAGGCTTTCAATGTTCATCTGGGACACCGGCCTTTTCTCAAGCGCCCTCTGGACGCCCTTTTCAATTTTGGCCCTGTCAAAAGGTTCCCGGCGCCCGTTTTTCTTAACCACCATGAGCGGCTTGTCCTCTATCCGCTCATAGCTCGTGAAGCGAAAGCCGCAGCCGATACACTCCCGCCTTCGTCTTATCGCCACGCCATTGGCCAGAGTCCGGGACTCAATCACCTTATCGTCAAAATTACCGCAATGCGGGCAGCGCATATTCCTGCCTGGCTTAAAAACCTACTCCGTATATAGCGTTATTCGTCTCAGGTTTTGAATATATCACACTAGATATTGCGCCGCAAGGGGGTAAAGGTATTTTCTTTAAAAAAATTGAATTTTCTTACTGCCCCAGGGCTGGTAAAAAATCTCTTAGGTAAACCGCGCAGGCCCGCTGTTTTCCGGACTGGTTCCACGGATTGAAATCAGCCCGGCCCGCCAAGGCCGCAGGGATTGCACTCGACCTTTTTATCCTGAATTTGCTATACTAAAGTAATGGAGTTGTTGTCGAATCATCGGTTCGTAGAACCGCGGTTCGCCAACTTCCGCCTGAAACAGCAAAATGCAGAGCATTTTGCGAGACCCAAACCCGAAAGAACTTGCGGCCTTAGGTCGCATGAGCCAGAAAATCTCCGGCTCCAGGGTTTGGATTGCTGTCGAACCATCGGTTCGCCAAGTCCAATTAAGAAACAGAGGCTTGAAGCCCGGCGGCCTTTAGGCCAGTTCTATTTGTCAAGAGGAAAATTGTGGCGGAAACCGGTAAGATAATTCCCATAGCGATAGAAGATGAAGTAAAAAACGCCTATCTTACTTATGCCATGTCCGTTATCGTGGCCAGGGCCCTGCCGGATGTCCGGGACGGCCTTAAACCTGTACACCGCAGGCTCCTGTATTCTATGGATGAACTCGGTCTGCGGCCCAATGCGGCAACAAAGAAAAGCGCCCGTATTGTCGGGGATACAATGGGTAAATACCATCCCCACGGCGACGCCTCTCTCTATGACGCCATGGTCCGCATGGCCCAGGACTTTTCCCTCCGCTATCCCCTGGTTCAAGGACAGGGCAATTTCGGCTCCATTGACGGCGATCCGCCCGCGGCTATGCGCTACACGGAGGCCAAACTTTCCCGCATGGGCGATGAAATGCTTCAGGACCTGGGAAAGGAGACGGTTGATTTTCTACCCAACTATGATGAATCCCTTACAGAGCCGGCGGTACTCCCCGCAGCTGTGCCGAATCTGCTTGTCAACGGCTCCAGCGGCATCGCTGTCGGAATGGCCACAAATATGGCCCCCCACAACCTTGCCGAAGTCTGCCTGGCCGTATGCGCCTACATCGACAACCCGGACATTTCTATTGACGAGCTTGCCGCCTTCATCCCCGGTCCCGACTTCCCCACCGGAGGGATCATCTTTGGACGCCGGGGTATACGGGAAGCCTACAAAACAGGCCGGGGGAAGATTCTGGTCCGGGGCCGCTTCGCCGTGGAGACAGGCAAGTCAGGCAAAGAGCTAATCGTCTTTAACGAGATTCCCTACGGCGTCAATAAAAAGCTGCTTTTAGAGCGCATAGGCGACCTGGTCCGGGACAAGGTGATAGACGGCATTGCCGCCTTCAATGACGAATCAGACCGGGACGGCATAAGGCTCGTTATCGAATTAAAAAGGGGCGCGATCCTCAAAGTTGTGCTGAATCAGCTTTTCTCCAACACGCAGCTCCAGACAACCTTCGGCATCATCAACCTGGCCCTGGTAAACGGGAAGCCCAGGAATCTTAATCTTAAAGAGCTTATCAGTTATTTTGTGGAACACCGGGTGGAGGTAGTTACCCGGCGCACCCGCTACGAACTCCGCAAAGCCGAGGAGAGGGCCCACATCTTGGAGGGCCTGGTTATCGCCCTGGCGAACATAGACGAGGTTGTGGCCGTCATAAAGGCGTCCAGGGACATCGGCGCGGCGAAGACCAGTCTGCAGGAGCGCTTTCTGCTGTCAGAAATTCAGGCCCAGGCCATTGTGGATATGCGCCTGGGACGCCTCACCAGTCTGGAAGTCGAGAAGCTGCGGCAGGAACTGGAAGAACTAAAAGTTCAAATCGCTTACTTAAAATCCCTGCTGGAGGACGGCAATAAACTGCGGGGACTCATCAAGGACGAGACCCGGAGCATTGCCGAGAGGTACGGAGACGAGCGCCGCACGGAAATCGTATCCGGCGAAGTGGAAAGCATTAACATAGAGGACCTCATAAAGAAAGAAGAAATGATGATCCTCATCTCAAACCTGGGTTATGTAAAGCGGGTCCCGGTCTCGGCCTACCGCAACCAGGGCAGGGGGGGCAAGGGCATGATCAGCGCAAAACTCACGGAAGACGACTTTGTGGAACAGATTTTCGTGGCGTCAACCCACGAATACATCATGTTTATTTCAAGCGAGGGCAGGGCATACTGGATGAAGGTCCACGAGCTTCCCGAAGGGTCCCGTATCAGCAAGGGGACCCACATCAAAACCCTGCTTACAATGTCCCCCAACGAGGATATAAGCGCCGTTGTGTCCCTTAAAGACTTCTCAGGCGGCGGCCAGGGACCCTACCTCTTTATGGGGACAGCCCGGGGAGTTGTTAAAAAAGTCGCGCCCGGCGAGTTCGTCAACGCAAAAACCCGGGGGGTAAAGGCCATTAACCTGGACGACGGCGATAAACTGGTGAGCGCCCTTCTGACTACCGGCTCCGACGAAGTGGTCCTTGTCTCCCGGAAGGGTCACGCCCTCCGCACCGGGGAGGATCAAGTCCGGGCTATGGGCCGTTCCACCAGAGGCGTTTCCGGCATGAAGCTGAGAAATGACGATGAACTGTCCGGCCTGTTAAGGGTGGACGGCAGGGAAAAGATGCTCATCATTTCCGAGTACGGCTTCGGCAAGCGGGTGGAATTCAGCGAATTTTCCATTCATGGCCGGGCTACAGGCGGCCAGAAGATATATACGGTTACAGAAAAAACCGGGGAAATCGCCGGCTGCGTAGGCATCGGTGACGACGAAGAAATCATGTGCATCACAAGTCAGGGCAAATCCATCAAACTTAAAGCAGCCTCCATAGGAGTCATGGGCCGTTCCGCCCACGGAGTAAAAATCCTTAGCATAGATAAGCCGGATTTTGTTATAGGCGTAGACCGCATCGTAAACGAAGATTGAGAAAAAGAGCGGATTTTTTGAGTTGGGTTCCTGGGAATTAGTCCTGAGACCCGTGAGACCCTGCGGGTCTCACGGGTCTCAGGTTTAAGTGAGAGCCGCTTAGGTTTAAGTGGGAGTCCCTCCCACTAAGAGATTGCTTTAGCAATCTCAAGTAAGAGCCGCTTAGGTTTAAGTGGGAGCCTCTCTCACTCGAGTGAGAGCCGCTCAGGTTTAAGTGGGAGCCTCTCCCACTTGAGATTGCTAAAGCAATCTCTTAGTGAGAGCCGCTCAGGTTTAAGTGGGAGCCGTGCAAACCGGCGGAGCCGGTTTGCTTGGAGTTTTGCGGATTGTTTTTGAGTGAAAGATTTTTCTAATTTCGCAAAACTCCACGGATTTATTCTACGAGGACCAATGCAGGGAGTTTTTTGACCCGTAAAAATGTTCACCGCGGCAAAGGGTTCAAGGGAACCATCGGAAACTTCGGAAACGCGGAAACGAAGTTTCCGATGTTTCCGCGTTTCCGCGGTTCCCAAAACTCCAAGAGACCCGCTAAGGGACCATCGGTTCGTAGAACCGCGGTCCCACGGTTCTCAGAGCCGTGCAATCCGGCTCCGCCGGATTGCTAAGGAGTTTTGCGGGCGATTATGAAGGTGTGGATTTTTCTAATTCCGCAAAACTCCAAGCGCTAGTTTTTCGGGCGGGTTTCCGGGGCTGGGTCTTCGGGCCGCTGGGGGAGGCGGGAAATCGTGTTGCGCCGGAGCGCGGATTCAGGTATACTCGATCTTTATGGACGATGGAACCAAACTTTCGGTTTCCGCGCTGACAGAACTTATCAGACAAAATCTTGAGGGCGCCTTCAACTCCGTAACGGTGGAAGGGGAAGTTTCCAACTGCCGGCCTTCAAGTACCGGACACCTCTACTTTACCTTGAAAGATTCCACGGCGGCCATTTCCGGCGTCATGTTCAAGAACCGGCTGCGCGGTCTTTCCTTTGAACCTGTAGACGGGATGCTCATGCGGGTCCGGGGCAGCATTTCCGTCTATGCCCAGCGGGGTACTTACCAGATTATCTGCGAGGAGATGGAGAAGGCCGGGACCGGGGACATCCTGGCCATGCTGGAAAAGCGGAAGCGCGCTCTGGCCGCGGAGGGCCTCTTTGATGAAGAGCTAAAAAAGCCCATCCCCCGTTTTCCCGCAGTTGTGGGAGTGGTGAGTTCCCCCACAGGGGCCGCGGTGCGGGACATTCTTAACATTCTGGAGCGCAGGGCCGCGGGCATAGGGGTTGTGATTCTCCCCGCGCCGGTACAGGGTTCGGAGGCGGCTCCCGTCATTGCCCGGCGCATAGAACAGGCCAATAGGTGGCGCCTTGCGGATGTGCTTATCGTGGGCCGCGGGGGAGGCTCACTGGAAGACCTCCTCCCCTTTTCGGAGGAACTTGTAGTCAGGGCCATTGCCGCTTCCACGATTCCCGTAGTGAGCGCCGTGGGACACGAGATAGACTGGTCTCTCTCAGATTACGCGGCTGACCTCCGGGCCCCTACACCCTCCGCGGCGGCGGAATTGGTTAGTGAAAGCCGCCGCGAGACCCGGGAAGCCGTCCTGGCCCTGGACCGGCAGCTCCGGGAAACTATGAAGGCCAGGCTGGACCGGGCGCGCCTCCTTCTCAAGCCCTTCAATCTTGAAGACCTGGAATACCGCTTCCGGGCCATACTCCAGCCGCGGCTGGTGCGCTTTGACGACGCCAAGGAATCTTTGCTGGAAGCCCTCTCTGACCGGGTGTCGGAGCTCAGAAGGCGGCTTGAACTGGCGCGGACAAGTCTTGAGGCCGCAAGCCCTGTTTCGGTGCTGGAGCGGGGCTTTTCGGTGGTGATCCACGGAAATTCGGGGGCGGTCCTGCGCGGAGCCGCGGACGTAAAACCAGGGGAGCCTCTGATCATACGCCCTCTGTCGGGGATCATAAACGCAAGAGCGGAATCGGTTTTATTGAAGAGGGAGGGAGAGATATGAAAACATCTAAAAACTGAAGTTTTTAGATGTTTTCCAAGGAAACTCTGGAAACCCAACCGGGGTTTCTAGAGTTTCACATGAAAACACTGGAGAAAGACCATGAAGAATTCTGAAAAAAAGAACTTTGAAAACCGCCTGGAGCGGCTTGAAACCCTGGGGGAAAGAATACGGAAACCGGACCTGCCCCTGGATGAGGCGCTCAAAGACTTTGAGGAGGGAATTAAACTCGCCCGCTCCCTTGAAAAGGACCTTGAAAAGGTGGAAAGCCGCATCGAAATCCTGCTTAGCGGAACCGAGCTTAAGGCTGAAGATGATGGGGAAGAGGCGGAGCTTGGCCTCTTTGACAGCGGGGAATAATATGAGCGGCCTAGAACTTGGTGAAATCGGCGCAGCAAGCAACGGCGCAGCAAGCAGCGGCGGCGCGGTCCAGGGCCGGATCCGGGTTTTGCCGCCGGAAGAAGCCCGGAAAATAGCCGCGGGAGAAGTCATAGACCGGCCCGCGGCCCTGGTCCGGGAATTTATAGACAACGCTTTAGACGCGGGAAGTTCCCTGATAGAGCTGAGTATTGAAGGCGGCGGGATACGCCGGGTCGAGGTAACAGACAACGGCGGCGGCATGGGGAAAGAAGACCTGGAACTCTGCTGCTGTACCCACGCGACAAGCAAGATTCGCTCCCTGGAAGACCTCAACACCGTGGAAACCCTGGGTTTCCGGGGAGAAGCGCTGGCCGCGGCCGCTGCGGTTTCCCGCCTTGAAATACTCTCCAGCCTTGACGGACATGAAGCCTGGCTGCTGAAAAACGGGCCCGGCAATACCCCGAACCTGACTCAGACCCGCCGGGTCAAGGGAACCAGCGTCCGGGCAATGGGGCTTTTCGACACGATTCCGGCCCGAAAGCGGTTCCTCAAGCGGGAAGGCAGCGAAGCCGGCCTTTGCCGCCAGATTTTTCTTGAAAAGGCAATGGCTTTCCCGGACCGGACTTTCCGGTTTTTTCAGGACGGCCAGCTCAAGACCTTCCTTCCCCCGGTTTCGTCCTTCAAAGACCGCTACGCTCAGGCGCTTCTTGCCAGGAATGAAGCGTCCTTTCTCCATGAAATCAGCGCCCAGGGGCAGAACTTCTCGCTTGTCATCGTTACCGGGGGGCCGGAACTCTACCGCCAGGACCGGCGGCATCAATATGTCTTTGTCAACGGGCGGCGCATCCAGGATTTTTCACTGCTTCAGGCATTGGAATACGGACTCCAGGGCTGGTTTCCCAACGGGAGCCATCCGCTAGGGGCTGTCTACCTGGATATAGACCCCAGCCTTGCGGATTTTAATATACACCCCGCAAAACGGGAAGTCCGCTTCCGGGATCCGGGCGTCATACACCACGCCATCAGCTCCGCTCTGCTAGATTTCTCCCGCCGCCGGAATATCGCCGCTTTCACCCCGGATAAGCCGGGGGAAAGGACCTTCGCATTTGCTCAGGATGGCGGAGATCCCGGGGAAAAAAGCCTGGACCGGGACTATTCCGCCGGGATTTCCCGCCGTGGTTCCGGTCCTCTGGCAATGGAAGCCCTGCTTGATAAGCCTCCGGCTTTTGCCCCGCTTCCCGGCAGGGCCTGGGACAGAGAAGCCGGCGTTTACGAGCAGGCTCCTGTTTATGAGCGGAGTATGTCCGCGGGAAGAAGCGCCGGCGCGGAGGAGACGAACATTAAGTTTGTGGGGCGGCTTTTCGATCTTTTCATATTAATTGAATGTAAAGACCGGCTCTTTATCATTGATCAGCACGCCGCCCATGAGCGCATCCTCTACGACCGCTTTCTTTACAGCCCCATTTCCAGGCAGGAACTCCTGGTGCCTATTCCTTTCTCTACCGAAAGTGACGAGGATGACGAATTCCTCAGTCTGCGCCGGGAGGAGCTGGCCAAACTCGGTGTGATAATTGTCCGGGAGGATGGAGGATGGCGCATCGAGGCCCTGCCTGACGGATGGCGGCTTTCCGACACCGAAACAGTGCGCTCTATCCTGGAGCTTAAGACCGCGGGAGAAAACATGGCCGGGCGCTGGGCCGCCGCGCTTTCCTGCCACGGCGCAATCAAAGACGGGGGCTACCTGGACGACGCTTCCGCTCTGGCTTTGGCGGAAGCCGCCCTGAAACTCCAGCCGCCCCGCTGCCCTCACGGCAGGCCCATTTGGTTTGAAATGAGCCGAAGCGAGCTTTTCCGGGCGGTACGGCGGACTTGAGGCCTGCAAGCGCTAAAGCGCTTGCCTGGAGTTTGCAGGCCGCCTCAGCGGTCTAATAGCGCCTACTTGAAATTCCTTTCAACTTTTGATAGCTTTTCTCGTTATTATAATTTCTATTTTCAATAATTGAGGTGAAAAATAATTTTTGAACGCTTCAAGCGTCTCTGGTAAGGAGCAAAGATAAATATGAGCATCGATATTACCCGGGCTGAGGTCCGAAAAATGCGGAATATTGGAATCAGCGCGCATATTGACTCGGGAAAAACGACTCTTTCCGAGCGTATCCTGTTTTATAGCAATAAGATTCACGCCATCCATGAAGTCCGCGGAAAAGACGGCGTCGGCGCTACTATGGACCACATGGAGCTTGAAAGGGAGCGGGGAATTACAATTCAATCTGCGGCAACTCAGGTTGAATGGAAAGGGCATACCGTAAACCTAATTGATACGCCCGGACACGTAGACTTTACCATAGAAGTGGAGCGCTCCCTGCGGGTGCTGGACGGAGCAATTCTGGTGCTTTGCGCGGTCGGCGGAGTGCAGTCCCAGTCCATTACAGTAGACCGCCAACTCAAGCGCTATCATGTGCCCCGCATTGCCTTCGTGAACAAGTGCGACAGAACCGGGGCCAATCCTTTCAAGGTGAAAATTCAGCTTAGGGAAAAACTGGGACTGAACGCGGTATTCATCCAGATTCCCATAGGAATCGAGGATAAACTTGAGGGGATTGTAGACCTTATCACCATGAAGGCGGTGTACTTCGACGGCGAACAGGGTACGGAACTCCGCTATGCTGAAATACCCCCCTACCTCAAAGCAGACGCCGAAAAATACCGGGAAGAACTTCTGGATGCGGCTTCCATGTTTTCTGACGATCTTGCGGAGCTTTATCTGGGCGGAGAAGGCATCTCCGAAGACATAATCCGCACAGCCATCCGCAAAGGTACCCTGGCGGAACAGTTCGTTCCGGTTATGGTCGGTTCAGCCTACAAAAACAAGGGTATCCAGCCGCTTTTGGACGGCGTAAGCTACTACCTCCCTGACCCCACGGAGGTGAAGAATTATGCCCTGGACCTGGATCATGACGAGGAGCGGAAGGAGCTTGTTGTTGACGAAAAAAGTCCTACCGTGGCCCTGGGGTTTAAACTTGAAGACGGACAGTACGGCCAGCTAACCTACGTGCGAATTTATCAAGGCGCGCTTAAAAAGGGCGATGAGCTTATGAACACAAGGTCCCGGAAACGATTCAAGGTGGGCCGGCTTGTTCGTATGCATTCCGATAACATGGAGGATATTAACGAAGGATCCCCCGGCGATATTGTGGCCCTCTTCGGAATAGACTGCGCCTCGGGAGACACCTTTTGCGGGGGCGGCCTTAATTACGCCATGTCCTCTATGTACGTTCCCCAGCCTGTCATCTCTTTGGCCATTACGCCCAAGGACAAGAAGTCGGCGGATCAGATGGCCAAGGCCCTTAACCGTTTCACCAAGGAAGACCCCACTTTCAGGACTTTTGTAGACCCTGAGTCCAACCAGACCATTGTTCAAGGCATGGGTGAACTCCACCTGGAAGTTTATATTGAGCGAATGCGCCGGGAATATAAATGCGAGGTGGATACCGGTATGCCCCAGGTGGCCTATAGAGAAGCCATTACCCAGAGGGCTGACTTCAACTACACCCACAAGAAGCAGACCGGCGGCTCCGGACAGTATGGACGGGTGGCGGGCTATATGGAGCCTTATGCTGACGGCGAATACGAATTTGTTGATAATATCAAAGGCGGGGCCATTCCCACGGAATTCGTCCCAAGCTGCGACAAAGGGTTCCGGGAAGCCGTCAAGAAAGGCAGCCTCATCGGGTTTCCCATTGTGAACATCCGCTGCGTCATCAACGACGGCCAGTCCCACCCTGTAGATTCCTCTGATATAGCATTCCAGCTTGCCGCCATCGGCGCTTTCAGGGAAGCCTACGGTAAGGCCAAGCCTTGTATACTGGAGCCTATCATGAAAGTTTCCGTGGAAGGCCCTACGGAATTCCAGGGAAATATTTATGCTTCGATTAACCAAAGGCGCGGTATAATAGTGGCGTCGACAGAAGACGGGATTTCTTCCCGGGTCGACGCCGAAGTTCCCCTGAGCGATATGTTCGGTTATTCCACGGTGCTTCGCTCCCTGACCCAGGGCAAAGCGGAATTTACCATGGAGTTTGAGAAGTACGGAAAAGTTCCCGCCGGCATTTCCGAAGCCCTCATCAAGGAATATGAGGAAAAACGGAAGAGGGCGGCAAAATAAGCTGACAAGCGAGGCTGCTCCAAAACTTCAGCTTTTGGAACAATCTCAAGTTTTATGGAGGAATAACAAGTGGTTAAGAATGAACTTGTGGAGCGCAGTCCGGTTCGTGTTTTTGAAAAGTCTATTCACGGCGGGCTTAAGCCCGGAGAAGTAGGCGTCATTGCAGCGCCAAGCGGCATAGGCAAAACTTCGGTTCTGGTTCAGATTGCTCTGGACAAGCTCCTGCAAGGGAAAAAGGTGATTCACGTATCCTTTACCAAGCACACTGATTATGTGCTGGCCTGGTACGAGGATATCTTTGAAGAATTTGTTATGAAGAAGAATCTGGAAAACATCGGCGAAGTAAAAAACGATGTGATTAAGAACCGGGTTCTCATGAAGTTCAGCCAGGAAGGGATCAGCGGCGATCAGATAAACCGGAGCCTCAGGGCGCTGATCACGGAAGGGGGCTTTAACGCCGAAGCGGTGATTGTGGACGGCCTTGAGTTTTCTTCCGGCGAAAGGGAAAGACTTCAAGGCGCAAAAGATTTTGCCCAAGAGATGGGGCTTTCAATCTGGTACAGTTGTACGGTCAAAGCTCCCGCGGCGGCGCCGGGCGCGGCCAGTATTCAGGGCTCCGCCTACGATAAAAGGGGCGTTCCCCTGCTCATAAAGGATTATGCCGATCTTATAGATGTAATCATCACTTTGGACCCAAAGCCGGATCACATTAAGTTGACCATATCAAAGGACCGGGACCTGTATAACCCGGAACAGATTGCGCTGCGGCTAGATCCAAAGACTCTGCTTATCCTGGAAAAATAAAAGTTTTCCCAAAGAACCGTGAGACCACCATCGGAGGTCTCATGGTTCCTGGTTTCAGTAGAACAACTTGTTGTCGAACCATCGATTCGTAGAATCGCGGTTCGCCAAGTCCAATAAGGAAGACATTATGCGTCGAACAAGTCTCGCAAAATGCTCCGCATTTTTCTGATTTATAGGGAATTTGTTCAATAACTGAAGTTGCGGAAACTGCGTTTCCGATGAACAACTCTATTCTAATAACATATTTGAATATTATTAGCTTTACAAATTTTTGCTAAAACCAAATCATTGGTTATTAATATACCACTATTTCTTCTTGTAACAACCATATAAAACATACCATAAATTGAATAATCATTATTTATTCCCTCTGAAAACGCCTCTTGCCAAAGTTCTTTGCCATCTATAAATTTATCCACATAATTTATTCCATCCTTTATATATTGTACGCATTCATCTTTAGTTAAAATATTTGCCCGATAATATTTCCAAAAAGTATTTGTTAATTCCGAAATGTATAAGTCCGGCGCTATGATAAGTGTAGCTTCCTGTAATACTTTGCTAAATTTATTAGCCTTTTCCTTTTGCAAAAGAATTTCCATTGCCCCACAGACATCGATTGCTCCTGTCATCTATCCCTATCCTCACGAACAAATTTTACATAATCTACAACTTTTACATTTTGAGGTATATTCCGAGAGAATGTCCTTTCTATGGCAAGCCTCCTTCGTTCCTTATTTGACATTTCTTCACCAAGCCCTTTTTTTATGAGAATAATTGTTTGTTGGGCTATGGTTCTATTCTGCCGGTGGGCTTCAAATGTAATTTCCTCATAAATGTCCTCAGGGAAATCTCTTACTTGCAACAATGGCATAGTTGCTCCTTTATTTCATACAATATACATACAATTGCAATGATTATCAAGTGTTTTTAACAAATTTTGCGGCAGTTCCACATAACAAGCGCTGCGTATTGCGTAAAATCCACATATATTTTATAATAAACCTGTTCGGTAACTCATAAGGAGTTTTCACAATGAGGAAAAGTATTTTTTTGGTTTTTGCAGCATCGGCCCGGTTTTTAGCTTGCCTTTTAGCACTGTGCCTTGTTTTGACAGGATGCCCTACCGGCATAACTGATATAACTGAAGAAGATGATACCTGGTCAGAACTAATATCCTTGAGCCAGGCGCATGGAACATGGAAAGCTTCCTACAATCAAACACGCGCTATAAACGAATTGATTAAATCCATAACCGGGGCGCCATTGGACGCTCAAGAGGAGGCAATGATCGCCTTTCTACTGGGTGATATAAAAACAACAAGCTATACGGATATGACATTGACAATTGACGCGGATGCCAGAACAATGACGGCGTCCGAGGCTACCACGATAACTTTTTCAGACGGCAATATCAACACGGTATGGCTGCTACTAAAAGACGCGCCGGCTTCTGGCGGCAACGTTACGATAAACGAAGAATCTTATTCATTAACAGTTACCCAGCCCCAATTCGCTCAACCGGTAACGGATGATGATTGGAAGGAGGCGCTGAGTTGGGGTGTGGAAATAAATCAGAATCGGACAAAGATAAAAATTCCCGGGGAGAAATTGAGAAAGGGCGTCCCTGAGCTAATATTTGTCAAGCAGGACGGCCCTGCGTACCAGATTCCAGCGCTTTCAGGCTCTGTCGGCGTTGATGGGGCGGTTAAAGCGGGCGCACTCCTAACCGCCAATACCGCTAAGCTTAACGGCGCCGGAACCATCAGTTATCAGTGGCAAAGCGCCCACACCGCGGACGGATCCTTCGTCAATATTGAAGACGCAATTGGCGGAGCGTATATCCCCGCCTCCGTAGATGAGGGCAAATATATCAGGGTAACGGTTACCCGTACGGGATACTCAGACAGCGTAAGCGCTACTGTGGGTCCGGTTGTCAAAGAAGAACCTAGTGTATGGTCAAAAATAACATCCCTGAGCCAGATCAATGGAACATGGAGAGGTTTCTACATTCAAACGCAGACTTTGAAAGAGACGCTTGAATCCGAAGGAGAATTGGACGCTCATACGGCGGCAATGCTGGGCAATATAAAAGTAACAAGCTATACGGATATAATAACGATCATTGACGCGGATGCCAAAACAATGGCGGCGTCCGGGACTACCACGATGACTTTTTCAGGCAGCAATATCGACATAACATGGTTGATACTGAAGATGATACTGGCCTCTAAAGACGATGTTACGGTAAACGACGAAACGCATTCCATAGCCATGTCCATAGATCAACCCGAGCGGCCGGTAACGGATAATGATTTGAAAGAGATACTGGACGGAGGTGTGGAAATAAATCAGGATGGGACAAAAATAAAAATTGTGGCGAAGAAGACGGACAGCAGCGTCCCGGAGCTAATATTTACCAAACAGCGGTAAGGGATTTAATTTAACACCATTGCCGCAAACTTCCCTTACACCGCGTCCGAAGCTATGTCATATTTTTGTAATGGATACCGGGACAAGAAGCGGATGCGCGGCGTGGAAAGGCGGCGTTTTGCATGAAAAGAAATATTTTTTTGCACAGAAGACAGTTAGGCCGGCTAAGAGCCGGGCTGGTATTTGCGCTGGCTGGCGTGTGTACTCTGGCGCTTTTAGCGGACTGCAAAACAGAAATCGTAGACGCCCCCCTTACATTGCCGAGAGCCGAGCTTATTTTTTTCAACAACAGCGGGGATAAGCTGAAAGTAAAGGTGGCTGCGGCGGACGGCGCAGCTAAATATACATCCGTAAGTCCCGAAAAAGCCGTCGAAATTGCGGGTGACGGCGGCAGTGCTATATTTACAATCACATGGGATATCCTTTACCAAAACAACGGCAGCGATCCTGTCGAGTGGACGCTCTACACAGAGGATGGCATGACGGCGGGATTCAGCGGTCCAGCGGGAGATATTTTTATGAAGAACACTTCCACTTCGCGTACTATTAAAAAAAACGTAAGCTACAGCCTAAGCAGGTAAACTCCGATCATCAAATCTCCGCCAGCTTTTTAAAGAACGATTTCTGCCCTGCCTTTCATTGACAGTAACTCCGCCGCTGGGCTATACTAGCTGGTATGGAAATATTGAGCATCTCATTCAAAGGCTTGCTTATTTGGGGCCCGTTAATTTCCGCATCAGGACGGCATCATGAACAAAGCGCTTGACAATCTGAAAGAACGGGGTTTTTTTGCCCAGTGTACCGATCCGGAGGGCCTTTCCAGACTTATGGACGAGATGCCGGTGGTCTTTTATATCGGCTGCGATCCCACGGGGACGAGTCTTCACATCGGACACATGGTCCCCTACTTCGCGTTCCACCATCTCCGGGATGCGGGGCACAAAGGGATAGCCCTTTTAGGGGGTGGAACCGCCCGGATAGGCGATCCCTCGGGCAAGTCGGAAATGCGTAAGATGCTGAGTTACGGGCAGCTTGATGCGAATACAAAATTTATTGAGAAGCAGCTTGACCGCTTCCTAAATTTTGACGGAAACCACGCCCGGTTAGCCAACAACAAAGACTGGCTGGCGGACCTTAACTATATTGATTTTCTCCGCGAAATTGGAAGCCATTTTTCAGTAAACCGGATGCTCAGTTTTGAGTCCTACAGGATACGCCTTGAAACCGGCCTTTCTTTCATCGAATTCAACTACCAACTGCTGCAAAGCTATGATTTTCTGGAACTCTACCGGCGTTACGGCTGCCGTCTTCAGATTGGCGGAGACGATCAATGGGGAAATATTGTCGCCGGCAATGAATTGATTCGCCGGATTGAAGGCGCGGAAGTTTTCGGCCTCACCTTTCCCTTGGTAACGACTTCAGACGGCAAGAAGATGGGCAAGACCGAAAAGGGTACGATTTTTCTGGATCCCCGCCTGGTGAGCGTTTACGACTTTTTCCAGTATTGGCGGAATGTGCAAGACGTCGATGTCAAGCGCTTCCTGTTGATGTTCACCTTTCTCCCCACGGAAGAATGCCGCCGCCTCACGGAGCCGAAAAAAAATCCCAACGAGGCGAAGGAGCGTCTTGCCTGGGAAATTACCGCGCTGATTCACGGCAAGGAAGAGGCTGACCGGGCTCTCTCAGGCGCCAGAGCCGCATTCGGAGGCAGCGGCGGCGATTCTTCGGCCATGCCCGGGGCATCCTTGCTCCACTCTCGTTTTGCGGCGGGCTACCCCGTGGCGGATCTCTTTACCGATGCGGGGCTTACCCCATCCAAAAGCGAGGCCCGCCGCCTAGTCCAACAGGGCGGCGCTTTCATAGCCACCCGGGGCGGGGACATTGCAGCGATTTCGGACCCAGAAGCTCTTATCGGAGAGGATGCCCTGGACGATGGGGGATCACTCATACTCCGGGCTGGAAAAAAACGCTACTGCCGGATTTCTGTAAAATAGGCGGTCGACCTTGGAATCAATGCGGTGGATTTCAAAACCAGTTTAAAAATTGCTTTTCCAGGAATATCACTTAAAATTGAAACAAGCCTCGCTTAGATCATGAATCAAATTATAAAGAGGATTAGGGAACAATGAATACCTCCGCATTAAAGTTAAAGCCCCAAGGACTGAAAGTCTCCGGTTCCAAGGTTCATTGGAATAGGTTTCGGAAACGCGGAAACAAGTTTTCGATATTCCCGATTGAACAAGTCCAATAAGTCAAGTAACTTATATAACCGGAAAAATTGAAGGAGCATATATGAATTCCCAAAGAATCGCGCTAATACTGTTGATGGTTTTTGCGCCCGCCGGCCTTTTTTCCGCCTGCTCCGCGAAGGGCGGAGCTTCCGGCGGCGGCATGGCGTATTCCCTTGCCAGAGCAGCCGGCGCTTACGATACGGCCGCCGCGCAGAAACATGCGCCGCTGCCTGCTGCGTCCATACCGGAGCGGGTCGGCGAAGCCAGGGTGGAAGCCGGCGGCGCGCCCGAAACCCCTGTGGATTCCACAGCGGGAACCGCACGGGTCCTTATCAGGAACGCGGAGCTTCGCATCCGGGTTAGCAGCCTGGAGGCGGCGGAAAAGACGCTTGCCGAGGCGCTGGAACAGCATAAAGGCTACGCCGCATACTCCAATGTGTATGACAATTCCCGGCATTATACCCTCAAGGTCCCGCCGGAGTCTTACGACAGCGTTTTGACCGGGCTTTCCGGCATGGGAAAAGTTTTGTCCCGCTCGGAACGGGTGGAAGACGCCACAATACAGTTTTACGATCTTACCGGCAGGCTGGAGACAAAAGAAAAACTGCTCAAGACCTTTCAATCGTACCTCGGCCAAGCTAAAACCATCGACGAAATCATGACCGTAGAAAAACGCATAGCGGAACTTCAACAGGAAATCGACTGGACCGGCTCGCAGCTTTCCGCCCTGACTCATCTCGTGGATTACGCGACCATAGACCTTGAGCTTCTGGGACCACTTGCGGATACCCCTTCCTCCAGGCCCGGCATGAGAGAACGGGTAGGAGAACTGTTCCGCTCTTTTGGGGACTACGCTTCGATTGTTTTGGTGGCGCTTATGGGAGCCGTCATCTACGGCGTTCCCAGCCTCGCCGTTTTGTTCTTCCTGCTCTGGCTGCTTTTCGGCAGGATAGGGATACTGCGGAAAGCGTGGCGTCTGGTTATGAAGCGGCAGGACGGACACAGGGAATTTATCTCATAAGTTAATTGCCTGACATCTACGGCAAAACACTGGATATATGCCGCTATCAAGCCACCCGCCGCTTTCCAATTATTGAAGAAGCCGCCACAGCGGCCACGATGATTAGGCCCCCAGCGACTGCCGAAGCGGCGGGCTTCTCTCCGGTAATCAAAAACACCCACGCAGGGTTTAGGACAGGTTCCACCATGGCGAAGAGCATGGCTTGAATAGCGGTAACCCGTTTCATACCGCAGGCGAAGAGCAGAGATGCCGCGCCGATCTGGAAGATCCCCATAAACGCTGCGGCTAGGAGCGCTCCGGCGGTCAGCGAGGGAGGATATAAAATAAAGAAAGGGATACTGAAAAGGGCGGTAAGGATATGAGAAAGGAGCATGGCGTCTGCGGGGTCCCCGTCTTTAAGTATACGCATAAAGACGGAATTGGCCCCAAAGCAGACGCCAGAAAAAACGGCGACGCAATTTCCAAGAAAGGCGCTCCCTCCAAGACTACCATGGAGCGTTAAATTGTCCTTGAATAAAAGGACCATCCCTGCCATGACCAGGACCATGGCGCCCCAGTGTTCCCAGCGAGGTTTCTCCTTGATCAGCAGCCAGCCAAGCATAGCCGACCAGATCGGGGCGCTGTACTGTAGCAGGATGGCGTTAGCCGAAGCGGTAAGTTTATTGGCGATCACAAATAGGATCATGGTAGCGGCATAGGCGCAGCCACCGGCGAAGATGTATAGCGGGGGGCCCTTTGTCTTTACTCTGCGGGATTTGAGAAACTTAGCGGCCGCCAATACCAGGACGGCAAGAAAACTACGCGCACCAGAGATCGTAATGGGATGCCAATCCAGAAGTTTGATGCATAAACCGCTGGTGCTCCAAAGAACGGCACATAAGAGAATCGCCCCTTGGCCCAAATGCCGGGATTTTTTATCAATACTATGCAACTGTGCCATAAGACATTTATTATGCCTATGTTGTTATCCAAAAGACAATGCCTCAAATCGAAGGTGTGTATGGATTTTTAGGCGGAAAATATTTATACTATTAATATGAAACCTTTACGGACAATCATGATCGGCGATGTGGTGGGGGATCCTGGCATGACCATTCTGAGTCGACTGCTTCCTGGCCTCATCCGGGAATATTCCGCGGACTTTACGGTAGTTAATGGGGAAAATGCCGCCGAAGGTTTCGGTATGACAGGAGACGTTCTTGAAAGAATTCTGGCGTCCGGCGCTGATATAGTTACTTCTGGAAACCATGTCTGGGAAAAGCGGGAATTTTTAACGATTATGAACAGTGAAAAAAGAATTCTGCGGCCTGCAAATTACCCGGAACCTGCCGCCGGGCAGGGTTGGCGCCGCCTTGAAAAAGCCGGTGTTCCCTGGCTGGTTATCAACCTCCAAGGTCGTGAATTTATGACTCCCATCGACTGCCCTTTTAGGACATTCGATTTTATCATGACGGATAAATCAATAAATGACGGCGCTCCCATAGTTCTGGTAGATTTTCACGCGGAATCTACCGGTGAAAAGGAAGCTCTTGGCTGCTACCTGGACGGCAGGGCCAGCTTTGTCGCGGGAACTCATACCCATGTGCAGACCGCGGATGAACGCATTCTGTTCAAGGGAACAGGCTACATCACAGATCTGGGCATGACAGGAGTGGCCAACAGCATAATCGGCATGGATGAGAATATATGTCTAAACCGGGCGCGGAACCATATCCTTTACCGTATGGAATGTGCAAAACCTGGACCAGGCCGCATCCAGGCGCTACAAGGAATTCTTGCGGAGATAGACCATGACACGGGGAAAACTCTGTCAATACGCCGCATCAGCAGAAAACTGCACACCGAAACGTCTGCGCCATAGAACAAAAAGTTAAAACCCGGAGGACTGCGACTTTATCCATAACGCCTTTGCCCCCATAGTAAAGAAGCGCAAAATAAAGCCGATACTAAATAAAGAGTATGAATAAACGGATTAACTATGAGGATGCTATATTCATCATCAATACCCGCATCAGGATAATCCGGGATATGTTCCTTTTGGACGCAGATCCGGATTTGTTTTTAGAAAAGACGCTGGATGATGTAGATTTTATTGATAGAATTCTTTCTATTCTTCTTGAGCAGCTTGCTGATAACAAGCGTTTCATCGATCGGGTGGAACAATTTCATAATCTGGCGGAAACTGAACGTATCTTCTCAGAGGCCATTTCTGAGTTGATTGCTTCAGATAGATTTCCGGCGATCCGCGACCACCTTACCATCTTATGGAACCATACCCAGGAACGCCGTATGACAATAGCCAATATCACCGGGTATGACAATGAAAAGACACCATCAGACCCAGTGGTTAGTTCAGACGAATTAAACGAACTTCTTCAGAACCTCATGTAAGAGAAAAAACCCAGAATGAGAATTACCGGTGGTATACTTGCGGGGCGTAGGGTAGATGTTCCGGGCGGTGAAATTAGGCCGGCTATGGACCGCATGAGGGAATCGATTTTCGCAGTCCTGGGGAATCTTTCAGGTCTTTCTTTCCTTGATATGTTCGCCGGCTCAGGCGTTATTGCGCTGGAAGCGGCTTCCAGAGGCGCCATACCGGTAGAAGCAGTTGAAAAGGACCCGACAAAGCGGAAAATTCTGTTAAAAAATGTTTCTCTATCTCCGGTACGTATCAACTGCCACTTTATGACCGTCGAACTTTATATAACGCGCTCCAAAAACTCTTTTGATATTATTTTTTGCGATCCGCCTTTCCAATATAAATACAAAGCCAGCCTTCTTAAAGCTATAGCGGATTCTCCGTTGGTACATCCC
This sequence comes from Treponema sp., assembly GCA_031288005.1. The sequence goes on from JAITSE010000093.1 coordinate 32,383, forward strand.
GGTTCTAAAATACTCTTGCACAGACCCAGGGAAGATGGCAACAATACCGCAGAGATGTTTTTATTGGAATTGTCAAAGAAGTACGGACGCTCTATTGTAGATTTTTTTACTTTTTTAGATAAAAACACTTGATTTATTTTATAATATATATTATGATATAGATAAATGATAGAGTGTTTTATGGTGTTATTTTTAGAAAATTTATAAATTTTTGTTGTAATTTGGTCAAAAATGGCAAATAATGATATAAACCTATTCAGGAACAGTCCAGACTGTAAAAATATATTTAACGGTTTTGAAGATCAATCTGTTTTTCTGAAAACCATGTCTAAACCTCCGATAAGCAGTGAGCAAAAAGCCATGTTAAACCGAAAGGGTAATATTTTATACAAAGAAGGGAAAATAGAAGATGCCCGGAGAATTTTTCTAACCACCGGGTATTCAGACGGTTTAACGAGAATAGGCGACTTTTATATGAGCAAAGGAAGGATTTTAGATGCCCTCCGGATGTATTGGATTGCTCCAGATAAAAAAAAGTCTGCATCAATTATCATAGAAATATCTGAAATCATTAAAAGACTGATACATGAAAAAGAGGATTATCCTAATGAATAACAGCAATATGCACCATACGAATATAATTGATCTGATATCTGGCGGGCCGGCGACTTTGGATTTCTCAGACGGCATAGAGGAAAAAGTTTTAGATCTCGCAGAGATTTCAGAACTTTCAAAAAAAGGGTACATCTTCTTAAAAGAAAATAAGATTGCTGAAGCCATAGACTGTTTCAGCAAAATTCTTAAGATTGATGAAAATAACAACTACGCCCTAGTCGGCATGGGAGATTCGAGCCGGAAACGCGGTTCTTTCCGGGAAGCTGTAGACTACTACAAAAAATGCCTCGACCACCATCCGGGTAATAATTATGCCTTATTCGGCCTGGCAGACTGCTACAAAGCACTGAATCAGTACCATAAAGCCATAGAAATATGGGAACAATATCTGCTCCATGATGACAAGAATATCACCGTTCTGACCCGCGTAGCCGACGCTTACCGGAAGATCCGGGATTTTAAGCGCTCCAAAATGGTTTATCTGCGGGTTCTGGAGATGGAGGAACAAAATCCCTACGCCATTATAGGGTTGGGGCATCTGCACTATGATTTCAAGGAATACCGGGACGCCCTGTTCTATTGGGAAAAAATGCTTGAGACTAACAGAGAAAATGTAGATATACGGGTGCTGACATCTATAGGAAACTGCCACCGAAAACTCAAAACATTTGAAAAGGGGATAGGGTACTTTGAAAAAGCCCTGGAGCGGGACACCGGTAATTTTTATGCCCTCTTTGGCTTGGCCGACTGTTATCGTGGTTTGAACCAGTTGCATCGCCCGCTAGAATACTGGAATCGTATCTTGGAACAGGACCCGCGGAACAAGGTTATTTTGACCAGAGCCGGTGATGCATACCGCAATCTTAACGATTACGAAAGGGCATCGGAATATTACCACCGTGCTTTAAATGTTGAATTTGACACCTATGCGGTATTGGGTCTTGCGATAGTCGCCAAGGTCCAGGGTAAATACGAAGAGGCAGTTGAATCCCTGCGCCGGCTGATCCAGCAAGATCCTAAAAATTACCGCTTTTACATTGAATTGGCGGATTGTCTTATAAGGAAAGGGGATAAAAAACAGGCTATCGATGTCCTCACGGAATTTCAAAAGCATGGATTGCGAAATCTGTCCGTTATAGAATTCTTGGAAAAACTAAGAGTCTGATATGCCAGGAGGCGCCGGGCGTCAGGCCCTTGCCGGACTTTTTCTGGAAGAAATGGCGGCACTTCTTACTCCACTGCCTTTTTACCGGGCAAAGCAGATATTCTCATGGATAATGCGGGGTACTGGAACATTTGATGGCATGACCGACATTCCTCAGTCCCTACGGGAGGAATTGGATAAGCGATTCGTAATATACTCCGGTGAAGTATCCGCAGAACTGCGGGATCCTGATGGAACAGTAAAACTCATAATCACTCTATACGACGAATCCCGCGTCGAAGCTGTTCTACTTACTGATGGGGATGGACGCAGAACCGCCTGTTTGTCCACTCAGGCGGGCTGTCCCATGGGCTGTGTTTTTTGCAAGACCGGGGCATTAGGATTCCGCCGCAATCTGGATTCCGCCGAGATATTGAGTCAGTTTTTCCGGCTCAAAAAAATCGCAGGGAACATAGCCAACGTAGTTTTCATGGGTATGGGAGAACCATTGCTAAATATAAATGAACTCTACCGGGCTGTAAATATTCTAACCGACGGCATAAATTTCTCTCCGCGGCGTATCACTGTCTCCACCTGCGGTATAGTAACGGGAATCAGGGGCCTTGCTGAAAACAGCCCCCACTTCCGGTTGGCTCTGTCCATTCCGTCTGCGGATGAAGAACTCCGTAATCGTCTTATGCCGTCGACTGCGGCCGCCAACCCTCTTTCCGTCATTAAAGAAGCTCTAAGTTTGTATCAAGCGCAGGCAGGGATGCGTATTACCCTGGAGATGGTTCTTTTAAAAGGTATCAACACCCGCCGTAAAGATGCGGAGGCCTTGGCGGAGTTTGTCAAAGGACTTAACGCAGTGGTAAACTTGATTCCATGGAACCCTGTGGAGGGAATGCTTTTTGAGGGCCGTCCTTTACAGAAACCTAATGCTGGGGAAATAGCCCGTATTAGTTCACTGCTTGAAAAAATGGGGCTTAAAGTTACGCGGCGGTATAGAAAAGGCCACAAGGTAGAAGGGGCCTGCGGGCAACTTGGAACACAATCCTACGGCGCTACGGCTGCATGGCGTTCCGTCCAAAACACATTTACATAACTCAACAAACATCCACCAAAGATGAACGCTTGAGGGAACCTTTATTCAAAGAAGCAATCTTGTATTTGTCGGTCTTCATTCTGCTGCTCGGTATCTTCTTGATATTTTACCTTTGTTCGTAATTATTTCGTATATTGGACTTGTTCAATCGGAAACTTGTTTCCGCGTTTCCGACGAACAAGTCTCGCAAAATGCTCTGCATTTTGCTGTTTTTAAGCGGAATTTGGCGAACCGCTAGTTCGACGACAACTGAAGTTATCGAACAACTCTATTGAACAAGTCCAATATCTAAAAACGGCCAAACAACTTTTACTACGGAAAATCGCAAAGGCGCAGTGGATTTTAGGGCCACACACTGTCTATTGTATTCATATCCGCCAGGATCATGATTAGGCGGTCCAGCCCCAGGGCGGTTCCAGAACAGCGCGGAAAAGAGCGCCCCTCGATGCCGGGCAGGAAAAGCTTCCAGTAATCGCGGTCCACCTTGTGGGGGACTAGAGCCGCATCTTCCTTTGTTTTCTCCTCCATTTCAAAATAGGCGTATACTTCTTCCGGCTCTGTCTCTTCGGAATAACAGTTTGCAAGTTCTACCCCCCGGGCGTAGAGTTCCCACCGCTCCACAGTTTTTCCGTCCCGGCTTTTGCGGGCCAGGCAGCTTGCGAAGGCGGGGTAATCCGTGAGAGCCAGGGCTTTGGCCCTGGGTAGCCTGGGTTCTACCGCGTGAATAAAGATAAGATCATAGAGCGCGGCGGTGTTGAGTCCTTGAGGCGGGTCAAGGCCAAGCCGCCGGGCTTCTTCTTCAAGGCCGCCGCATTCCGCCGCGGAAAAGAGATCGAAACCCGCCCAGCGATCAAAGGCTTCCCCCATGGAAAGCCTTAGAAAAGGTGGTTTCAGGCTTCCGGGCAGATCTTCCTGAAAGACCCCGGCCAGGGCGGTAAACAGTTCTTCTGTCAGAATGATGGAATCCAGATACCCCGCGTTCATTGTATAGTATTCCAGCATTGTGAATTCCGGATTGTGGAGGAAGCCCGTGGATTCGCCGTTTCTGAAGCACCGGCATATCTGATAGATGTTCCGCCTGTCCCTGGCAATGAGTTTCTTCATCCAAATTTCAGGCGAAGGTATAAGCCAGAGCGACTCCCCTTCCGTTCCAGCGGGCAGGATGCGCCGGGTCTCAAAGACTTCCAGGCAGGATTCGGGTATCAGATCTGGCGACAATAACGGCGTATCCGCCTCAAGGTAATCCAGGCTGTCAAAAAAGTCCCGTATTCTCCTAAAAAGCTGGGAGCGCCGGCGCATTAATTCCGCGTCCACAGCTTATTCCCGCAAACTTCCGCCCAGGATCGAGGCAAGTTTCTGCCCGTAAGCCTCCGCACCGCTTCCTTCCACTGCCGACCCCGCTCGAATTCGTTGGCGAACATACCGAAGGAAGCGCAGCCAGGAGAAAGGATCACCGTGTCGCCCGGGACGGTCTTCTCAAGAACGACCCGGACTGCGGCGTCCACCGTGCCGAAGGGCCCTGAGTAGGGTATCCCTTCCCGGTCAAGAAGGGGAACAAGCCTGCCGCTTCCGCTCCCGGCCAGGAGAACCAGGGCCTTTACCTTTCTGGCGGCTTCAAGCAGCGGGGCGAAGTCGAGATTCTTGTCGGCGCCGCCCGCAGCCAGGATTACAGGCGCATCGAAAGCGCCAACCGCTGCCGCCGCAGCTTCGGGGATTGTGGCCGCGCTGTCGTTGTAAAACCGCACGCCCCCGGCTTCATGAAAAAACTCGATCCGGTGTTCTATACCTGGGAAGGCCCCCAGGTTTTCGCTTACAAAGGCCGGAGAAAGGCCCATGTCGAGAAGGGCCAGGGCCGCGGCGAGTAGGTTTGTCTTTGAGTGGGAACCGGGAATAAGTATTTTGGCCGGAACCGCTTCAATGATCTCTCCAGATGAAAACCTAACAAGGCATGGGCCGTTCCCAGGTTCAACCCAGCCATGTGTTTGGACGGCGGAAGACGGTGAGACTGTAGCGTAAACCAGTGGACGGCCTCCGGTTTCAGCCAGGAAGCTTTGCCCAAAGACGCATGAGGGAATCACTGTTACGTCCCGTTTGTCCTGGCCCTGGTATATCACCCGCTTATCATCCACATAATCCGCCATTGAGGGGTACCAGTCCAGATGATCCCTCATAATAGTCGTAAGAACCGCGGCTCTGGGTTTTAGCAGGGCCCCTCCGTCCGGACCAAAGCGGCCCCGGAGGTCTCTGAGTTGCCAGGATGAAAGCTCAAGGATCACATCGTCAGCGGCGGATAGGCTGTCTAGAAACGTGAGGGGAGAGACAGTGATATTCCCCCCAAGCTGGGCGGTCCCGGAAAGGAGGCCCGCATCCCTTGCCCGGGACAGAACCCATTGAAGAGCGGAAGCGACGCTCGATTTGCCTTTGGAACCGGTTACGGCGCTGAGCCTGGCGGGATTTGCCGCCAGAAAAAGCGAGATATCCGTTTCTACCCGCCGGCTCAAAGCCAGGTATGGGGACCCGGGTGGAACTCCGGGATTTTTTATCACCATGTCCGCCTTTTTAAAATCAGCCTCTTCATGACGGCCCAGGACATAGCGTATTTTCATATCCCCGGAGGTCCGGAGCTTTTCCAGCGATGGCGCAAGAGTCTTTTCATCCCGGAGATCCGTGACAGTAATATCGGCCCCGGCGCGGGCCATATAGCGGGCGGATTCAAGGCCTCCGCCGTGAAGACCCAAGCCCATGACCAGGACCTTCATCCCCGAAAAGGAAATTCTCCGGAACTTTGTTTCGTTTTGCTTATCTATCTCTGGATTTTTTTCCGGTAAATTTACCATCCCCGTCTTGCCCCTTTAATGGTTCAATGTTAATATTATATTAAGTTAATCATAGGAGATTTTTTTATGCAATTAACAGGGAATATGACTAAAGACTCCATACGGGTCCTGTGGTTTTTTTTTACAGCCTGTGTTTTAGCGAATGGAATCGCCGCCCAGGAAGGAAACGGAAACCGTGAAATCCATGAGGCCAAGATATATTACGTTCACGGCATTGAATTTGCCTTGGTCAGGGATGGGAAGCAAGAGACCTACGGGCCAGGAGTTCTGAATTCAGCAAAGGCGTCCCTGTGGAGCGGCGATATAATACGGACAGGTCCCGACAGCTTTGCCGAGCTTCAGTTGGTTCCAGATGGAACAGGGATCAAAATTGCGGAAAACACCTCAGTTCAATTAACTTGGCAGAACGACGGCCTTCCGGTAATCAATCTTTCATACGGCCGCATACGGATTATTACGGGCTTTCAAGCGCGGAAACCCGCCTTGTACATAAAAACTGGAAATGTGTCGGCGGGGGTGAGGGATGGGGATTTCTGTTTTGATTATATGGTTTCAGGGACGAATTCCAGGGAAGATCCTGTGGCGATCATTAAGCCGAAGCTTCAAATTTACAGTTTCAGAGGCTTTTCTGAAGCCGCGTTTACCGCTGCCGGGACGGAAGGAGTTGCGGTCATTTTTCCAAATGACTGGCCTTCGGTTCCGGTGAACGAGAAGGAAAGCGTTTCCCTGGAAGTGAACGCATCTCTTGCGGTGATAGATCGAAGCAAGCCTATGGATATGGGAATAACCGGATATTGGACCCAGTATAACTTCCGGGGAAGCCCTCCCCTTCCCTTGCCGGATACGGCGCTGCCCATTGAGACATCCCCGGAGTCGGCCGCGCTGTCTGCCGCGGCGCAGAAGTACGAGTTTACCGCATCCCAGCGGCGCTTGACACGGATCAAAAACGCACTCGTTGTAAGCGGCTTTACACTGACAGCCGTGGGCGTAATGACGCAATCTTTGGGTTACGCTTTTATGAACCCGGATGATCCTTCCGGAGCGCGGTCCCAGGCCGCCTTCGGATTCATCCCCATAGGCATTGGAATCAGCGCTCTTATAAGCTCGCTTTTTTTCAATCCGGCGTTTCCATAAAAAGATGCTCCAGATGCGGCAGATAGAACTTACCACTCCCGTTTCCGTACTAGACGACGGATATCCTGTCAATTTCGGATGGGCACGGAGACCGCTTTTTACCTATAAGGCGTCCCTTTCCAATGGGCCGGTACAGAGACTTATGGCATCGGACCGGTATATTATCTTTTCTCCCACACATCTATTTTTGCTGGAAATTCTTGACGGAGGATATTTGGGTTATGCGGGAATATCGGTGATTTCCCTCAAGGAGAAAAATCGCTCCACCCAGATTTTCCGAACCCCGCTTCCCCTGGGCGCCATGGGACTTCCAGATTCAGACGAAACCGGGACGGTAAGGTTTCAACGTGGAAGAAAAGCTGGCATAGAATTCGCTTCTATGAGCAGCGGCATCAAATTAATTAAAGTGGATGTCGCTAAATTCGGGCATAACCGCTATCTGAGAGGGGAAGTAGTTCTGACTCCTCCGGAGAAGGCGGAATCTCTGGTTACCCATATACCCTGGAGATCGGGGAAAAACGCCTTTGTCCTCTCCCTCCGTTCACCGTGGTATGCGGTGGAAGGAGTGATGCAGTTCGGTACTTCGGAAATCATTTTTACGAAGGGCAACGCCTGGGGAATTCTGGACTGGAACCGGGGAATCCGCCCTAAAGCCGACGTACATTACTGGGCTTCGGCCTGCGGTATATCCTGCGGACGCCGCGCCGGGTTCAGCATAGGCTATGGAACCGCGGATGCGAGTACTGGAACGGAGAACGCCTTTTTTACGGACGGGAAGATCCACAAACTAGATCAGGTAAGTTTTCATATATCTCCCGCAAGCTGGCTTGATCCATGGCGTTTTACGGGAAACGACAAGCGCCTTGAGATGACATTTTCCCCGGCCCAGGAGCGGCTTGAGCGGCACCGGCTTGGTTTCCACACCATTACGCGCCGACAAGTATGCGGTTCTTTTTCCGGCAGCATGATTCTGGACGATGGATCGAAGCTGGAGTTCAAAGACCTTACAGGTATAGCGGAACGCCGCAAAACCCGCTTTTAGATTTCAGGTTATAGCGGACTTCTATACCTCATAGACGCTTCTGGCTATAGGCATTCTGCGGCCCATACCGAAGGCCCGGGGAGAAACCTTGAGAACCGGCGGGGCCTGGCGGCGCTTGAACTCAGCCCGGGCCACGGTACGGATAATATGACCCGCAAGTTCCGCGTCCCGGCCCCGGGACGCTATTTCGTCTTTTGACAAGTTCTCAAATAGGTAGAGTTTGAGGATATCATCCAGGACTTCATAGGGAGGAAGGCTATCCTGATCCGTCTGATTGAGCCTGAGTTCCGCCGAGGGGGGCTTCAAGATAACCGCTTCAGGAATAATGTCCTTCCCCGCTGCGGCCCGGGATTTTTCGTTGATCCGTCGGCAGAGAGCGGAAACTTCGGTTTTGAAAAGATCGCCTATGGGGGCAAGAGCGCCAGCCATATCGCCATAGAGCGTACAGTACCCCATGGCCAGTTCGCTTTTGTTCCCCGTGGAAAGGAGCATAGAGTCGAATTTATTGGAATAGGCCATGAGCAGAGTCCCGCGAATGCGGGCCTGAAGGTTTTCTTCCGCGATGTCAAAAGGCCGGTCCTGAAAAACATCTTTCAATATTCCAAGGAAAGTCGCGTATACCGGTTCTATGGGCAGGGTGATACACGGAAAGCCGAGATTCCGCGCTAATTCCGCCGCGTCCTCCATAGAGCCGCGAGAGGAAAATCTAGAAGGCATACTGAATGCGGTAAATTTACCGCCGGCGGCAATGCCGCCGCCAAAAGCCTTTACCGCAAGATAAGCCGCCAGGGAAGAGTCTATACCCCCAGAAAGTCCCAGATGAGCCCTGGCGAACCCGCATTTCCCCATATATTCCCGTATACCCAAAACCAAAGCGTCTTCCAGAGCGTCAAGTTCTGACCGGGACAGGCCCGCGCCAAAGGGATCCGCTTCCTCCAATGCTTCCGCCCATGCGCTTCCGCCCGCAACGGACCCGGCGGTTTCCGGAGAAGCTGGGTCCCAGACGGCAAGGTCTTCCACGAAAGCTCCGGCGGCACACATGAAGTTTAGCCCGGCGGCGTTTGTTCCTACAGGGTTTTCCGCGCCAGGGTTTAGCACAAAAGAGCGTCCGTCGAAAATGATAGAATCATTGGCCCCCACAGCGTTGATGTACACTACGGGGATGTCTCCCCGGCGGGAAAGCCTTTCCGCCAGAGCCATACGGCTCCGGAATTTCCCCGCATAGTATGGAGACGCTGAGGGGACGCAGAGCAGGCTGATCCCCTGGTCCAGGAGAAGCTTGACCGGGTCCATGTCGTAGCGGACGCCTGGCGATGCGGTTTCCCGCCAAACGTCTTCGCAAATAGCCACGCCTATACGCTCGCCCCTCCATTCAAAGACATTCCATTCCCTAGCGCTCTCAAAATTCCTTGCTTCATCAAACACGTCATAAGTGGGAAGCAAGGTTTTGATCTGCTCAAAAACAAGTTTTCCATCCAGGATGAGTCCGTATTCATTTACCAGTGTTTTGCCGCTGGCGTAGGGATTTCTGCCCACAAAGCCTATGCCTACAGCCAGGTTCCCGGGAAGTTCCCGCTGTAGGATGCGAATGGCCCGGATATTGTTTTCGGCAAATCTATCCTGGTCTAGGAGGTCCATAGGCGGGTACCCGCAGACCGCGAGTTCCGGAAAAAGAACTATGCCGGCCTGTCGCTCTTTCAGGGCGCGGCGGCTGAAAGCCAGTATTTTTTCCGTGTTTCCGGAAAAATCGCCGATGGTGGAATTAATCTGGGCAATAGCAATCCTCATGATGTGCCGATCTTAATATGCCAGCTAAGGAAAGTCAAATCCCCGCTCAGGTGGGGGTGCAATTTTTTTTTCGGGGCAAAACGGGAAAGCATGCTATACTTGGGGTATCTCACGGGAGGGGATACCGATGGACACAAACGAACGGGAAAAACTCATAACGGAGGCCGTAGCGAAATTTGAGGCGGGCCTGCGGTCAAAAGCAGCGCAATTCGAGGCAACCCACGCCGAGCGAAAACTGACTATCAGCGTCATAGAAGCGCTCTGGGGAGAATCCCGGAGGCTGTCGGATGAGATTCTCAAGCAGGTGTATACCGAAATGACCAACGCCGGTGAGCAAACGCTGGTACAGGAAAAAAAACAGCGCTCGGGGAAGCGGGAATAACCGTTCGGAACAAGGGGAAACAGGAACGGCAGATACAGACCACCCAGGGAGTTTTAAACCT
>JAITSE010000044.1 GCA_031288005.1 Treponema sp.
TTCGGTGAGGCCTGGCAGGATGAGTATTTTGTGTGGGACTGCGCGGCGGGTCTTCTGGCGGAAAATTCAGGGGCAAAGCTCATCGGCGTTATTCCGCCCCTGACGGCGGGAGAGTGGAATGCAGTGGTCAAGACCCAGTTTACAGGATCGGGAAGCACGAGCCTTAAAGCCCCCCGGGTTATTGAGAGTTCTTTTATCCTTACTGTTGTCTGATTAAGCCGGGGACCCAAGAAACCGGAGACCGGAGGTCTCACGGTTCCCGGCTATGTCAAGGGTCAGACCTAGCCTATGTCAGGGGTTAGACCTAGCCTATGTCAGGAGTCAGACATAAGCCTATGTCAGGGGTCAGACCTAGGCTTAGTCAGGGGTCAGACCTAGGCTTAGTCAGGGGTCAGACCTGGGCTTAGTCAGAGGTCAGACATAAGCCTATGTCAGGGGTCAGACCTAGGCTTAGTCAGGGGTCAGACATAAGCCTATGTCAGGGGTCAGACCTAGGCTTAGTCAGGGGTCAGACCTGGGCTTAGTCAGGGGTCAGACCTAGGCTTAGTCAGGGGTCAGACCCGGCCAGAGGGACAGACCCCGGGGAGAGGTGCGGGGAAAAGCCCGTAGAATAAGTGCGGGGAGTTTTGAGACCTCCGGTCTCTTGCGATTAAAGGGTTCACGGCGGCAAAGGGTTCAAAAAACTCCTAAGCGGCCTACTGGACGCAGGGGGCGTTGCGGGGGCAGCGCCCCCGCTGAGGGGGGGGGCGGAAGACTTGAGACTTGCCGGGCTGTAAGCCCGAAGCAAGTCTCAAGTCTGGAGCCAGGGGGGAGACTTCCCCCCCCCCCCTAAATAAGAAACCTGAAAAATTCGGTTCATATATAAAAATCATACAAAAATCAAGCTCTTGCGGAAAATAAAAATTTTGGTATAAACTGCTAACATCAAATTTGGCCTTTGAGAGAAGAATCCGGGCTTTATAGAAAGAAAAACGGCTCTTTGAGAGCTAAAAACGCATAAGGCGGAGACAAGGACTGCTAATAAGGTATGGACGCCAACAAAATACATTGCGCCGACAGCAAAGAAATTCTTAAAACCCTGCCCGTAGAATCGGTTGATTTGGTGATAACCAGTCCGCCGTATTTTCAACAACGCGACTATGGCGGCGGCGGCATCGGCAACGAAAAAACCATTGATGAATATATCGAAAATATCATGATTGTTTTTCGTGAATGTGTCCGTATGGTAAAAAAAACAGGCGCGGTTGTTTTTAATATCGGAGATAAATACATCGGAGGTAATTTACTGCTTGCGCCTTACCGCTTTGCGCTACAGGTGCAAAAAGAAAATTTGGCGCGGCTTGTAAATGAACTTACATGGGTAAAAATAAATCCAACGCCGAAACAAGACCCTAAAAAACTCATTCCCGCAACCGAGCCGTTTTTTATTTTTGTAAAATCAAATGATTATTATTTTAATAAAGACGCATTTCTTGAATATCGTGACGCCTGTTTTAACGGCAGAAAAAAAACTAACGGCAGCGATATTGGCAAGAAATATTTTGATTTAATTGAATCGTCCAGCCTTTCAAAGGACCAAAAAGAACTCGCCCGGCAAGAATTACAGGACGTGATTCTTGAGGTGAAGCAAGGGAAAATCGACAGTTTTAGAATGAAAATAAATGGAATTCACGCTCTCCCTTATGGCGGACAGGGCGGCGGACGTTTAACACAGTTATTGACCAAGGGCTTTACCATCATAAAAATTTACGGACATTTTATGCGTAAAGACGTAATAGAAACAACGGTAGAAACAATAAAAGGAAACATACACCCCGCCGTGTATCCTGAATTCATTGTGCAGGAATTGATTAAACTTCTAACAAAAGAAAACGCTATTGTGCTTGATCCATTTTTGGGTTCCGGCACCACTGCGCTTGCCGCTAAACGCCTTAACAGGAATTATATCGGCATTGAAATACATTCTGAATATGCGGAATATGCGCAGAGACGTCTGCGTGAACAAGAAAAAAACATACAAAATTGGGAGTTCGAATTTGTAGTATGAATGAAATAGAGATATTAGAAAAATTATACAGGCAGGCGGTTCAAATATATGAAACACAAAATGAAATTTCATTTCCGGAAGTTGTCTCTGAAAATGTTAATACTCTTATTGATGCGATAGATAAAAATAAATCAATCGTTTCGGCGCTCGTAACTTCGCTTTTGACTAAGATTTGCGCGCCAAATCAGGACATTCGGCTGCATCGCGTTGACTTTGAAGGAGGCTATTCGGCCCGGAGTCTCGATACCGGTATTACAACGCCGTTCTTCAAAAAGTATTTTCCCAGGTATGCGAACAAAGAATCAAGTTTTTTAACGCTTGCGACCGGGGAAAGAATTGCATGGACACAAACTGAAGGGCAGGCGCTTAAAATACGCAGACAAAATGTAAAAGATAGTTTTCTGAATATTCTTAGCGCCGTTCAAAATAACACCGCTGACGCTTCGCAGGTTTTGATATATTTGTTTTACAAACTTTATATTCTTTCGCTGCAATATAAACAAATATTTGATGAGACAATAAACGCTTCAAATTATGCAAATATTCTTAACATCAATATCATACTCGCAATGCTGGAAAAGCATTTTTTATTTCCTGTTAGTTCGCGCCTTCCTGTAATTGCAGTATATTCCATTTATGAATTATTACTTCCTGTATTTGAGCAATACAAAGGGAAAATCTTACGTCCCCTCAATGTTCATACTTCCTCCGATAAGCATGGCTATGGCGACATTGAAATTTGGAACGCCGATAATACACCGTTTGAAATGCTTGAAATCAAACATAATATTCCCATTGATAGAAATTTGATTTTTGACGTGGTAAAAAAATCACGCAATACGACAATCAAACGGTATTATATTTTGACAACCGCAAAAGATAATTTTACCTCGAAAGAAGAAGAGATATATATCAACAATTTTGTTTTATCAATTAAAAATGATACCGGCATTGATATTATTCCCAATGGTATTTATACCAGCATGAAGTATTATTTACGTTTTGTATCTGATTACAAGCAATTTATTCATGTTTATACAAAGAATTTAATTATTGATGCGGACAACTCGGCTGAAGTGCGGGATTCTCATATTTCAGAATGGAAAAATATATTAAAAGAACATTCTGTGCTGTGCATTGCTTTATAGGTGGGCCAAAACGTCGTCGAACCTGAGACCGGAGGTCTCGTCACAGCGGTCACAGGTTCGCAACAGACGGAACGATAAAAGACAGGAGGCGGTAGGATAGATGAGAACAATCGGCGTACAGGAATTGGAAGACATAGCCCTGGGGGCGTCCCTTCTGGGTTCGGGCGGCGGGGGCGATCCGTATATCGGAAAACTGATTGCACTTGGAGCGATTAAGGAAAAGGGACCTGTAAGGCTTTTGGAAGCCGGCGAAGTAGATGACGACGCCTTTGTGGTTCCGGTTGCCATGATGGGAGCGCCTACGGTGATGGCGGAGAAGGGGATAGGCGGCGGGGAATACGCGGCGCTTGCGGAAATGATAAGCCGCTACTACAACAAAAAAATTGACGCCATTATGCCCATTGAAGCGGGGGGCGTGAATTCCATGCTGCCCTTTGCCGCGGCGGCGCGGCTTGAGCTTCCCCTCGTGGATGTCGACGGCATGGGCCGGGCTTTCCCGGAACTACAGATGGTAACGTTTACGATTGGCGGGGTGAGCGCTACGCCTATGGCGCTTACCGATGAAAAAGGAAACGGCGTCATATTCAAGACGATTACGAATAAATGGACGGAGCTTATGGCCCGGGCCGTTACGGGAAGCTGCGGCGGTTCCGTTCTCGTTATGCTGTACTGCATGGACGGCAAAACGCTTAAAAACTACGGCGTGAAAGGCATAGTTACTCGCAGCGAAAAATTGGGGAGGGCGATACGCGAGGCTAAATACGGCCCGCTTCCGCCTGAGGAGAATTTTCTTGCCGCTTGTGAGGCTTATAAAATTTTCCGGGGCAAAATAAGCGATATACGGCGGGAAACGCGCGGCGCTTTTAACTTTGGCAAGGCGCTGCTTGAAGGCTCATCTGAATACAAGGGCAGGAGCGCATCGGTGGAATTTCAGAACGAAAACCTTGTGGCGGCGGTAGACGGAAAAATCTGCGCCACAACGCCAGACCTTATATGCCTTGTGGATACTGAAACGTTTATTCCCCTGCCCGCGGACGCGGTGAAATATGGAAAGCGCGTTTTGATTGTGGGCCTGCGGTGCTATGAAGCGTGGAGGAGTCCCAAAGGTATTGAGCTGGCTGGGCCGCGCTATTTCGGCTATGATACGGATTACATACCGGTTGAACAGAGGGTGAAAGGAGCTGCCTTATGAGCGGAAAATCGTATCGTCTGGGCGTTGATGTGGGCGGGACCAACACTGACGCTGTGATCATTGATGAAAGTTTAACTGTTGCCGCCGGCGTAAAAGCCGCTACCAGCGCGGATATTCAATCCGGGATTCAGAACGCCATAAATGCTGTGCTGAAAAGTTCCGGCATTGAGACTGGGAGCATAAAAAAGGCGATGCTTGGGACCACGCAATGTACAAACGCTATTGTGGAGCGTAAACGGCTTTCAAAGATCGGCGTTTTGCGGATCGGAGCGCCGGCCACAGCCGGCATTAAGCCGATGCTTGACTGGGATGCTGAATTGTCCGCCGTGTCGGAAGAAACCGCCCTCATCCGCGGCGGATATGAGTTTGACGGCAGGCCGTTGAGCTGTTTTGACAAGGATGCGGCGCGGGATTTTTTTAGAAAGTGCAAAGAAAAGGGGCTTAAATCCATAGCCATAAGCCAGGTCTTTTCCGTTGTCCGGGATGATGACGAGGCGGAAGCGGAGCGTATCTGCCATGAAGTTATGGGGGATGATGTGTATGTCTCCCTTTCATCAAAAATAGGCAGCATGGGGCTGATTGAGCGGGAAAACGCCGCGATTTTAAACGCCGCTCTTTATGAAGTCGCATGGGCTTTTACAGGTGGTTTTGTAAAGAGCCTCCACGAGCAGGGCGTAACCGGCCTAAGCGATGCGGACATTTATTTTTCGCAAAATGACGGAACTCTGTTAAACATGGAAAACGCCCGGCGCTACCCGGTTTTAACGATAGCAAGCGGTCCTACAAACAGCATCAGAGGCGGCGGATTTTTATCGGGTCTTTCAGACGCCGTGGTTATTGACATCGGCGGCACGACCACTGACTTTGGCATTCTGCAAAAGGGTTTTCCCAGGGAGTCGGGCGTCGCCGTTACCATCGGCGGGGTTCGTACCAATTTCCGTATGCCTGATGTTATTTCCATAGGGCTTGGGGGCGGAAGCATTGTCCGCGAAAGAGGCGGGATTATTACTGTCGGCCCTGACAGCGTTGGCAGCGAAATTACCAAAAAGGCCCTGGTCTTTGGGGGCGATACGCTTACCGCCACGGACATTGCCGTGCGGACGGGGCTTGCCGCGAATATCGGAGACGCTTCAAAGGCCGCCCATATCGATAAAGCCTTTGCCGAAAAAGCGCTGCGGCGGATTGTGGAAATGGTGGAGGAAAGCCTGGACTCTATTAAAACTTCCGGGGAAGATATTGACGTGATTCTGGTTGGAGGCGGCTCGATACTTCTGCCTGAAAAAATAGCGGGCGTAAAGAAACTCTACAAGCCTGAAAACTTCGCCGTGGCAAACGCTGTTGGTTCGGCGATTTCCAAAGTAAGCGGCCTTTACGAAAAGCTTGTTTCATTCAATGATATTTCCCGCGAAAAGGCCATTGAAGAAGGAAAAGCGGAGGCAATTAAATTGGCGATACAAGCCGGGGCCAAGCCTGAAACTGTGGAAATTATCGATGTGGAAGATGTGCCGCTTCAATATCAGCCAAATAATACTAACCGCGTCAAGGTAAAGGCGGCGGGGAATTTGGCGTAAAAGTGTTCATCATGCTTAATTTTAGGCGGGGAATTTGGCTGTACCTGCATTGTGGAGGAGAGGCCGGAGTCTCCTCGCTCTGAGTGCGATTCATCCGTTCGGCCATTGAAGATATTCGCAGCGGGGATTTTTTATTACTAGATTTGTTCGAGCGGAAACTGTGGAAACGTCGGAAACGAAGTTTCCGCTCGAACAAGTCCACTATTTCCTTTTTATTAAAATACGGCGGTACAATCCTTTTCTATTGACAAAATTTATATCCTCGGGGAAATCTTGTCCGTCATGGTATCTACTGTCACCCAAAATTTCAAATTGATCCGGATTGTATTTATCCAAAAAGGTTATGGGAACGCCCATTACGCCGTCATAGTCCTGCGGAATATCTTTGGTTTCGCTTACTTCTATCGCGTCATAATTGTCATATTTTGGGAACTCTTTTTCGTTGTATCGCTTATATAATGTAAGTTTTTCATGCAGTTCCTTATAATCTAAATTGGTAAACCAGCGGACGCCCTTTACCCGTATATACTTTTTGCCGTCCTCGCCAACCCTAAAGCCGGCCGCATCAAGCGGATAGCTGTCAGGCACTCCAAATTCACGGTCGCCTGAATGGATGCTCTGTCCTAACCAGATTTTATTTTCTTTAAAAAGCGCAAATATTTCTTTATACGTTACGGCGTTGATATTTCCGATAATAACAAACTTTTTTCCATATTTTATTAACTGCGCTACATATTCCCGGAACAAGCTGAACGGCGGATTGGTGCAGACTATATCCGCCTGCTTCAACAGTTCGATACATTCTGGAGAGCGGAAGTCGCCGTCCCCTTTCAAAATCCCCCATTCATTCTGTCTGATAAACGTGTCGTAGTCAGTATATTTATCATTGGAGCGGTCTTTTCCGTCGTAAATGCAATAGACGGCCTTCTCGTCGAGGTTCTGGCTGAACAAATCAGTGCACAGGTTTTTATAGCAGGTGGCGATAAGTCTTTTCAAGCCAAGCGTATGGAAACTTGCGTAGAAAAAATAAAAAAACTTGCTCACCCGTGGGTCATCGCAGTTGCAAAGGACAGTTTTCCCTTTGAAATGCTGTTTGTAATTATTTAGTTCTTTTTCTATGTCGGTGAGCCGGGTATAAAATTCATCTTTTTTTGCTTTTTTTGCGCCATGTAAATCTTTATTCGCCATACCAAAGCCCTCTTATTTAACGAGAAGGTATTCCTTCTTTAAGCAAATAGTTAAGTTTGGACTTGCAACTGTCTAAAGTCATGGAAAAGCGGTTTTACTGAGTCATGCTGGAATTTATTTTTCAGACCGAGTCCGGCAAATTCTTATTGGGAGACGAACTCAGTCCCTCGATATTCTTTCACATCGAGGGAAGAAAGGGACAGGTATAGATAAGGATAGCCGTCTTCATCGTATGATTTCAAAACTCCGGTGGCTTCTACCCAGGCGTCTTCTTCAGGATAGGGAGTTTCCGAGGTCCCGTCCCAGGCAACTTCAAACCCGGCGTTCCCGTCGTTGCCGCAGCAGCCGGGGCCGTAGCGGACCACAAAACAGTAGGCAGCGCCGTATTCTTCTATAGCATAGGATTTGAATATCCCCTCCAGTTTGATGGTTCTTCCCATATAGTCTTCAGGGTTAAGGTAAACGTCGTTGGTCTGGGCGATGAACATCTTTTCTTTTATTTCAAAGACCGGTTCCTCCGCCTTGTCAACCGCATTTTTTTCGACGACGGCGTCCGCCGCCTCCAAATCCTGGCTGCCGGTATCAGACAGCGTTACCGATTTAGTGCCGGCGGAGTTGCGTTGAATCGGGACGCCGGGTCCGCCGCAGCCGGACAGAATCGCAAGCAAGGGCAGGATGGCAAAGAAAGTGCGGGTTGCTAGTTGGGATCTCTTCGACCTCACGTTGTTAATGGGGGGTCCGGGGGGTTCTAAACCCCCCGGCGGGGGCGTTGCGGGGGTGGAACCCCCGCTGAGGGGGGTGGCGGAGGACCGAAGGGCCGGAGCCAGGGGGGAGACTTCCCCCCTCCTGATAGCTGTATAAAGCTCACGCTTTTCTAGTTTGTTGGTTTTCATTTTGTTTACTCCTTTTGATAAGGGCTGCGCCCAGGGCTATGCCCCAAAAGATAAAGAAAGCCAGGATGTTGCAGAGTACCACGCTGGCTCCGGTGGGGGCGGCGTAGATGTAAGAAAGTACTACGCCTGAGAAAAAGCAGATCACCGAAACCACGGCGGAACTTAGGGTTACGGTTTTGAATCGTTTGCAGACGCGCATGGAGGTGAGGGCGGGGAAGATGATAAGGCTCGATATGAGCATGGCTCCCATCATCCTCATCCCTAGGACTATGGTGATGGCGGTGAGAAAGGCGATGAGCATGGTGTATAGTCCGGTTTTTGTGCCTGTAGCCTTGGCGAAGTTCTCGTCAAAGGTGACCGCGAAAATTCTGTTGTAGCAGAGTACAAAGAGGGTCAATACGGTCACGGAAAGAATGACGCTCAAGGCGACGTCGCTTTTACTCATTGCAAGGATGCTGCCGAAAAGGTAGTTGCATACATCCGTATTCATCCCGGTGGTTAGGGAGATCACTATTACCCCTATGGCCAGCGCTGCTGAGGAGATCATGGCGATGGCCGCGTCTCCCCGAATCTTGTGGTTCTCGCTCAGTCTGAGGAGGAAGAAGGCCGCGGCTACTACTACCGGAATGGAGACTGTGAGGGGGGCCGCGTTCATGGCTGTGGCAATGGCCAGGGTTCCGAATCCTACATGGGAAAGGCCGTCGCCTATCATGGAATAGCGTTTCAGAACCAGGCTGACTCCCAGGAGGCTGGCGCAGAGGGATACCAGGAACCCGACGACAACCGCCCTGACAAGGAAGGCGTAGGAAAACATTTCCAAGAGTAATTCAATCATAGGTGATGTCTCCTAAAAAGTTCTTCCCGGCTTCGGATTGTTTGTAGTCCTCGGGCTTCCCGAAGAAGAGCTGTTTGTTTTTTAGGTGTAGTATGCGGGAGGCGCAGCGCAGGGCTGCCTGAATGTCATGGGAAACCATGATGACCGTAATGCCTGATTCCCGGTTTATCTTTTCAATGAGCCGGTAGAGTTCCGGGGTGACCAGGGGATCGAGGCCCGCCGCTGGTTCGTCCAGGACGAGGAGCCGGGAGCCGGCGCAGAGGGAGCGGGCCAGAAGCGCCCTCCGCTGCTGGCCGCCTGAGAGTTCCCGGTAACAGCGGTTCCGCAGATCCCCTATTCCCAGGCGGGCCAGGTTTTCTTCCGCCGTCTGTTTGTCCCGCCGGGTGTAGAAGGGGTGAAAGGCCCGTTTTCCAAGCCTCCCCGAAAGGACTACTTCGTAGACTCCGGCGGGGAAATCCTGGCGTATTGCCATTTGCTGCGGAAGATAGCCTATGTCCCTGGGGCTAAGGCCGCCTCCCAGTGTTATGCTCCCGGCGTCGGGCTTCTTCAATCCCAGGATGCCCTTGATAAGGGTGCTTTTCCCGGAGCCGTTTTCTCCAATGACCCAAAGGTAAGCTCCCGCTTCCACAGTAAAATCAAGGTCTCTGAGGACGGTGTTCCCTTCATAGGCAAATGAAACGTTACGGCAGGTGAGAACCGTCATGCTTTCGGCGCCTTCTGCGGGGCTGGAATGCCGGGCGGTAATATTCATACTTAGATATAGTATATATTGCTTTTATTTGTATTGACAAGATTATGTGGTATGATTATAGTTAGGGAGCAGTTCGGAGATTTATTCAAAAAAGGGTCGGTTGAACGGCCCTTTTTTTATAAGGAAGGCGGAGTGATGCGGTATACACCGAGGGAAGCGGACCCGGTGTTTGACTCTCTAGAAACGGTTGTCCGGGGTTTGGGAATGGCCCTGATAGAATTAACCGTATCAAAACACAGGGGAAGCGTACAGGTTCGGGCGGCGGTAGACAGAAGTGATTCTGGAAACGCTTGCCCTATAGGGATCGAAGATTGTTCCCATGTCCACAAGGCTATCCTTCCAAGGCTGGAACTGGCTTTTCCAGGCAAAGACATCTATATTGAGGTGTCTTCTCCGGGGATAAACCGCCGGATTAAAGACGGCCTGGAATTTCATTTTTACCTGGGCCGCGGTGTCCGCTGTTACAGGACGGATATTTCGGACTGGAGCGAGGGTATTCTTTTGGCTGCTGATTCCGGGGGGATAACGCTCAGGGGAGAAGACGGCGTAGTTTCATTACCCCACGGGATTATAGCCGCAGCGCGCCTGGATGACGCCGTTCTGCCGGAAGACAGCGTTTAGTCGTTTTATATGGTAAACGGCAGAGGCCTATGAAGCCGCGCCGGAAACGCAGCAGCGTTGAGGAAAATATGTTTTGCGGCCTTTAGGCTGGGAACTGCAAGGGGGCTTCAAAATGCGGATATCAGGTCCGTATTCCGGCAAAGCCCCGTCTTATAGGAGGCTTAATTTCGTGGCTACGGATATGTCAGATGCAATTAATCAGTTGATTCAGGATCGGGGTATTTCAGAGGATCTGATTCTGCAAACTATAGAAAGCACCCTTGTTGCGGCGTACAAGCGCCGCTATGGAAACGCTGATAATGTCATAGTTCGATTCAGCGACGATAACCGGGAAGTCGCGATCTACGCACAAAAGAAAATTGTGGACGGGGTATACGATCCGGTATCTGAGATAGATCTGGAGGATGCCAGGCTGCTTAATCAGGACGCCGAAATTGGTGATGAACTCCTCATTGAGGTAGATCCCAGAGAATTTGACCGGATATCGGTACAAAGCGCTAAACAGACCGCCCGCCAGTCTATCAAGGAGATACAGAAGGACAGCCTCTACTCGGAATACAAGGATAAAGTCGGGGAGATTATCATCGGATATTACCAAAGGGAACGGAATGGAACCATTTACGTGGATCTTGGGAAGATTGAGGGAATATTTCCAAAAAAATACCAGTCCCCCAGGGAAATCTACCATGTCAACGACCGTATCAAGGCCCTAATTGTAGAAGTAAACAAAGTCCCCACAGGGCTTCAAATAGTGCTTTCCAGGACACATACGGATTTTGTCCGGGCTATTTTTGAGCTAGAAGTCCCGGAAATCTATGACAAGACCGTGGAGATCCATAAAATAGTTCGGGAGGCCGGGTATCGCACTAAACTCGCTGTCTATTCCAACAGGGATGACGTTGATCCGGTGGGAGCCTGTGTGGGCCTCAAGGGGGTACGCATTCAGGCGGTCATACGGGAACTGGAAGGGGAAAAAATTGATATTCTCAAATACGATCCGGATCCCCGCAGGTTTATTAAGAACGCCCTTTCTCCGGCGGAAGTCAAGGATGTGATCATTCTGGATGAGTCTAAGCATCAGGCGTTGGCGGTGGTAGCTGAATCCCAGCTTTCTCTGGCAATTGGAAAGCAGGGACTTAATGTCAGGTTGGCGAACCGGCTTGCGGACTGGAACATCGATGTCAAGACCGACGCCCAGTTTGCGGACATGGACATTACCAGCGAGTCCCGGCGTGCGGTTTCGGAACTTTTTGGGGAGAGTGGAGACTACGGCGAGGAGATTTCCCGTATATCCGAGCTTCCAGGGGTGGACCAGGAAACAGCCGCGACTCTGTTAGAAAACGGCGTTGAATTCATCGAAGATTTCCTGGAACTTCAAAATGACGCTTTTGCTGGCCTCTCCGGGCTTACGGCGGAGCAGTTGGATATCCTTCGTAAGCTTATTGAGGAATATGTGGAGATTGTGGAAGAAACGAATGATGGAACTGAAACGGAAGATGAAGCGCTTCCTTCTGAAGCGTCTGCTCTGGACTCAGGCATGGAAACCAGCGAAACATCGGCGGGTGATGAGCAAAGCGAAGAGACCGAAGAATACGAATGTCCCGAATGTGGCGCAAAGATTAATCCATCGATGACAAACTGTCCCAATTGCGGAGTTGAGTTTAGTTTTGAATATGAAGAATAATAGGTTTTCCCAAAACTTTAGTTTTCGGGAAAACCTTGGAAAATAACCCCGCGCTAAAGAGTTGGGGTAAACCCTTTCGCCATGAATAAAAAATATTTTCGTGGTGGCGGAAAATGCAGGAGGTTCTGCAAAACCGGCCTTAACCGGATGTTCGGGTTTGTAGTTAATCTCTAAAAACTTTCGATAAATCGAAGTATGTAAAGGTGGATCATGGCTGAGGAATTAGATAATGCCCAAAAACCTAAGGTGGAACTCATAAAACGGCAAGAAGCGCAGGAGGAAAAATCGGTTTCTCCACAAAGCGCAGTCAAAAAGGTGATCGTGGTAAAAAAGAAAACCGCGCCTGTGCCTGCCGTTCCGGCCTCGGAGCCGGTAAAAAAGACTCAGCCTAAGATCGTAATCTCCGCAAAGCGCGGCGGCGCCGGCAGTGATCCGGCAGCGGAAGCAGTTTCCGCCGGAAAAGCGGAAAGCGTCCGTCAGTCCGGGCCGGTATCCTCAGCCGGCTCCGGGGCAAATTTGAAGTCCGGGCTTGCTGAAAGGCAGGCCGGCAATCAACAACCGGCGGCCTCCTTCATAATTCAGCGGCCTACCGGCGCGGCCGGCAAGGTGGGGGGAAGATTCGTAGGGCCCCGTCCTCCAAGAGACGGAGCCGTTCCTCCTCGGAGCGGTACCGGGGGTTCTTTTACGGCGCCGCGTACATTTGGTTCAGGCAGAACTGGAGCTAGACCCGCAAACGGTAAGGCTGGAGGCGGTGAAGGGTTTGGAAACCGGCCTTTTTCGGGACAGGGTTTCCGTCCCAATGGAGTGCAGGGAGGGCCGAAGCCTGGGGGAACACGGTTCAACGGCAGGTCCGGAAACGGCGCTCCCGCCGGTGTCAGGCCGGGTGGTTTCGGTGGTTTTGGAGGCTCCCGTACAGGTCCCAGGTCTGGAATGTCCCGCGGCCCAGGCGGTGCTCCTCCCTCAGGAACGCCTCCGATTGAGGGAAAGAATCCGCCCAAAAAGACATTCAAGCCGAAAAAAACGGCTTACCAGCGTAAAGAACAGGAAATGGAGGAAAAACTCCTCCAGACTAAGAAAAAAATTGCCAATGTGGCCAATCCTGTTCCTAAATCCATTGATATCATGGAAGTTGTGTCCGTCTCCGAATTGGCCAAAAAGATGAATCTTAAGGCGTCTGACCTCATTCAAAAGCTGATGACTATGGGGATGATGGTTACGATAAACCAGCAAATTGACGCGGATACCGCCACAATTCTGGCCTCCGAGTACGGGGCGGATGTGAACATCATCAGCCTCTACGATGAAACGGTTATCGCCGCCGAAGCCGACGATGACGCCACTAAATGCAGGCGGCCTCCTGTGGTAACGGTGATGGGCCATGTAGATCATGGCAAGACCAAACTTCTTGACGCCATCAGGAGTTCCGATGTAGTGGCCGGGGAATTCGGCGGCATTACCCAGCACATAGGGGCGTATATGGTGGACACTCATCAGGGAAAGATCACCTTCCTGGATACCCCCGGCCATGAAGCGTTTACCCGTATGCGCGCCCGGGGCGCCCAGGTTACGGACATCGTGGTTCTAGTTGTGGCCGCCGACGACGGGGTCATGCCTCAGACCATAGAGGCCATCAATCACGCCAAGGAAGCCGAAGTGCCTATCATCGTGGCGGTGAACAAGATGGACAAGCCCGAAGCAAACCCAGACCGGGTAAAAAGCCAGCTTTCCGATCTGGGACTGATGCCGGAGGAATGGGGTGGACAGACCATGTTCGTGGAACTTTCAGCTCTTAAAAAACAAAACATAGATAAACTCATAGAGGCCATACTTCTTGAAGCGGAGATTCTTGACCTTAAAGCCAATTATGATTTTAAGGCGGAAGGCAAGATCTTGGAAGCCAGGATAGACCATGGCCGGGGCATAGTCGCTACCGTTCTGGTCGAGCGGGGTACCTTGAAGATAGGCGATTCTTTTGTGGCCGGGATATGGCCCGGCAAGGTTAGGGCTCTTTTTAGCGACAAGGGAGAAAAGCTCACGGAAGCGACTCCCGCCATGCCGGTGGAAGTTCTGGGCTTTGAAGGCGGCCCCAATGCCGGGGAACCCCTACAGGTGGTGGAGGACGAGAAAGTTGCCCGGAGCGTTTCGGCAAAACGGCAAGAACTCAAGCGTTTCGAGGACGCCAAGAATATCAGGAAGATCACCCTGGATAACCTGCGGGATACGATCAAAGAGGGGGCCATTCAGGAACTCAAAGTCATCATCAAGAGCGACGTCCAGGGTTCCGCCGAAGCCCTTCGTTCCAGCCTTGAAAAACTTTCCAATAATGAAGTACGGCTCCACGTCATTCAGGCCCTTCCCGGGGCCATCAACGAAGGGGATGTGGATTTGGCCATCGCGTCCAACGCCATCATCATAGGTTTCAACGTACGCCCGGTCCCCAAAGCCCGGCTTCTCGCGGAGCAGGAAAAGGTGGATATCCGCAAGTACAACGTCATCTACAAAGCGGTGGAAGAAATACAGCAAGCCATGGAGGGAATGCTCAAACCGGATACTAAGGAAGAAGTCATCGCCCAGGTGGAAGTCCGGAATACATTTAAGGTACCCAAGGCCGGGACCATCGCTGGCTGTTATGTGCTTTCCGGGACGATCAAGCGGAGCGCCAGCGTCAATGTCATCCGGGAAGGTATCGTCATCCACACGGGGAAACTCGCCTCTCTCAGGCGTTTCAAGGACGATGTAAAGGAAGTAGCTGCGGGTTACGAATGCGGCATGAGCATTGATAATTTTGAGGATGTCCGTATAAACGATCAAATAGAAGTCTTCGAGATTGTCGAAGTGGCCCGGAAGCTGGGCTAGGCTGGAAACATGGGTGAATACAGGCTGGAACGGCTTTCGCGGCTCCTTCAGGAAAAGATAGGTGCCCTCATTGTGGAAGGACGGATCAAGGACCCCAGGGTGGATACCTTTCTTTCGATCACCCGGGTCCGAGTATCCCGGGACATCTCTTATGCTGAAGTGCATGTTTCAAGCTTCAAAACTCCCGAAGGGCTTGCTAAGGGAGTCGCGGGCCTGCAAAGCGCCGCCGGTTTCATTCAGTCCCAGTTCGCCAAAGATGTCAGGTTGCGGCAAACCCCCCGGCTTAGGTTTTTTGAGGATTCCGGCGTCCGGGAAGGCTTCGACCTTATTAAAAGAATTGAAACTTTATCCTCCGGCGGAGAGGCTCCGGTGGCCGCTCACAATGACGGCGGCGCGCCGGAAGACTTATCCTGCCATGAAGCGCACGGATAATCCTGGAAGCGCGGCTTCAGGCTATATTTTGCTGAATAAGAAACCGGGAATCACCTCCTTTCAAGCGCTGGACGAAATAAAAAAAACTTTTCCCTCATGCAAGGTCGGTCACACGGGAACCCTCGACAAATTCGCCTCCGGGCTGCTTCTGGTTTTGGCGGGCCGGGCAGTGAAACTTAGCCCATGGTTTTCAGGCTGCGATAAGGAGTACGATGGAACTATACGATTCGGGACGGAAACCGCTACCTTGGACCCTGAAGGGGCCGTTGTCGCGGAAGCTCCGCCGCCTGACATGGAAAGCCTGCAAGCGGTTCTCCCAGGGTTTAGGGGAAATATACTTCAGAGGCCCCCCGCGTATTCAGCGCTTCATATCCACGGAAAGCGGGCCTATGCCCTGGCCCGTTCGGGGACGCCGGTGGAAATGCCAGAACGTCCGGCGGTGGTTTATGCATTGGAACTCCTTTCCTTCGAGCCGCCATTGGCCCGGATACGGGTTCGTTGTTCCAAGGGAACCTATATCCGCTCCCTGGCCCGGGATATAGCCCTGGCCGCTGGTTCCCGGGGCCATCTTATGGCTTTGACGCGGACTTGCGCCGCAGGCTTCCGTCTCTCCCAAGCCGTGGACAGTCCGGTCCGCTCAGACCTTCACCCTCTTCGGCCTGAAACCTTCGCCGCCCTGGGCATTTTTCGCGTGGAGGCGGAGGATGGCGCAGTGCGGGACATCCTGTGCGGACGTCCCCCGGCGCCGCTCTTTGAAAGCGGGGCCCTTCGTTTTTTCCCCGGGGAAGATGCTTGCAGCCTGAGTTTGCTTGATGATTTTGGACGGGAACCGCGGATTTCAAGGGACCAAAACAGCTCCCCGGCCTGCGCGGGGGTCTTTGACAAGGATGGAAATTTGCTCGCTGTAATTGAAAGGACTGAAGGAGGCCGCTGGGTTTATGGATGCGTTTACGCCTGAGACCGCCAAGGAACTGGAGACCGGAGGTCTTGAACTATGAGACCTCCGCTCTCCGTGGTCTGACCCCTGCAATCAGGCGGAGCCTGATTGCTTGGAGTTTTTGCACTATTTGTGACTGTTAACTTCTTGGGCGGCAAAAACTCCCCGCATTTCTCCCAGGGGGCCGGTTCTGCGGAAAACCAGTGCAAACCGTAGGCTTGCTGCAAGCTACACTTGCTTAGGAGTTTTGGGACCTTCGACTGCCCCTGCGGCCTTTGGCCGGGTAATTTGCGAAGCAAGCCGTAGGCTTGCACTGCGCTTGTGTAAACCTGCGGATTGCTGCAAACCTTTGGTTTGCTTAGCAAATTACCTACGCGGTTTAAAAGTTCCCAAAACTCCAAGCAATTAGGTAAAGCCTGATTGCATGACCGTGAGCCATTCATCTTCGACTCGGAGTGGCTCCGGGAAGTCCCTGAGACCCGTGCGAACCTGCGGGTTCGCACGGGTCTCAGGACTCTAGCCCTTAACCGCTCCCGCGGCGACGCCTTTGGCGATTTGCCGGCGGAACGCAAAATAGAAAAGCAGCATCGGAATCATGCCGATAACCAGGGCTGAAAACTGCTTGCCATAGTCCGAGGCTAGGGAGCCGGAAAAACGGCCTATCCCGACGGGAATGGATTTGACGGAATCGCTGGAACTGAGGATATTGATGAGCATGAACTCGTTCCAGGTTCCCGTGAAGGTAAGGATGCCCACCGTCATGGCCACAGGAGCGGTCATGGGAAAGATTATGCTGAAGAATATCCGCAGATACCGGGCGCCGTCAAGCTTGGCGGATTCAATGAGGGCATCGGGAATGCTTTTGATGAATTCGGTTCCCAAATATACTCCCATGGGCAGCCCCAGGCCGATATACGGGATCAGAACCCCAAGCCGGGTATCGTAAAGACCCACGGCGTTTACCATGAGGAAAAGCGGCACCATTATTGACTGTATGGTGAGGAGTATGCCGATGATGAAAAGGCCGTGCAGGAAAGATGTCAAGCGATTCTTAATTTTGGCAAAAGCGAATCCGGCCATGAAACCCAAAACCACCACGGCGATTACCGTAAGGACGGTATAAATAACGCTGTTTATAAACAGGACGCCGAATTTCCCCATGTTCCATGCGTAGGGATAGTTGCCTGAAAACCAGATTTTCGGCAGGGCCAATTTGCTCGTGGTAAGGTATTCCTGGGTGGTCTTAAAGGACTGAATTATCAGCCAGAAAATGGGATAAACCGCCATGATGGTAAAGACGGCCATGATAAGATAGATGGCCGCTCCGGCCGAGGGAGAGTTTTTGCGTATATCCGCCATAGTTTACTCCTTTCCTCCGAACTTTTTTTCAAGCCCCCGGGTGAAGGCGATTAAAATAAAACTGATGATCACCATCACTGTGGAAATGGCGTTGGCCAGAGGGTAATTCGGAGCGCCTCGGAAGGCCGTCATATACATAAAATGGGAAAGCACTGTAGTTTGATTCGCCGGGCCGCCGCCGGTCATTATATAAATCAGATCGAAGGACTTTAGGGAGCCGGAAATTGCCAGAATCGCGCTGGTAACGATAACCCCGGAAAGAGCGGGGAGGACTATGTATCTGAGAGTCTGGAGTTCGCCCGCGCCGTCTATTTTGGAGGCTTCGATTACGGAGACGTCTATGCGCTGAATATTGGCAAGGAAAATAATCACATACATCCCTGTATACATCCAGAGCATAACGACAAGAACCGGAATCATGGGTTGGCTGTTCAGGGTAAACTCCGCGGCGGGATTAAAAAATTTAACAATCTCCATATACACGCTGTTTGAATTCAGGTAGAAACTCTTGAATAGAATCCCGATGATAACAGGGGAAATAACGTTGGGGAGATATATCATAGTCTGAAAAAAATCTGTCCCCCATATCAGCTTACGGGACAGGATATAGGCTAGGATGAATCCTAAGGGTATCTGTCCGAAGATGGACACTAATACGATGAGCATATTGTTCTTTAGGGCCAGATAGAAATAGCCGTTGGGATTTGTAAATATTTCAACATAACTTTTGATTCCCGCAAAGCCAAAGTTGGGATTGCCGAAGACCGGGCCTCCGTTATAATTAGTCAGGCTCAGGGCTATGGAAAAAACAGTGGGAAAGGCTACCACTAAAAAATAGATAAGCGCCGCCGGTATGACCAGAACAGCATAGGCAAAATGCTGTTCCCTTCTGGATTTTATATCTTTCACTACAGGGTTCCTTCAAAAAGCGGAGGCTGCGCCGCACGCAGTACAGCCTCTGAATTTTTTTCGTCTTTATAACAATCTCCAGTAAAGAACTTGTTTGCGGAACTTAGGGTTCGTAGAACCCTAAGTTCTCTCTAACCAGGTTGCTTAGGACTGGAAGTCCGCCGGACTTTAGTCCGCGGCAAGTTCTATTGCCTTGCTTTCCATGCGTCAAAGGCGCGCTGAGCCGCCGCGGCCACCTGTTCCGGCGTTTGCGTACCCATGCCTATGGCTTGCAGGCCCTCGTTAATCGGGGTATAAACCTCGCCGGCGAAAACGCCGTCAATAACTGCCGTGCTTGTAGTATACTGATTTCCCAGGCTGCCCCCCGCTTTCTGCATAGGCTCAAGGGCAAGATTGTCTATATTTATATCCGTCCTTGTGGGTGTGGCGATGCTGCCGGTTTCAATAAGCCAGGTTTGAATTTCCCTGCCCGAAAGCCACTTAACAAGCCGCCACGCCGCTTCTTCTTTGGCGGAACCGGCGGGGATGCCGGCGTTTATGCCCCAGCCTGTACCAAGGATGCCGGAAGTGGATTTATTTATTTTTGCCCCTTCAATGTCGGGAAACACGGTGATCTGGATGTTTTTTTGTTTGTCCGGGCTTATCAGTGCCTCGCCTGTAGACTGGTCTGTGATGAAGGCCCCGATACGCCAGTCCCCATCTATCAGGTAGGCGCCTTTTTTAGTTGCGAACTGGCCGATTACCGTTCCGTAATCGGTGGTAAGAGTGGCTTTGCTCAAGACTCCGTCGTCATAAAGAGTTTTGATGAAGGCGATGGCTTTTACGAAATCCGGATCCGTAAACTTAGCCTGACCTGAGAGGATCTTTTGCTCCCAGCCTTTATCACCGAAACGGCCTGCCACAAGGGAAAAGAGGCAGGACTGCATAACCCAGTCGTCCTGATTGGCCATCAACGCCGTTTCGTAGCCTTTGGCCTTGAGTATTGGGACTTGGGTCTTTAGCTCGCTGTAGGTCTTTGCGGGCGTAAGCCCGGCGTCTTTGAGAACTTCCGTGTTGATATAAAAGGCATGACTCGATGTAATAGCCCGGGGGAGTATCGCCACATAGCCGCCGCCCTGGGCCGAAGGATTCAGAGCTTCCGGGAGCATAAAAGAAGCAAGGTCGTCTTTCTGAATGAGGGGGCTTAGATCCTTAAGCATACGCTGAGTGTGCAGGGTGGTTGACCTTCCCGACGGCCAGGCGTAGATAACATCCGGAAGCCTTCCGGCAGCGGCATAGGCTTCCACTTTTTGATGGAACGGCTCGTTAAAAAGATCTTCCCGGATTACTTTGATATCCGGATTAGCTTTGGAAAACGCGTCCCAAACTTCGGTAATTTCCTCTTGGGAGTTGGCGAAAGTCATATCCAGGTAATTCAGCACCCGCAGTTCCACCGTTCCTTCAGGATTTTTTTTTGACTTGCTACATCCGATGAGCAAGCCAAAAATAGCCAGCAGCGGCATCATTAGAAAGGCCGCTTTTTTAAAATTTTTCATATTTTCCTCCTGCATATAAGCAACTTAAAGCAATAAATTCTAAGGACCTGATTTATACAATAAAAACAGGCATTCCGCCGCTCCTTACCGTATTATGTGGTTATTTTGAAATTTACTGCTTTACGATAATTATATACTGCCACCGCTTATTGTCAACTTCCGGCATCCAGCCGGCTAAAGCGCTGGCTTGTTAGTCAGACATTTCAGACAGGGGAATGGGTTTGGGCGAATCGTTTTCGTCTTCCACCCGGGAGAGTTCTTCCATTAGCTCCCGGCCCCGCTTGGAGAGCCTTATCGGTATCTGAACCATAATTTTAATATAAAGGCTCCCCCGGCGGCCGGCTACGGGAACGCCTTCGTCCCGGATACGAAGCATCTGGCCGTTTTGTATGCCCGGTGGTATCTTTACTTTGATGGTTTTTCCATCCAAAGCGTTTATATGTATGTCCGCTCCCAGGGTCGCCTGAGTTATGGAAACAGGTATGGCGCAGTAAAGGTCCATGTCTTGGCGCTCAAAATACTCATGTGGCTTTATTTGGATAAACACGTAGAGGTCTCCGGGGGGACCGCCATTGGGACCGGCGTCTCCCTGCCGGGGGATGACGACACGCTTCCCGTTCTCCACTCCCGCAGGAATGGTGACCATGATCTTCTGGCGCTTCTTCTGCATACCCGAACCGCCGCAGTCCTTACAGGGATGCTCAATGATATAGCCATCGCCGCCGCAGGACGGGCAGGTGGACGCCACGGAGAAGAAACCCTGGTTGTGCCGAACCTGCCCTGATCCCTGGCAGGTGGGACAAATTTTTTTGCCTGAACCACCTGACGCGCCGGTTCCATGGCAGGAAGAGCAGGGTTCGTTGTGGGAATATTGGATTTCGACCTTGGTACCGAAGACGGCGTCCTTAAAGGGTATCTCGATGTCATACCTGAGATTGGCGCCCTGCCTGACGCCACCTGAACCGCCGCTGGAAGAACGGCGGCTGCCCCCGAAAAAGGTATTGAAGATACCGGAGAAATCCCCAAAGATATCCTCGAAGCCATGGAAGGCGGAGGAGAAATCCTGACCGCCGCTCATACCCTCAACGCCGGCAAAACCAAATTGATCGTAGGCGGACTTTTTTTGATCGTCCGACAGGATTTCGTAGGCCTCGGTAGCCTCTTTAAATTTCTCTTCCGCCTCCTTGCTCCCCGGATTTTTGTCCGGGTGATACTGGATGGCGAGTTTTCGATACGCTTTCTTTATATCATCTTTGGACGCGCCTTTTTGCAGTCCCAACACTTCATAGTAATCACGCTTGGCCACATCGGACCCCTTTAATGAATTTAACCACGGACCTTTTTAACAAACTCTATACCGTTTGCCTGTAAAGCCCGCGGTTCATCTTTTTCACTATTTATCGTCTACAACTTCGTAGTCCACATCCTCGGCGCTTTTGGTGTTGCCTCCGGATTGAGGGCCGCTGCCGGCTTGACTGCCGGAACCGGGATCCTGCTGGACATTCGACTGCTTGTAGACCTCTTCGGCGATCTTATAGGAAACCTGTTTGAGAGCTTCGGTCTTTTCCTTGATGGTCTGGGTATCGCTGCCTTCCAAAGCCCGGCGCAGATCGGCAATAGCCTCTTCCGCCTTGGCCTTATCCGCCGCGTTTACCTTGTCGCCTAAATCTTTGATGTTCTTCTCGGTACTATAGATCATGGTGTCCGCCTCATTCCGGGCTTCGGCCTTCTCTTTTTCCCGCTTGTCCTCTTCGGCGTGGAGTTCCGCCTCTTTGACCATGCGATCAATATCGGAGTCCGAAAGGCCGGAAGAGCTTTCTATACGTATCTTCTGTTCCTTGCCCGTCCCCAAGTCTTTGGCGGACACATGGACTATGCCGTTGGCGTCTATGTCAAAGGTTACCTCGATCTGCGGAACCCCTCGGGGCGCGGGCGGAATACCCACCAGGTCGAAACGTCCCAAGACACGGTTCTGGCTTGCCATTTCCCGCTCACCCTGGAGAACTTGGATGGATACCGCGGTCTGGCCGTCGGCGGCAGTGGAGAAGATCTGGCTCTTTCGCGTGGGAATGGTGGTGTTCCGGGGAATAAGCCGGGT
Source organism: Treponema sp. (assembly GCA_031288005.1). The sequence continues at coordinate 22,057 of JAITSE010000044.1, forward strand.
CATCACGCCGCCCAGGGTCTCGATGCCCAGGGACAGGGGGGTAACATCCAGGAGGAGTACGTCTTTCACATCGCCCCCCAGGATACCGCCTTGTATGGCCGCGCCTATGGCCACCGCCTCATCGGGGTTGACCCCCTTATTCGGCTCCTTCTTGAACAGGTCTTTGACGATCTGCTGAACCGCAGGAATCCGGGTAGACCCACCCACCAGGATAACCTCGTCGATCTGATCCGCGCTCAGGCCCGCATCGGTCAGGGCCTTCTTGCAGGGTTCCTTGGATCGCTCCAGGAGATCGTCCACCATCTGTTCGAACTTCGCCCGGGTCAGGCTCTTTTGCAGGTGTTTGGGACCAGATTGATCCGCCGTGATGAAGGGCAGGTTCACTTCCGTGGTCTGCATGGCGGAAAGCTCGATCTTCGCCTTTTCCGCAGCTTCCCGCAGCCGCTGCAAAGCCATGCGATCCTTACCCAAATCAATGCCCGTGTCCTGTTTGAACTCGGTGATGAGCCATTCCATGATGCGCCGGTCAAAGTCGTCGCCCCCCAGGTGGGTGTCGCCGTTGGTGGACTTCACCTCAAAGACCCCTTCACCCAGTTCCAGGATGGAAATATCGAAGGTCCCGCCCCCTAGGTCGTAGACGGCTATGATCTTCTCTTTCTTCTGATCTTTATTGAAGCCAAAGGCCAGGGAAGCGGCGGTAGGCTCGTTGATGATACGCTTAACGTCCAGGCCGGCGATCTTCCCCGCGTCCTTGGTGGCCTGCCGCTGCGCGTCGTTGAAATAAGCCGGCACGGTGATGACCGCCTCGGTCACGGACTCGCCCAGATAGTCCTCGGCAGTCTGCTTCATCTTTTGGAGCACAAAGGCGGAAATTTCCTGGGGAGAATACAGTTTGCCGTCAATGTTCACCCGCACATCGTCGGCTTGTTCGACCACATGGTATGGAACCAACTTCATCTCGTTATTCACCTCAGAATACCGGCGTCCCATGAAACGCTTAATCGAATAAATGGTATTCTCCGGATTGGTGATCATTTGGTTTTTTGCGGGCTGTCCTACCACCCGGTCACCCTTGCTGGTGAAACCAATAATAGAAGGAGTGGTCCGTCCTCCTTCGGAGCTCTGGATGACTACCGGCTCGCCGCCCTCCAGGACGGCTACACATGAGTTTGTGGTTCCTAAGTCGATTCCAATTATCTTTCCCATCTTAATTTAGACTCCTCTGTTCTATATCTTTAGTCCCCGGCCTTTTCCGCACCGGGGCTTTGAATTCCTTCGGACGGCGAATTTGCGGTACTCGATGACTCCGCCGTCTGGGTGGAGGGTGATTCGGGCATTATCACCTTCACTTTGGCGCTCCGTATAACCCTGTCCTTCAACGTATACCCTTTGATGAAGTCTTCCTGAACGACCGGCTCGGAGACTTCCGCCGATTTTTCCATCATAATCGCCTCGTGCCGATTGGGATCAAAGGCTTCTCCTGCGGAATCAAAGCGTTTCAGCGCCCACAGGTTCTCCAGCATAGTTATGAGCCGCCTTTCAGTCATACCTATCCCTTCGTAGAGGCTGTTAAAATCCTTCGATACGGCGGCGGACTGCATGGCCCGTTCAAAGTCATCAATGACAGGAATAAGGTCCAAAAGCAGGCTTTGATTTGCATAATCAATGGCATCTTGCTTTTCCCTATTCATCCGCTTACGAAAATTCTCAAATTCCGCCGCTTTCCGAAGGAATTGGTCGTTCCGCTCCGCTAATTCAGCTTCCAGAGCGGCTATTTTTTCATCTCCATCCTGAAGTTCCAGCCTTTCCGTCGCTTCTCCGGCTTCAGACGCTTCGCATCCGCAGCCTGACAACGGGCCTTCTGTCTGTTTCGTGAATTCTTCTTCTTCCATTGCTTTTCCAACAAATATGGTTAATTTTTCAAACTATTCAACTCAAAAATACTTACTTAGGCGTAAAAAGGTCAAGTGAAATTTTGAAAAAACTTATAAAACCACAAATTGAAACTCCCTAAATCGTGAGATCGACTGCGGGTTTCTGAACGGGCCCTTGCAGGCTGCGCTGGTTCTAGTTCTGGGTAAGTTGCGGTATGCAGTTTTACGTTGGTTATCAAGAGCGATTACTACTAGTTTACCTATCAGCAATTGGCGGTGTAAATTTCTATAATATGAACCGTGGTACACTTCACAACCGCTGATAACTCAAACGGATATCAAGAATGTTTCGATTGTGCTGCCTGATAAAGCAATTCTTCTTGAGTTTGAGGAACTGACCGGCTCGTTGATGGAACTGTACTAGGGAAATATACACGAGTCAGAGCATCTCGCCGCCATCCGCGATACGCTCCTGCCAAGCTGATGAGCGGGGAAATCAGCTCGTAAAACCAGTGCAAGCCGTGCAATCAGGCGGAGACTGATTGTTTTGAAGTTTTGGAACCGTTGCGCAGCCTTAGAGCCGCACAGTTTGCAGGTTCCAAAATTCCCATCCCTTTTTCCCCGGAGGACAGACCCCCGGGAAAAAATGCGGGGAGTTAGACCCTAAAGGGTCTAAAAACTCCAAAGCAACCCGCGCAGCGGGCTGCAAGGTTACAATCCCAGCAAATACTGATTCAGGATGTTCTCAAGCCGCTCCTGCTTGCCGCTCGTGATGCCAAAGGAGCCGTAATCGCCGCCCAGCTTAGCCATCTCTTCCAGGCCGAGTTCGCCTTTTTCGAATCTAGCGCCGTTTCCTGAGTCAAAGGAGGCGTAGCGGCTTTTCACAAAGCCCGGGATTCTGCCGTCCGTGATGATCCTGTGCGCGGCTTCAAGACCCGCGGCAAATGCGTCCATGCCGCCGATGTGGGCTTCAAAGAGGTCGGCGGGGTCCACCGAGTTGCGGCGGATCTTGGCGTCGAAATTGAGGCCCCCGGTGGTAAAGCCGCCGGCTCTCAGAATGGCGTACATGGCCAAGGTGGTTTCGTAGTAGCTGTTGGGGAACTGATCCGTGTCCCAGCCGTTCCGGGAGTCGCCACGGTTGGCGTCCACGGAGCCGAAAAGCCCTGCGGCGGCGGCGGTTTCAAGCTCATGGCAGAAATCGTGGCCCGCAAGCTCTGCGTGGTTGGCTTCGATGTTCAGGCGGAAGTCCTTGTCCAGGCCGTAGTAACGAAGGAAACCTATCACGGTTTCCGTGTCGAAGTCATACTGGTGTTTTGTCGGCTCCATGGGCTTTGGCTCGATGTAGAAAGCGCCCTTAAAACCATGATCCCTGGCGTAATCCCGCGCCGCAATGAGGAACTTGGCCAGGTGTTCTTTTTCCCGTTTAAGGTCTGTGTTGAGCAGGCTCATATAACCTTCCCGCCCGCCCCAAAAGGTGTAGCCTTGCCCGCCAAGCTCTATTGTGGCGTCAATCGCTGCCTTAACCTGGTTGGCGGCCAAGGCGAGAATGGCGAATTCCGGGTTGGTGGCCGCGCCGTTCATAAACCTGGGATGAGTAAAGAGGTTCGCTGTTCCCCACAGAAGTTTGACCCCCGTGGCCTGCTGGCGCTCCTTGGCCTTTGCGATTATGCTCCGCAGATTTTTTTCGCTTTCCGCGGGAGTAGCGCCTTCGGGGGCTATATCCCGGTCGTGGAATGCGTAGAATTCAGCGCCCAGTTTGGTAAAAAACTCGAAAGCCGCGTCCAGCTTGTGTTCAGCCGCTTCCATGGGGCTTTTTGCATCCACGATCCAAGGGTGGGGATGAGTAGCGGCACCAAAGGGGTCGGCGCCATCGGCGCAGAAACTATGCCAGTAGGCCACGGCAAAACGAAGGTGATCCTTCATCTTCTTGCCGCCTACCGGTTTTTCCGCGTCGTAATACTTGAACGCTAAGGGATTGCCGCTTTTTGGGCCCTCATACTTGATTTTTCCAATACCGGGGAAGTACTCTTTGCTTCCCACAAAATAATCCGTCATTTTTGTTTCCTCCAACGATTGATTTGATTAATGGCTCCCTTTGAACGGGACGCCTATCTATAGAGAGGACTTAACGCCTCAAGATACCGTGAATAATCGGCGTAAGCCTTATCGTAAGCCGCCGCCTGAGCGGAATCAGGGGTAATCGTGATTCCCCCTTCAAGGGCTACGTGGGCGTCCACTAGAGATTCTATCGAAGCGCCGGGATTAAGGACCCACAGCGCCTGTATAGCCCCGCCCATGGCCGCGGCTTCCTCACTGGACGGGATGCGTACCGGCAGATTCATCACGTTGGCGGCTATGTTCTGCCACAAGGGACTTTTTGCGCCGCCGCCGGTCAGCCGGATCTCCTTAGCCTGATAACCCAACTCATTAAAGCCCTCAAGCCCTATACGCATTCCGAATATCGCCGCTTCCAGGGCCGCCCGGGCCAGGTTTTCCCGCTTGAAGTTTGCGCTGGTAGCCCCATTGAGGCTGGCCCGTCCATTGGGAAGGTTCGGAGTACGCTCGCCGTTGAAGAAGGGGAGAACCACGAGGCCGTCGGCGCCTATGGGAGCTTTGGCCGCTTCGCCGTCGAACTCCTTAACGCCCAGAGCCAGGAGGGCCCGGAATTCTTCGCTTGCAACAGTACAGTTCATGGTACACAGAAGAGGCAGCCAGCCGTTGGTAGAAGAACAGAAGGCCGCAAGATTCCCCGTGGGATCCACTACCGGCTTGTTGGAAAACCCGAAAAGGGTCCCCGATGTCCCAAGGCTCATAGTGAGGTAGCCGTCCCGAACCGTGCCGGTACCTATGGCGCTCATCATGTTGTCCCCGCCGCCTGCCGCCACAACCGCGCCCTGGGGGATACCGAAGCGCCGGGCCGCCGCCGCGGACACCGTTCCCGCGCATTGGTCCGAAGAAATCAGTTTCGGCAGACAGCCAATGACCGCCGGGTCTATAAGGCCCGCAATGCGGGCGGACCATTCCCGTTTCCGGACATCCATAAGGGCAGTGCCCGAAGCGTCCCCGTATTCGGCAACATACTCCCCGGTAAGAAGGAAGTTGATGTAATCATGGGGGAGGAGGATATGCCTGAGTTTGGCAAAGGCTTCTGGTTTGTGGTTCTTGAGCCACTGCACCTTGGGAGCGGTGTAGCCCGGCCTCATGGGAAGCCCGGTTTCGGCTATCAGCTTATCCTCGCCCCCCACCGCGGCGGTGATTTGGCTGCATTCGGCGGCAGTGGATGTGTCGCACCAGAGCTTTACGTTGTAGAGCGGCTTGCCGTTTTCGTCCAGAGGAACCAGACTATGCTGGTGTCCTGACACGCCTATCGCGGCGATGGTTTCCCGAATCCCGGCGGGAATTTTGCCGAAGCAGTCCGCTAAGGCCGCATCATACCATTCGGCCTTTTGTTCCCGGGTGCCGTCATTTTCGGCTATCATGTCTACCGGCGTCTGGGCGCGGGCGGCGACGGATTTCTTTTCATAATCGTAGATAACGACTTTACAACTTTGAGTTCCCAGATCAATTCCGCATACAGTTTTCATGGCGCTCTCCTCATGGAATGGCTCCCCCGCCCCTGGCGCCGCGGCAGACTGCCAAGATTCAATATAGTCACTATACAGGCGATCCGGAAGTTTCATCCATACGTGATATTGACGAAACATATCTGTTATTGATATTTTATTTTATGCGGATCAAAGACGCAGTGTATGTTTATAAACTGGTAGGGGGGAATAAGCTCTCCTGGCATGGCCGCTACCACACCCACGATCCGAGGGATTACGAAGTTCATTTCTTTATCGAAGGCAGCGGCGCTTTTCTCCTGAACCGTTCCACCTATACAATCATGGGGAATCAGCTTTTTCTCACTAAACCCCGGGAATTTCACTCCATACTCCCCGATGCGGTCCGGCGTCCTATCAGCTACTACGCCGTTCTTTTCGAGCCGGACCTGGAAGCCGAAGGGGAACTCCTGACCCTCATCGCGGGTCCCCGCAGTCACCGGGGAATTTCAGTGGAAAGGCGGGACCGGTTTCTGATAGAGGAAGTTCACCGCCTTGCGGGGGATATGGCCGGGGGAAACAGCAAGGCGGCGGAATATCTATTACTGAGCCTGCTCCACCGGTGGTTTGGGGCAGGGGAGGGGCAATCTTCTGGGCCGCACCGGAACGATAAAAACGAGTATGTGGAACGGGCGCTGGGCGTCATGGAACAGGCGGTGCGAAAAAAATTCAACGTTGGGGAACTTGCGGACCGCCTTGGGCTGTCGGAAGAGCATTTTATCAGGATTTTTCATAAGAAACTGGGGATTTCCCCCTTTCAATACTTTACCCGGCTCAAGATAGAGGTCGCTTCTTCCTTTCTAGTAGATACAAACCTTAAAGTTCAGGACGTGGCGGATCACTTAGGATTCGAGAACCCCTTTCACTTTTCCCGGACATTCAAAAAGTGTACCGGGCTTTCGCCACTGGAATACCGGCGTACTTTTAGCCGGGTAGTATCCGATCCTGGTCCACGCTTATGAGTCCGGCATCATGGGCGTAAATCGCTATCTGCGTCCGGTTTTTTAGATGGGTTTTTTCCAGAATCGCGGTGACGTAGTTTCGGACTGTTCCTTCTTTTAGGTTAAGATATTCGCCGATTTCCTTACCGGAAAGCCCTTTAGCTATACAGGTAATTACCTGTAATTCTTGTCTGGAAAAATCGATGTACAGTTGAGAAGATTTTTTTCGCTTGACAGGCGAAGAAAAAAAAGAAGACATCTGGGCATCCGGCTTAATGCCATGATCTGTTTTGAATGCCTTGGCGGCTATCTCTGTGGCCATGAGACAGTTCCCGTTATAAACTGTCTTTATTCCAGCAATAAATCTTTCCTGGCCGGTGTTTTTTAGCAGATAACCTGACGCCCCGCAGCGGATAGCTTTTAGAACCCGGAAATTTTCCTGAAATGAGGTGAGGATAATTATTTGCGTCTTAGGCGAGCGGCGCTTGATAGACGGGATGATTTCCGCGCAGCCTATTATGTGCAAAGTTTCGTCCAGCAAGGCTATATCCGGATTCAGGCGAGACACTATTTTGAGCGCCTCATATTCATCCCGTCCCTGTCCCACTACAGAAATATCTGGTTGTGCGTCTATGATTTTTTTTAGATCGTCCATTTCAGAATTTTGACTGCTGATAATAACAATGTTTATCATAATTGTTATTCTCCTAATAATCTAAATTTTTTTCATTCGCAATATGATAATTCTAGTAACAAATAAAAATATTTACAATGTTTTTTTCAAATTTTCATGTAACTAATGATAAATGTCATTAGTTAATAGAAATTTTTACGGCCAATAGTTTGTTTGTATCGTTTTCCGGGTGATGAGTATAATTATTTGGAAATTTTAGATTTGAATGATAGACTTGTTTATCGAAAGGATTTTCCAAAATATCAGTTTTTGGAAAATTCCAAGATACCGGAATTTAGCAGGCTGGAGACCGCAAGACTGTCTTGGATTTTAGCCTGAAACAAGTCAGGTAAAGAAATTTTGAGCTTTGGGCATTTACACATATTGATAAAAAAAATACAGTGATAGAGGAGTTCCCGTGATAATGAATCCCTATTCCTTTTGCCTGACGTTTTTTTTTGTGCTGGTGTGCCATGTTCTTTTTCCGCTCAATTCCGGGGAGAACCGGGAAGCTGTTTTTCCCGTAATTAGCCGGCTGGATAACGGGGATGTGCTTTTCAGACAGTATCTGGCGGATGTGGAGGCCGCACGGAGACGTCTCTTTAACCGGCGGGATGCGGAAAACGGGGATGCCGCAAGCAAAGGAGAAATTGCCGTCAGGGACGCGGACCGGGCCGAAAGCCTTGCCGAAAGTCTGACTATTTACGCATATACGCCTAAGCCGGGAGAAGACATCCTTAGCTTGGCGGCCCGGTGTACATTGCCCTATGCGGCGCTGGCTACATTGAACCGGCTGCCTGCCGCGGCCGCGAAACTAAGTGGGAGCCTGCTTCTTCCCTCCATGCCGGGGCTGTTTATCCCTGAGGAACCCGGCACGGATTTGGAAATGCTTCTTGCTTCGGCCAGGGAAGCGGGGACAGGTATTCTCCTTACTGTCAGGCAGGGCGGAAAAACCGAGAAGTTTAGGTTCATCCCCGGGCAGGATTTTAGCCCCACGGAACGGGCGTTTTTTCTTCATTTGGGCTTTCGGTTTCCCTTGAGGGATTACAGGCTCACCAGTTCCTTTGGGCCAAGGATAAACCCGCTTACCGGAAATCCGCGGTTTCATCAGGGCTTAGATCTGGCGGCTCCGGCAGGAACGAAAGTTTTCGCTGCCCGTAGCGGGGTGGTTGCCGCTCAGGGATATGATTCCATCTACGGCAACTACATTATTATCAGCCACGGGGACTGGACCAGCCTTTACGGACATCTTTCTGAGATTTACACGGTCTTGCTAAAAACCGTCCAATCCGGTAGTCTTATAGGTAAAGTTGGGTCTACTGGACAATCCACGGGACCTCATTTGCATTTTGAATTAAGACAAAACGGAATCGCCCGGGATCCGGAAAGATACTTATATTTATTTAAAGAAGGCGGCCGGTGATGAAGAAGCGGCGGCATGGCATAGGCCGTATATTTGTTTTCATAACTCTGTTTTTTCCCATCAGTGTGGAGGCGGAATCTCTGCGGGTTTTTATCGCCGGTTCCGCGAAAGTTTCAATGGAAGAGTCCGGGAAAACGCCGGTATCTCTTTCCTATACCGATTCAGTCCTTGTATTTTTAGATGAAGATATCCGTTTTTTTCGCGCCGTGGAACTGGAATTCACGGCGCCTCAAAGCTATATTCCCTTCCACGGAAGTTTGGCCGTAGCCATCTACGCCGATTTGGATAAAATTCCCGATTCAGGAGTCGTGGATATTCAGGCAAGGCAAATTTTCTTTGAGCCAATCCCGAATAAAATTTTAAATATCTTCCAGATTCCCTTAAAACAGGCCCACAGCCTTAAATCAACTCCATACGCCTCGGTTCTGCCTGATATCATTTTGCCTTCATCATTCCCCTTGCTGTTTCGTATCCTCCCTGTCGTCAAGGGATTGAGTGAAGAAATTGAATCCATGAACTTTTCTCTGTATGTGAAGCCCGTCCCGAGCAATGAGGGAGCGGTGCGGCTTGTTCCCCGGTATCCTGAAAACCTTAGGGACCGGCCTTTTACAGTACTCATCGACGATCTTGTAATAGAAAACCCCGGAGAGGAGCGGATGCTCAGGGAAGGCGAACACCACCTCGTGATCCTGTCTAACGATTACCGCAATGAAAACCGCGTTTTTATGGTGGAAAGAGGCAAAACTTTGGAACTGACAGTTGCCCTACAGGACCCCACTCCCCTGGTGATCTTTGAGGCGCCTGAGAACGCGTTTATTTTTTTCGATAACCAGCCGGTCACTTCTCCGGGAAGCCCCATGCCTGTGGAACCGGGAATTCATGAGGTTAAATTTCAAATAAGCGATTATTCCATCATAAAATCCCTGACTATTCAGAAAGGGAAGACCTACCGGGTGTCCATGGCTGTGGATGTTCAGGTTTCTGAAAGCGATTAGCCCGAGTAACCGCCGGGCTTAAAAGTCTTCCAGGGGAGAATCGCTGTCCATGAGTTCCGGCATGGTGTAGACCAGGGTTCCTGACTTGCGGACCCGGATTTCCACGAAACCTTTGGAAACCATTGCGTCCAGGTTTTTTTTTGCGGTTTCCAGGGGTATGTTGGCCTCCAGCGCCAGTTCACTGGCAGTTAGGATGCCCTTGTTTTCTTTCGCCAGTCTTAGAATAACACGCTCAACGGTTTCCATGGGACGGATGTTCCGGGCGTTTCCATGGCGTATATGACTCCGGATTTGACCGGAATAACCCTGTCCGGTAAAAATAGCGTTCCTTATATTGGCTTCTTCCACTTGCCTTGCAAGGGTGAAGAAATCATAGAGATCCCCAATTCCAAAGAGGCCGCCTGAAAACATCCACAACAGTCCGGTGGGGATTTTTCCCAAGTAAAAACGGTGAAATCCCAAGAGACCGCATCCTGATATGAGCCAGAGCAGATACGCTAAACCAACGCTGTACATCCCCAGTTTCCTCCAAAATGGAAGCTCTAAAAACTAAAGTTTTTAGAGGCAGCCATAGCCGCCTTTTTTTGCTGCGGCGCTCCTCCGGAACCCGGCCTTGGTTTCCAGAGAATCCCAAAATTCAAAAAACGGCGGGCTTTCCTGTCCGGCAGCCCGCCATGATGCATTGGTCTAATAAGCCTTGGTCTAATAATAATAAGAATTCCGGTATGTGTCATCCACGCAGGATGCCAAGTTGTGTATAGTTGTCTTAATTAATGCCGAGCGGTTAATACCCAAGAAAATTATTCCCAGAGAATTTATTCCCTTGGGGTTTATACCCCGCCCCTCTGGGGCGGTTAATTAAGATACAACTCCAACATATGAAACAGAGATAATGGATATTGCATATCAATGAATTGCTATTTCACAGAAGATTTCAAACAACAATCTTAAAATACCCCGCCCCAAGGGGCGGGGATTTTTTATTTCCAAAACCCGCTTTTCGGCGGACTTAGGTGATTTTAAAAAGACGAAGGAACAATGGGGCCTGCTCTTCCATCTCTGCGGTCAGCCTTGACAGCTATAACGCAGTATGGGCCCGCGGTATCTTCGGTTTTATGAACCGTATGTCCTTTTCTCTTGAGCTTTCTTTGTTGTCAAAAAAATGATTGCATTCTTCCGGGAGAGGGTTTATACTTATTATAAACAGTATTATGTTTTAAATGTATTGACTGTTTTTTGATAAAAGGGGGCGCCGCATGAACCGCGGTCTGTTTCAGCAAGTTAGATTGTATAGTATGGCAGCCTTTGCCTCAATTTACCCCCCCCCCCCCCCCCCGATAAACAATTCCTTATACCGCAAAGAGTTATATCAAGTGAGCGGCCTCGTTACTTTTAAGAACAGCGAAGCCGGCCTTGAGACCAGCTTCACTGGTCTCAAGAATAAGCCCGCTACAGAACTAAATAAGAGCGTTAGGGAATCAAGCAAGCCCGCCGCAAAACAGCGGATTAACGATAACAATCTCATGTTTTGAAAGAGGAGGATTAGTATGAAAGGCAATGGGTTTATGACCGCCTTGGCGCTGGTCTGCGCCCTGGCTCTGGCAGCCTGCGAAATCACCGTGGGCGAAGGCAACGAATGGTTCAACGGGAACGAAGCGGCCCGGGGGACGCAGTTTACTATTACCTTTGACAGCCGCGATGGTTCGGAAGTTTCTCCCATAAGAGCTGATGAAGGGGCCTTGGTTGATAAGCCCGCAGACCCCGATCGTGAGGGCTATACCTTCCTGGGCTGGTATACCGGGCCGGAAGGCGGGGAGCTTTTCACGGCCTGGCCTCACACGCTGGCCGGGGACCTGAGTCTTTACGCCCGCTGGTATAATAAAACGGAAAGCCCCATTGAGTTGTATACAATTATTTTTGACAGCGCCGGGGGGACGGACGTTTCTGATATAGAGGCTTTTGCGGGGAGCCTTATCGGGAAGCCCGGAGACCCGGAAAAAGAGGGTTATACATTTCTGGGCTGGTATACCGCGGCGGCGGGCGGGGAGGCTTATGCCTGGCCCCTTGAGTTGACCGGGGACCTGAACCTATACGCCCAATGGCTTTTGATAAACAGGTACACGCTTAGCTTTGACAGCGCCGGAGGGACGGAAGTCCCTCCGTTGACAGCCGATGAAGGGGCCGCGTTTGATAAACCCGAAGACCCCGCGTATGATGGATATACTTTCCTTGGCTGGTTTACTGAGCCGGAGGGCGGGGAGCTTTTCACGGCCTGGCCTTATACGCTGGCCGGGGACTTAACCCTGTACGCCCAATGGCATGAAAACACGGCTGACCCGGTTTTAGAATATACAATTACGTTTAACATAGGCGGCGGTACGGAGCTTTCTGAACTAAAGGTTTACGAAGGGACGCCGGTTGGGAAGCCGGTGGACCCCGTAAAAGAGGGATATGCCTTTCTGGGCTGGTTTGATGCGGCTGAAGGCGGGACGGAATACGAATGGCCGCACACTGCGGCTTCTGACGTAACGTTGTACGCCCAATGGCTTTTGATAAACAGGTACACGCTTAGCTTTGACAGCGCCGGAGGGACGGAACTTCCACCGCTGGGGGCTTACGAGGGGACGCCGCTTGATAAACCAAAAAACCCCGTGAAAGTGGGATATACCTTCCAGGGCTGGTTTACTGAGCCGGAGGCCGGGGAGCTTTTCACCGCCTGGCCTCATATACTGATCGGAGACCTGACAATCTACGCGCAATGGACAGCCAACAAGTACACGATTGCTTTTAACAACCGCCGGCTCGGTAGTGCGGTTGAGACGCTAACGCGGGACTATGGGACAGAGATTGAAAAACCCGCCGACCCCCCCGCCTTTGCGGGATATATCTTCCAAGGCTGGGAAAGCGGTGGAGAGCTTTACGTCTGGCCCCACACGCTGACCGGAAACCTGACCTTGTACGCGCGGTGGACTGGGATAAACTACACGGTGGAATACGATGGGAACGGTGGAACCGGAAGTACCGCTCCAACCAGTCATGTGTACGGTCTTGTAAGCCCTCTGGCGGAAAACGGCTTTACAAGAGAGGGTTATGAATTTGCCGGATGGAACACCCGGAGTGACAGATATGGGGTGACCTACCCCCCCGGGAGTCCTGCGGCGAACCTGACAAAGGAAAACGGGGGAACTGTAACGCTCTACGCCCGGTGGACCGACACAACAGAACCTGTGTACACGATTAGCTTTGACAGCCGCGGGGGAAGCGAGGTAGGTGACATATTAGTTAACGTGGAGGGGTCGACTGGTCAGCCCTTGGAGTCAACCCGGAGCGGTTATACTTTTAAAGGCTGGTTTGACGCGGCTGAGGGCGGGGAGCTTTACTCCTGGCCCTTCGAGCCAGTCGGAGACATAACAATCTACGCACAATGGACGCCTTTTATCTACGCAATTACTTACAACCTGAACGGGGGATCAAACCCGCCGGGAAGCCCTCAAAGCTACACTATCGAAAGCGTCGACATCACCATGGCAGATCCGGTTAGGGCTGGCTATGACTTCGGCGGCTGGTACGGCAATACAGCTTTCACGGGAAGCGCGGTCAACTCTATCGCCGCAGGCAGCGTGGGGGACAAGACTTTCTACGCAAAGTGGACGCCCGTTTCCTACACGATTAGCTACAACCTGGACGGCGGAAGCGGCGCTGCGGGAAACCCGGTCGCATACACTATTGAAAGCGAGACCATCAGCCTGGCGGCTCCAGTCAGGACGAACTATGACTTCGCCGGCTGGTTTGGCAATGAGAAGCTCACGGGAAGCGCGGTCAACTCTATCGCCGCAGACAGCGTGGGGGACAAGACTTTCTACGCAAAGTGGACGCCCGTTTCCTACACGATTACTTATAACCTGGATGGAGAGAACGCGGCGGAAAACCCGGCCTCTTATACTGTTGAAAGTGAGGCCATTACCTTGGCCGCTCCAAGCAGGACGGGCTATAGCTTCCTTGGCTGGTATGACAACGCAAACCTCAGCGGGAGCGTGTTTAACTCAATACCTGCGGGCAGCACAGGAAATAAAACTTTCTGGGCAAAGTGGACGTCTGCCTACAACGTGACATACAACGCCAACGGCGGGAACGGCTCTGTCGCTTCAAGCGTCCATATCATGGGCGAATCGAATATTCTGGCCTCAAACGGTTTTACACGGCCTGAATATGTCTTTGCCGGGTGGAACACCAAGCCTGACGGCGGGGGCGCTGCTTATAAGGCCGGAATGAGCGTACCAAATTTAACAATCGTCCAAGGCAGGGAGGTGACGCTCTACGCCCGCTGGCTGCCTCAGGAGCAGACCATAGAGTTAGCGGACCCGCCTACAAGGGGCTGGGGACACAATGCCGCAGGCGCTCTCTTGTGGCAGTTCTTCCCGGAGCGGAAAGAATTCGTTATCTTCGCCGGCCAGGACTATAAATCAAAAACGGATTCGACTGTATACGTAACAGGCCGCACTACGGTAAACCGTATCCGCGTAGTGCCTGGAAAGAGCGAGAACAACTGGGCCAATGGTCCCAACTACAGCGACAGCGGGGCTTATAAGTATAGCAAATGGGGGAGTGTTGAGGCTTGGCACATCATATACGGGATATCTTATGTTCCACATTATCCTAATGGAGCGAAGATACCGGCGCCTAAGTTAATCGGACAGATCTACGATGCCCATCAGATTCGGATTATATTCGTGAACGCTGAGATAGACATTCCGAATCGATCCTACCAAAGTCCGCTTGACATAGGACCCTACCACGCTTCTTGGCTGGATAGTTCCTTTGAGGGAGACTTTTACAGGAGCATAGGCAGGGACTATTTGAACGATCACGAAATAGACGCGGTCGTAGAGTTTGAAGGGAAAAACAAACTCTATAGTCCAACCTGGCAGGGAATTACCGTGTGGGATTCCAGTGGAGCGGGGTGGGTTTACGTCAATAATGTACCCTGGCAGCCTGACAGCAACAGTTATGATAGCTGGAAAACACAGCATAACTTCCCTCACTGGCAGCTATTCGCATGGAAGTGTATACAACTTATGGAACACTGGGGTTGGTGGGGAGATAATTTAGAAAGATTCAACTCCTATGGATGGGGTCCGTCATCCCTAAACATGAAGTTCCGCGACGGAGGCAGCCTCATTGCCTCCGATGGCGACGATCCCTACACCGTTCAAGAACTCAGCGGCGGGGATATTACACTGTCAGCCAGTGGGGATGCCTGGGGACTCAGGGTAAGACCGGCTCCCCCAAATCCCGTCGAATACCAGAGGCATAACTATGTGCCTGATTTTTATCAGGAAAAATAAAGGCGCCACTTATGATACGAAGTAGTAATACTGGTTTAATAGATATTTTAGACTAGAAGAGCCTAGGAGGTCTCAAGCCCTTGGAGATCAAGAAACCGCCGCCGGCATGGGCCCTTTCCGTGGGACGGCGAGTTTCTAGGAACAATGCTGTTTTTAAAAAGAAAGCGAGCAATGATACGGAAATTTACGAATCGGACGCAGCGGGTAACATTTTGAATTTGAATATTCCTAAGACGGGCAGCGTTTCTGTTAATCTGGACCAGACAGTCTATGTACGGCTCCGGGACATACTATAAACTCGATAATACGGCGGTCCCCAATGTTCGCTTGTACTACGCACTCCAGTTGCCGTAAAGAACGGCGGAGTGACAGGCTTGGATCCGATACCGTAGGGATCCCGTTTATATGTGGCGCGGGGCCGCAGACCTGCGCTTTTTTATTTGGTGGAATCCTGAAGCAAGCGGCAGGTACCGGCGGACTTTCGTTATTTGCTTAGAATTTCAAGCAGCCTGTCCATGTCTTCCATGGAATAATAGTCGATGTGTATTTTTCCCTTTTTCAGGTCCCCGTCAATGACAACTTTTGTTCCCAAGGCGTCGATAAATTTTTGTTCAATGTTATCGAGTTCCGCATCGCGCCGGTCTTTGGCGCTGCCCCGGTCTCCGGGACCAGCCTTTTCTTTGCCTGGAGCCGGCTTTCCGTCTCTACCGGCGTTGAGGTCTCCCGCACGCTTTTCCGCCTCCCGGACCGAGACGCTTTTAAGGGTAATTTCATTAAAAAGAGTTTTTTGGGCCTCAGGATCGGCGACGGAAAGCAGGGCCCGCCCGTGTCCGGAAGAGATGCCGCCGTCCCGGAGGGCCTGTATCATGTCTTGAGGCAGCTTTAAGAGGCGCAGGGTATTCGTGACAGTGGCCCGGTTTTTGCCGACCCGGGCCGCTACTTCGTCCTGGGAAAGACCCGTCAGGTCCATAAGCTGGCGGTAGGCCATGGCTTCTTCCACAGGATTAAGATCGGCCCGCTGTATGTTTTCGATCAGGGAAATTTCCATACGCTGCTGATCGGTATAGGAGCGGATGAGAGCGGGAACTTCCGTAAGGCCGGCCATGCGGGCGGCCCGGCTCCGGCGTTCCCCGGCTATGATGACGTAGGCGCCGTCTCCGTTTTCTTCAACCAGGAGGGGCTGAATAACCCCATGTTCCCGTATGGAATCCGCCAGTTCCCGCAGGGCTTCTTCGTCAAAGTCTTTTCTGGGCTGGTTGGGGTTAGCGCTGAGTTTGTTAAGGGGGATGAGCGCCGGCGCGGCGCTTGAGGAGATAATTTTTTCTTCGGCGCTAAGGCCGTTTGCTCCGGCGGCGGAAAAACCGAAAGAGGGCTGTCCTTCGCCTGAACTTTCCTCTATGGGTAGCAGGGCGTCAAGACCCTTGCCAAGCCTGAATTTAGATGCCATATTCGCTTCCTTCCTCCTGTCTGACGGCGCTCCGGATGGAAGCTCCAGAAATCGCGCCTGGTTTGCCGCGCTTTATGAGTTCCAGGGCGAGGCTTTGGTACGCCTTTGCGCCTGAACACATGGGATCGTACTGGGAAATGGTCAAGCCGTGGGACGGGGCCTCGGAAAGCCGCACATTCCGCGGAACTATTGTGGAAAAGACTGAATCCCTGAAATAGACGCTTACCTGTTTTACCACTTCCTGAGCCAGCCGGGTCCTCTGATCGTACATGGTGAAAAATATACCCCCGATGACCAGAGCTGGATTAAGGTGCTTCTGGATGCGCTTGATTGTCTTTAATAATAGGGAAAGTCCTTCCATGGCAAAATATTCGCACTGCATAGGTATGAGGACAGCGTCCGCGGCGATGAGGCCGTTTAGCGTGAGTATCCCCAGCGAGGGGGGGCAGTCAATGAAAATGTATTCGTAGCGGTTTCGCAGAGGCGCCAGGGCTTTCCTCAAAAAGTACTCCCGGTCTTTTTGATCAATGAGTTCCACCGCCGCGCCTGAAAGATCGATGCTTGCGGGAATGATATGCAGGCCGGGGATTCCAGTTTTCCGTATTACCTGGGCCGGAGGAGCGGCCTCTGAAATGAGTTCGTAGACTCCGGGCTTTACGGACTTTACCCCGATGCCGCTGGATAAATTGGCCTGGGAATCAAAATCCACAAGAAGTACCGGTTTCCCCGCCCCGGCAATATAGGCCCCAAGATTTATCGCGGAAGTGGTTTTTCCAACTCCCCCTTTTTGATTCACGAAAACATACACCACGCCCATATCCCCATTATACAAAACATCTTTAAATATTGCTATTGAACAGAAGCGCCGCCTGGGTTTATTCTTGACTTATGCTTGTACGCATGATTGCCTTGGACCTGGATGATACCCTCCTGCGCTCCGATTTGACCATCTCCTTTCGGACGAGGACTGCCATAAAGCGGGCGGAGAGCGCGGGTATCATTGTAGTCCTTGCTTCGGGCAGGGTTCCGGCGGCCATGGAGCGCTTTGCCCGGCTTCTGGGTATGCACAAACGGCCCGGTTATTTAATTTGCAACAACGGCACAATGATTCAGGAAAGCCACACGGGTTCTCTGGTTTACGAAATAAAGATACCCGCTGAAACGGCCCTGACAGCTTACGATCTTGCCGCGGCTGAAGGCTTTCCGGTTCAGATTTATGAAAACGACGTAATGTATATCTCCCGTTCCAATGAATTTGCCGATTACGATCAGAAGCTGACGGGATTAAGACAGGTTGTGGTTGAAAATTTCAGAGACATGGTAGCCGCGGGAGTATACAAGCTCCTTATCCCGGGTGACCCAATGATATTGAAGCCTCTGGAACTCCTGCTCAGAACTTACATCGATGGAAAGGCGACCCTTTTTACCAGCAAGCCCTATTATCTTGAGATTCTGCCACCTGCTACGGATAAGGGGACGGCCCTGGCCTGGGTTGCTAAGAAAGCGGGCGTCAAGAGAGAATCGGTGCTGGCCGTAGGGGATTCAATGAATGACGAGGCCATGATCCGCTGGGCTGGAACAGGAGTTGCGATGATCAACGGAGAAAAATACATCAAGGACATAGCCGGCATGGTGACGGATAAATCCAATGATGATGACGGCATAGCCGAGCTTATTGAGCGGTATATTCTGGGTAAAGAGCCCCTGCCTTCTGGAGCCGGCTGTGGATGAGAGACCGCTTGTTTCCCATGACGATATCCCCATCAGCACTGTTGATTCGCCTTCGGTAGTGCTGGAACTCATCTATCAGTTGAAAATCAAGGACGTGATGTGCCAGGCGGTGATTTCAGGAAAGCCTGCCGACACCATGCGGCACATACAGGCGGTTATGAGGGAAAACTATATCACCGGCATCCCCATCGTCGAAGATAGGCGTCTTGCCGGCATCGTTTCTATTGACGATATAGTAACGGCTTTGGACAAGGGCTACATAGACCGCCCGGTATCGGAACGGATGACCCGGAATGTGATAGTTCTGGAAGACGATATGCCGCTGTCCTTCGCAATTTCCTACCTGAATAAGTACCACTACGGCAGGTTTCCGGTGCTGAACAAAAAACAGGAACTTGTGGGTATCCTCACATCCAAGGATGTGGTTAGGACCCTGCTGGCGGAAATGAACCGGGAAGTGCTTCGCCTGGAAAAAATATACCAAAACACGACGGACGGACAGGACCGCGGCTTTTCGGAGATGGAATTCTCCACCGTGCGCTATGATTTTGAACTTGCGGGCCGGGCTTCTACGGAAATCAAAAAGGCCCTGAAACAGCGCGGCATAGACCCAAAGGTCATTCGCCGTATTGCCATAGCCAGTTACGAGCTTGAGATCAATCAGGTGGTTCATTCCAACGGAGGGACCATAAGCTGCTCCATACAGCCCGACCGGGTGGCAATAGTAGCCGCCGACTCAGGCCCCGGGATTGCCGACGTAAACCAAGCTATTCAGGAAGGCTGGTCCACGGCGAATGAGTGGATACGCTCCCTGGGTTTTGGCGCGGGGATGGGCCTGGCGAATACAAAGCGGGTTTCCGATGAATTTCAGATAAAATCAGCCATGGGTTCCGGCACGACGGTACGCTCCGTGGTATTTTTAAGTTCCCCAAAAGAGGACGTTCCGGCATGACCGTCATGGAAGCCGCCGCGCTCATTGACGCGGAGATACTTCAGAGCGAATTGTCAGGCGGAACTATTGATGATGTTGAACTCAAAGGGGCGTATACGTCGGATTTGCTCTCAGACGTGATGGCCAACGCAAAGGACGGCGGCGCGCTAATCACAATTCAGGCGCACAAGAATACCGTGGCGGTAGCCAGCCTTGTGAACATCTCCCTTATCGTTGTCTGCAATTCCAGGCCCATTCCCGAAGACGTGATCCCCGCGGCCCGGGACGAGGGAATCGCCATAATACGAACCCGGGAAAACCAGTTTACCGTATCGGGCAGATTTTACGAATTTATGAAGGCTGGCCGGTATGCGTCATGTCCCTGCTGACCGACCTGCACAATCATTCCTGCCTTTCCCCCTGTGGCTCTTTGGACCTTTCGCCCAGGGTCTTGCTGGAGCTTGCCTCCGCCAGGGGGGTTAAAGTCATGGCCTTGACCGACCATAACTCGTCCCTCAACTGCCCGGCCTTTTCCCGCCTTGCGCCCCGGTACGGCGTTATTCCCCTTTACGGCATGGAGGCCACGACCCAGGAGGAAATCCACGCGCTCTGCCTTTTTTCCGTCCTGGACGCGGCGCTTTCTTTTAGCGAATACGCCTACGGTATCCTCATCCCCTTTCCCAATGACCCTGAAAAGACCGGCGACCAGGTTTATGTCGATGAGGAAGACAACATCGAGGGGGAAGTTGAATACTTCCTGCCCAGCGCCCTGGATCTGAGCGTGGAAGTCATAGGAAGCAAGGCCGCCGAATACGGCGGCGTCGTGATCCCGGCGCACATAGACCGCCCGGCTTTTTCAATGACGAGTCAGCTTGGAGTTGTAGTTCCGGGCCCCTGGGCCGCCATTGAATGCGTCCGCCTCCCTCCTTCCGTGGATACTCTTGGCTATCCTCTTATCACTTCATCTGACGCCCACTATCCTGATCACGTTGCCCGCCGGCCTTTTGAACTTGACATCACGCTTGATGAGCTTTGCCCTCAGGGGCCAGGCGCGCCCGCGGACATGGCCGCCTTCATGCGGGCCCTTGAAAATCGCCCCCGGTTCTGAAACTCCTTGAGAACCGGAGCCTTATACAGCATATATTTTATATTTCAGAAATAATTTTTCTTATAGAATCCACAAAAAGGACACATTCATCATATTCTTTTTTCTTTTTTTTTAACATCTTATCCAATTCTTTTAATAAATTATTTTTATCGTTTAAATTATTTTTCCAAAAAATTTCTTTGTCTATTATTTCTCCATTTACTTTAATTTCTAAAACATTATCTAAATTGAAACTTCTTACAGTTTCTCTTAAATGGCAATATGCATAAATTATTTTATGCATATTATCTGCTATCTTTGAAAATGCACTTGATATTTCACGTTCAGTTATTTCCTTTTTTGAAGACTGATATTTTAAAACAATTTTATCCATGATTAGCTGCATTCCCTTATGGACAATATTCTATTTTTCTTTTCTCTTTTACGAATGAGATTCACCTCAAATAATTTGTTCTCGTTAAGTTCTTCAAGTTTAGTTACTTTTATTTCATTAACATCAATTCCATTATATTCTGCATATTGTTTTAATTTAAAGTTTGCCATATTTAAAGCAATTGTATCATTTTCTGAAATATTCGCGATATATGGCCCCGAACATTCACCATCACTAAAATATGCTTTATAATCATTAAGTTTCCTAATAGCGTTTCCAGTTTCATCTAATTCCCAAATTTCACTAATATCTACTCATACCCATGTTCCTTGCCAGCCTTTGGAAAATAGAGCCCTGTATTTCATAAAAACCTTAAATTAACCCCAATTAGTTATTATGCTCAATTTCCAGTAATTGTAAAGTGAACTTGTTCACCTGACACAGCGGTTCCGGTGAACAAGCCTATTTTGTATTCTTAAACAGGCCGCAATAGCTTTATTCCTTTAAAGACAGCAAGCAGGCCGCATG
>JAITSE010000073.1 GCA_031288005.1 Treponema sp.
GGGGGGCTTCCCCCCGCTGAGGGGGGTACGGCGCAACCGTGTGCGCCGTAGGGGGGAGACTGGGGACCTGGGACTTTCAGTCCCTTAGTCCCTCCCCCCCCAGAAAAGTACGGGGAGGAACAGACCCCGGAGAACCAACTCCAGGGACCAGCCCGGGGGTCAGACCTCGGGAAGCGGCCATAGAAGTCCGCAAAACTCCAGGAGAATCTTGAAACCCCCAGGGTTTCAAGATTCTCAAGATTGCAAATACAGCATGAGCGCCGCGGCCATGAGGGAATGAATGTAGGGCGGTTTTCCCATCTCCCGGATCGCCGTATCCGCGGGGACTATTTCCACATCAACATATTCGTCCGCGTCCAGGTTCCGCTTCCCCGTATCCCGCAGTTCCTCCGCCAGGAAGAAGTGGACCCTGTTGAGCATAAGCGCGGGGTTTGGACTCATTTCCCCCAGCTTCAGGATACGGCCCGCCGTGTATGCGGTTTCTTCCAGCAGTTCCCGGGCCGCCGCCTTTTCAGGCTCTTCCCCCGCCTCAAAGACGCCGCCCGGGAATTCCAGGCTCAAGGTCCTGGAGCCGTGCCGCCACTGGCGGACCATCACAAAAGAGCCTCCGTTTTCGTCCCTGCCCTCGGAGGAGCGAAGCAAAGGAATCACAATAGCCCAGTCAGGGCAGTCAATGACCGAAAAGCGGCCTTCCTCTCCGGCGGGGGAAAGGCAAAGCCGCTCCTGAATCGTAAAAACCCTTGTCTTGAGCAAGTCTTTCCGGCTCTTTTCATTCCAGATTAAGTGGCGTTTTTCCATAAATTAAACAATCGCCCGTATCATTTTTTTTGACAAGTCCCTACTATACACTTATGCTTAAAGAAATTGAGCCGCCCGGCAGGGCAGCGCGGTTAAGACATGATGTAAGGAGGTATTACTCATGGCGATCATAACAATTTCCCGTGAACTCGCGGCGCTGGGCGATGAAACCGCTCAGGAACTGGCAAAACTTCTGGGTTACCGCTTCGTTGATAAGCATACCTTGGAAGATAGAATTAAATCCTACGGGGTTACGGGCAGAAAATTTGAAAAATACGATGAGCGGAAGCCCTCGTTTTGGGCTTCGCTGTCCCAGGACCGGGATGATTATCTGCACTACCTGAAAACCGCAATGCTGACAGAGGCGGCGGAAGGGCGCTGTATCTTCATAGGCCGGGGGGCCGGCGCTGTTTTCCAGGGTATTCCCGGCGTGCTGTCCATTTTTCTTGTGGCCTCAGGAGAAATCCGCCGGGAGCGGGTCAAAAGCTATTTCCACTGCGATGACAAAAGAGCGCGGCAGATTATAGAGCAGAGCGACCGCGACCGTATAGGTTTCCACCGCTATTTCTTCGATACCGAATGGAAAGAACCTTCCCATTACCACCTCATCCTGAATACAGCCTTTCTTCACCCCGCGTCCGCGGCGGAGCTTGTCAAATTTCACCGGGATCATGTGATAACTCCCGAAATGGAGATTCAGAATACGGCGCGCCTTAAGGAATTGATCCTGGGCCAGCAGGTAGTTCATTACATCCTCTATAAAAAAGAAATTCCCGTTCATTTTCTTGAAGCGTCTGTGGCGGGAAAAAATGTTACCCTCTACGGGGTTGTTAATTCCCAGTCGCTCGTGGAAGCCGCAGTCAGCGCAGCCAAAGAAGCGGCGCCTTCTGGAACGATCCGTTCGGAAATTCAGGTGGTCCAGGAATACAGCGTGGTGCCTTGAGCTTCCGCCCTTAATCCTATAGAACTGAAAGAATGAAAACAGAAGAGGCTCTCAGGCGGCTTCATGAAAATGACAGGGAATGCTGCCTGCTTGAAAAAGCAGCGGCGATTCTTCATTGGGACCAGGAGACGAAGCTGCCGCCTGAAGGCGTCGAGGAAAGAGCGGAGCAGCTCGCCCTTATCGAGGGCCTTGCCAGCGAGCGGGCGGCGGACTCAAAAACAGGCCGGCTTCTTGAAGAGCTTGGCTTCAGCGGGGAAAATCCCGTGGGCGGCGGGGAACTTCCCGCTGTGGAGCGGGACTTCTGCCGGGTTCTGCGCCGCCGTTATGAGCGCGCATCAAGACTTCCCCCCGGGTTTGCCGCCGAAAGCGCCCGCGCCGCGAGTCTGTCCCAGGCGGCCTGGGTAAAGGCCAGGAGCGAAAATAATTTTTTATCTTTCGCCCCCTGGCTTGAAACCATGCTCGATTTTGCCCGAAGGCGCGCCGGATACTGGGGCTTCACGGGCGCAGCCGTCTATGACGGCCTCCTTGACTTTTATGAACCTGGAATTGACGCCGAAGAAACCGCCCGGCTCTTCGCCCCTCTCAAGGAGCGGCTTTCGGCCCTGCTCGCGCGGATACGCGCCAAAAGCTCCGCCTGCCAGGATGCGGGGGCCTTTCTGGAGCGGCCCTATGATACGGAGAGACAGGCCCGGTATGTACAAGACCTCGTGAGAGACCTGGGCTTTGAGCGGCGCCGGGGCCGCCTGGACACGAGCGCCCATCCTTTTACTACAGTCCTGGGCTTTAACGACATCCGCATTACTACCCGTTATGCCGAAGACAATGTCCTTTCTTCCATTTTTTCCACAATCCATGAGTCGGGCCACGCCTTTTACGAATTGGACATTGACCCTGAACTCCGGGGAAGCTGTTTGGCGGAAGGGGTTTCTATGGGCATACATGAATCTCTTTCCAGGCTCTGGGAAAATGTCTTTGGCAGAAGCCGCGCCTTTTGGGAGTACCAGTTTCCCCGCCTCAAGGCCGTTTTTCCCGAACAACTCGGCGGCGCCGCGCTTGAAGCCTTTTACCGGGCTGTAAACAGGGCCGGGCCCTCGCTTATCCGCATTGAGGCCGATGAATTGAGCTACAGCCTCCACATCATCCTCCGTTTTGATCTTGAGCGGCGTCTCTTTTCCGGGGACCTTGCGGTAGAGGACCTGCCCGGCGCATGGCGGCGCTCCATGAAGGAGCTTCTGGGCGTCGAGCCGGAAACAGACGCCGAGGGAGCGCTTCAGGATGTCCACTGGTCCATGGGTTCCTTCGGTTATTTTCCCAGCTATGCCCTGGGCAACCTCTACGGACTTCAGTTTTTGAAGAAGCTGCGACAGGACCTGCCTGACTACGAGGCCGGAATAGCGAGGGGCAGCTTCACGGCAATACGCCAATGGCTGCGGGAAAATATCCACGCATGGGGCCGCCGCCTTGATCCCGCGGACCTGCTCTTTAGGGTTACAGGAGAGCGGCTTTCGGTTTTTCCTTTCCTTGAATATATCGAGGCCAAGTATTCGGAGTTATACGGTCTGTAACAGCGGCCCTGCAGCTTTGCGGGCCGCCGCTGGAATCAGTTTGAGTTCTCACTTCGAATCATAGCGTTTAACAGGCGGTCTAGAGCATCCGCGAATTTTTTGAGTTCCCGCTTTCCGTAAGAAGCGGTACGCTGCACGCCGAGTCCGTTGTCCGCAAGCCCCACCTTGAAATCACGGAGAGAGAGCTTCTCTCTTATGTTTTCCATTGTATATCTTTGTCCCCGGTCGTCTATTACGAGAACAGCGGCATCCACAAGCCTGGAAGCCAGGGGAATGTCTCTGGTCACCACAAGGTCGCCTGGCCGGGCAAGTTCCACAATCCGGTTATCCGCCGCTCCTTCTCCGGCTGGGCAGAGTTCCATCACAGCGCCGGGGCCGCTAATCCCCGGGATGGGCCGGTTTGCGGCAAAAACGGCGCTCAGGGCTGTCCGGGCGGCGGCGCGGAGCAGCAGAAGCCGGGCTGGTTTCGGGCAGGAGTCGGCGTCTACCAGGATTTTCATAGCGCGGAGGAAGGCGGAACGCCGGTTCCCGCGGCATAAAGCGTAAAAGAGCCTGAGCAGGCGATGGCCGCGTCCTTCTCCAAAAAAGGGATAAAGGCGCTTTCCCCCTGTTCAAGGGAAAGAGACTCAGCCGGCCCGCTAAAACCAGGTTTGCCTGGGCATGAAAAGACGGCTCTGCCTTCGGTGACAATGACTATAGCAGGTCCCGCTATGGGAAAGGGCGAGGGTTTCTTTTTTCCCCGGACTACCGAGAGGGAAAATTCCAGGCACTCTGCGGGATAAGTAAATACGGAAGGGGCGGGTTTGGGAGGGTGCAGCACCGCGGGGGCAAAGGGCCGGAATTCCAGAATACGCGACAATTCTTCCGTGTCCACATGTTTTTGGGTAAGTCCTCCTCTGAGTACGTTATCCGAGTTGGACATCAGTTCCACCCCAAGACCCTCAATGTAGGCGTGGAGTATCCCGGCGGGAAGGAAGATTGCTTCCCCGGGCGCTAAACTAATCAGATTGAGGTACAGCGGAGAAATTACCGCCGGGTCTCCCGGATACAGCCGGGCAAAATAGGCGGCGTTTTGCCAAATTTCCGTGTGCCGGGGATCGGTCCTGTTTAGTTCCGGCTCTTGTTCCAGGGTGTAGGCGCTCAGTTCCCGCCGGAATTTTTCGGGCAAATCGAAAAGGGCTAAAAGGAAGCGCTGAAGCGCATCGCCGTCTTTTTGCTCAAGGCTCTCCATAAGCCTGACAAACCCGGCGCGGAGAGGCGTTGCGGGCCTTAACAGCGATGCCTTTGAGAATATTTCCAGCAGGGCGCGGATGATATGCTGTTCCCTGAAACCGCACATTGCCCGGAAGGGGCTCAGAGCGCAGAGGATTTCAGGCTTGTGGTTTGAGTCCTTGTAATTACGAACGGGGTCCTCCAGGGACAGACCCGCCGCATTTTCCCGCTCAAAGCCGGCGCGCGCTTGGGCGAGGTTTGGGTGCGCCTGGACTGAAAGAGGTTTCGCTGCGGCCAGCAGCTTAAAAAGGAAGGGGAGCGCGCCGAATTCCCGGATGACCGTTTCTCCCAGGCACAATTCAGGGTATTTGCCGATGAAGCCGGAAAGCAGGGGCGGTTCTCCTGGAATATCCAGGGCGGAAGGCCCCTGGGGATGAACGCCCATCCAAAGTTCCGCCCAAGGTTCTCCGGAACTATTATTCCGGCCCGTTAATTGGGGTATCCATAACGGGGATCCCCAAGCATAGGTTTTTATTTGGTTTAATAACTTTATTACATTACGCATACAAACTCATGGCCACGCCGGATTCGCCGTGCGGCGAGTTCCGGCGGGATTTAATTTTTTTTATCTAAAACTTCATCTATCCTGGTATTAATATTCATAAAAATTTGTTCCGCTTCTTCGGATTCGATGTTCTCCCGGCGTTTTTGAATATCGTCACAGAGAAGAAATCCGGTCATAATAGCGAGTTTCAGGGGGTCTGAAAGACCGGTGATTTTCTGCGTATTTTCTACGCATTTATAATAACGGTTGAGCAGATTTTCAAGATATCCGGGGTCTTCTTCCGCGCTGACTGAAAACGATGTACCCAATATGTCAATACGGAGACTGCTACTCGGCATACGGCTCCCTAAAAAATATCCAGTTCCCCCGCATTCAGCGTCTCATCGGAGTTTTCATCATCGCCTGGTAAATCATCAGTTTCCGGCTCGAAGATCAAACCCGCTTCTTCTTCCGCTTCCAAAGGCGCAGGTCTATAGGATAGCTCAATGGAATCATCGGCGTCATCATTTTCCTCAGGCTGTTCCGGTATAATTTCCGCATCTTCCCGCTCTCTTTTTTTAGGCTCATCTTCCTTCCGGAATTTTTCAGGGGAAAGGCTTTTTTTCATATCCGCATCAAACTGGCTGAGCCTATTAAGGGCGGAAATGATCCCTTCTTCTATCCGGCCCTGATCTTCCTTAAAACGCTGTACCAATACCTCAAGTTCATCAATTCGTTTTTGATAGGATTCCAATTTTTCCCGTAAAAGATTGTTTTCTTCAGTTACCTGTTCCACATATTCAATGGCCCGGATAACTTTGGATTCCAGCAGCTTGACTTGATCGAGGCTTACCATGACTAAGCCCCCAGCGCCGCTTTTGCTTTAGAAACTACCGCATTGAAGGCTGAAATATCTTCTACCGCAAGCGAGGCCAGAACTTTACGGTTTATACTTATCCCCGCCTTAACCATGCCGGCAACGAGCCGGGAATAAGAAATACCTTCTTCCCGGCATGCCGCATTGATCCTGATGATCCAAAGCCGCCGGAAATCGCCTTTTCTGTCCCTCCGATCCCGATAAGCATAGAAAAGACTTTTGGCAACCGCATCCTTTGCGGTTTTATAATTTGAATGCCGGCGGCCCCAGTAACCCTTGGCCTGCTTCAATATCTTCTTACGATGATTTTTCCGTTTTAAACCGTCTACTGCTCTTGACATAAAAAACTCCTGTTTTTTGCGGCTCTATTCAGCCGTAAGGTAGTAATTGTTTTTTGATGACCGCTACGTTATCGGCGGCCAGGATACCGGCGTGGCGCAGATTCCGCTTCCTTTTTGCGGACTTTTTGGTGAGAATATGGCGAAGGTTTTGTTTCTTGTATTTAACCTTCCCTGTTCCGGTGAACGAGTAGCGCTTGGCGGCGCTTTTTTTCGTCTTCATTTTAGGCATGATAACCCCCTATTTCTTAGACTTTGGGCTTAGCATCATGGACATAAACCGGCCTTCCATAACCGGAGCTTTGTCCAGCATATAATCCCCTTCAATACGCTTTAAGACATCGTTTAGTACATCAAGCCCAAGTTCCGTATGGGCAAGTTCACGGCCCCGGAAACGAATCGTTACTTTGACCTTATTGCCCTCGGCAAGGAATTCCCGAATATGCTTTGATTTGAAATCCAAATCATGGTCGTCAATTTTGGGCTGCATACGGATTTCCTTTAACTTAAGCAGTTTCTGCTTTTTTCTGGAATCCCGGACTTTTTTTTCATTTTCGAATTTGTACTTGCCGTAGTTCATAATCTTAACTACCGGCGGTACAGCCTGGGGAGCAACTTCTACTAAATCAAGGCCCTGTTCCCGGGCCATTTCAAGGGCCTCGGAGGCTGCCATAACCTGCTGCTCGCCTTCATCCCGAATAAGACGGACTTCCCGTACCCGAATTTGCTCATTGATCCTTAAATCCTTATCCGCCAACTGACCTCCTCGCAGGCATCCCTGAGTTCTTAACCGCTTCTTATAGAAACCATTATTATCAAAATTTTACATCAAATTCTACAGAACGCAAGCCGATATTTAATCACTATATCAAATTAAAAAGATTCTGTCCAGTATAAAGTGACGGCAGACCGGCATAAACGCAAAGAAGTCCCAGGCCCGCGGTACTGGAATTCCGGGCCGGGAAGCTGAAATTTTCTGTTTTGCGCCAAAAAGTTTAACGGCCAAGCCGGAGCTTAGGGACAGGCACTTTGTACCGGGACGATCCACGGCCTTAGCCAAGGGATTTCCATCTGTTTATCCCGGACTTTACAAACGAGGTTGCTGATTTTCCAAATTATGCTATAGTAAATGTATGATTCAAACCCTTTTTTGGGCTTTGCGAAGGATAAAAGTCTACGCCCTCATCGGCGAAAGCGGCACCGGTAAGAGTTTCCGGGCCAAGCTGGTGGCTCAAAAATATGGAATCGACTTTATTATCGACGACGGTCTCTTAATAAGGGATAACAGAATTATTGCAGGCCATTCGGCAAAAAAGGAAAAAACGTTTTTGGCGGCGGTAAAAGTGGCCCTTTTTGACGAAAAGTCCCATAGGGATGAGGTGGCCCGAAGGCTTCAGAGTGAAAAATTCAGCAAAATTCTCGTTCTTGGGACATCCGAAAAAATGGTCAACAAGATAGCCGCCAGACTTCAACTCCCCCTCCCGAAAAAAATCATCAAAATTGAAGATATTGCTTCTCATGAAGAAATTGAGCGGGCTATCCGAACCAGGCGTATTGAGGGGAAGCATGTCATCCCTGTGCCGTCAATAGAGGTGAAGCGGAACTACCCGGGAATTTTCTATAACGCCATAAAAATTTTTAAGCGGCGGGTTGGCCCGGTGGTCCTGGGTTTGACTCCCCGGGTCCATGAAAAATCCGTTGTCCGGCCTGAGTACTCAAAACGCGGCCATGTGATCATCTCCGAGGCGGCTTTAAGCCAAATGGTTATTCACTGCGTGGACGAGTATAATCCCAGCATAAGGCTCAAAAAAATTGTGGTAAAGGACGATGAAGCCGGATACAGGCTGGTTATCACTATAGACGTACCTTTCGGGATACAGATTGGGGGAAATATCCACGCATTGCAGCAGTATGTCATTGAAAACATTGAACGGTATACAGGGATTCTTATCGAAGAGGTGAATATAATCATTGATAAAATCTGGCAGTCGCCATCCGGAAGCTTGTCAGATTAGAAATGCATACGCGGCATGGTTTGTCAAATAGGGCTGGATAGTAAACTCTCAATATGTCTATACCGGAAGAGCAGATCCGTAAACAGTCTGTTTTTCAATGGATCTTCTCCAAAACCGAAGAGATGGCTCCCGCAGCGGCAGTCAGAACACCCAAATCCGGGCATTGGCCTTCCACCCAGGTTTTCCATATCCGCCGCAAGACTGCATTCCAGGTTTCTGTAGGACAGGATAGGCAGCGCCTGTATTCGCCCCGCATGGGGGGTGACATAATCTATATGCCAGTGTTTCCGTTTTTTCAGTTTTCGCAGATGGCGGCTTATACGCTGCCGCAGGTTTTTCCGGGCGGACCCGGCATAAATATACCATCCCTTCCTGAGGCGTATCATGCCTAGGGAGCCTGCGATAATTTCCGTATCCTCCGGCATTTCCAGAATCAAAAGATAGTTTCCGCCGTTGCTCTCCGCCAGCGCCCCGTGGTTTAGGTCAACCGGTATCTCCTCCAGGGCCAGCGCCGCCATTCCGTCAGCGCCGCATTCAAGCAGCGCCGTATGTACGGGAAGGCATCTTTCCGGCCATTTTTCATCCAAAGCCGTCTTTCCTAACCGAAAAAGAGCCGAGGCGAATTCCGGGTCCGTATGCAGATTAGGCACAAATCTTTCCGGCTTTCCGTGCATAATGACAAAGAGGATGTGGCAGATATAGCCCTGTCTGCTCAGGACGGCCAACTCTTTCAGGTGCTTCAGCGCCCGGATACTTGGAGCATCAGGAAACATGGCGGTCCCATATTCAACCAGTGAACAGGCCTTTACCTCTACCAGATGGCGCCGTCCATTGCTTCCTATACACAAAAAATCAAATCGTGAAGCCCCAAAAGAGAATTCGCGGTGTATTTCCCTGATCCCGGAAATAATACGCGGCAATATCAATCTTTCCGCCGCCAGATTGGCGCGGGAAGCAAACAAGGGAACCACCCCGTCACGGCAGCGCAGCCCTGCCGCAGTCCAGTCTGTCTTCGCCTTCCCTTTCCCCGCATTCCGCCTTTCCAGGATAAGATTTGTCCCGGGAAACATAAGTTCGGTCAAACGCCCCGGATTTGGGCAATGACAACGCAGCCGCTCTTTACCGTCTGCGGCAATGATGAGAAACCGGTTGGGCCGGCTTATAAATATTGCCTCACGATCAGCGTTAAACATTTTTACCGTTTGCATAATGATTCACCATTTTTACGCTTTGAAGCGCGTCAAAGCTCGTTCAGGTAATTTCTGTACCGCAGCGGCATGAAACGCTTCTGTAACAAAGGATTCCGGCGGCTTTCGTTGCTGATAGATATGTGGTAGCTGCGCCACAGGTTCACCCAGGCGTCGGCTTTCTGAATGGACTGCCGCGGGGCCGGAATAAGCCTGGGATACCCATCATCGGAACAGATTAGGGCGAGCCGCCGCTTCTCGTCTATTACCGCCCAAGGGATACCCCCAAAACGCAGGGAAAAATGTTCCGCTAGGCCGGGAAGGACGAAATGATCAGGAGCGCACAAGGCTGTGTAAGCCCCAATGCTGTCTGGAGTAAATCTGAGCAGTCCGCGGAGCCGGTCTATCTCACGGCAGACCTTGAATGCGGCTGACAGGGCAGCCTCTGCCGCCGGGTCTCCACGGTCTGAGGCCGCAAGTCCGGCGGCCCGCCTTGCCTCTGTTGATCCTATGACATCAAGGCTGCCGCGTCCTCCAAGCCTAGCCGCGGATATCACCTTCCAAGCGAAGCGGACGAGCTCAGCGGCTATGGGGATCTCACTCATCCAGCCATAAATGAAAGTATCAAAGGCATCAGCCGAAACAGTTGATAACTCTTTTGCCGCGCCGCCCTCTGATTCAAAAAAAGACGCGGGGTCTGTCCCTTTGAGCAGAAAGGTATTCCCGGCATCCTCCACCCCGAAAAGGTCTCCCTGGATTGGATTCTTCGAGCCGGCCATAGCAGGAGAATAGGCGCCTGAAACCAGCCTTATCCTGTCAGGCAGAGGCGCTCCCAAGAGTACGCCGTCCAGGACGGCGAAAAGTCCTTCAAGGCTTCCATCGTATACCACTTCCGTAATATTTTCCCTCCGTTAGAATTCAAATAGAGGCAGTTGAAATCCCGCGCCGCCGCTGTCCGCCAAAATGCGGCTGACTCGTCCGAGGTCATCCAGTCTATCCAGGGCCGCTCCCGCAACGGTTATAAAGTACCGCGCCCGCTTGAGGGTAACTCCAAGGCGGCGGAGAATATCGAAGCTCAGGGAGCGGGAACGCCGGGTTTCTATGATGCGGCGGCATGATTTGACCCCTATTCCCGGTACCCGGAGAAGTTCTTCGTAATCAGCCCGGCTTACTTCCACAGGAAAACGCTCAGGATGCTTCAGAGCCCAAGCGGTCTTTGGGTCTAGGCGTTTGTCCAAGTATGAACCGTCTTCCAAAATTTCAGCGGCGGTGAAATGATAAAACCTGAGCAGCCAGTCAGCCTGGTAGAGGCGGTGTTCGCGCGCCAGCGGCGGGGTGGATATTTCCGGAAGTCTGGGGTCCGGAATTCCTCCCCAGCCGGGATTCCCCACGGGCATGAAGGCGGAGTAATACACCCGGCGAAGGCCGAATTTCCGGTAAAGCGCCCCAGAAAGGGCGATAATCTGCCGGTCGTCCTCAGCGGAAACCCCCACTATGATCTGGGTACTCTGCCCCGCCGGAGCGAATACCGGGGTGGAGCGGATACGCCGGCGGTCTTCTTCATACTCGACGCCGGTCCGGAATGTCTCTTCCATGGCCCGCAGAATCTCCCTTCCGGATTTTTGAGGGGCCAGAGTTTGCAAACTCTTATCTGTGGGCAGTTCAATATTTGCGCTGAGCCGGTCCGCCCAGCGCCCCGCCTCACGGATGAGTTTTTCCCCGCTTCCTGGGATGATCTTGAGGTGTATATATCCGCCATATCCCGCTTCCGTTCTGAGTTTTTTGGCCGTCTCGATGAGCTTCTCCATAACGATGTCGGGATCGGAAAAAATCCCCGATGAAAGGAACAGCCCTTCTATATAATTGCGCCGGTAAAACTCGCAGGTAAGTTCTACAAGTTCGCCCGCGGTAAAGGAAGTTCTTGGAATGTCTGCGGATGCCCGGTTGACGCAGTAGGCGCAGTCGTACCGGCACACATTGGAATAGAGCACTTTAAGAAGGCTGACGCAGCGTCCATCGCCTGTCCAGGAATGGCATACCCCAGCGGGAACGTTTACCCCCAAACTCCGCCGGCCTTTGCCGTTTCCGGCGTCTTGACCGTTCTGCGGCGCTCCGCTTGAAGCGCAGGACGCATCGTATTTTGCGGCCGCCGATAAAATAGTTATCTTTTCAGCCAGTTCCATATAAGTACTATACATTTGTATAGAAAATGATGCAAGAAGAAAACTAATGGGCCTCCACGCCGCAAGCGCAAAACTAGAGTTTGACGAACTACGGGTTCCAGTTCTACGGCCGGGTTGGCTGATTAAAAAAATTTTTCAACGAAAATGTGATACGCCGTATTGAGAATTTGGGCAAAAGGCTGCTTCAAAAGTGAAATACTCTGAATTTTTAACGGCCTGTCCGGATCCATTCGGTTTCCTGAATTTTGCCGTGGGTTATTTTCATTGCGGTTTCCAGGCCATAGTCTATAACGCTTGAAATCTTTATTCCCCGCAAAACTGTCCCATTCTCATACAACAGAAATTCCCAGCGCATAGGTTTCGCCTCACCTGTCAGCCGTCTTGCCGCAAGATATGGAATGGCCGGACGGGAAGGCTCCTGCCGGTAGTAGTAAGCCTCTGTATTGTGGGAATTCTGCGTCACTTTAAGGACATTGTCTTCGATTGAATAAAGCAGATTCATCTGCGCGCCGGAAGAAAAAACAGCGATGCCCTGGCCGCCGCGCCGGAGGCGGATCATCGCCAACTCAGGCTCCCCCTGCCAGGCGCCTGTAACGGCGTATTCTGTGATGGTTTCACTCTCCGTTTCATCCGGCGGAATGGCGCGTCCATCCGCTGCGTCCGTGGAGGCGCCGGAACCGTTGGCCGGGGTTCTTCCGGTAAAGGCCGATTCCACGACAGAGCGGGCATTGAGTATCAAATCCCCGGCGCTTTTATATGCCGATGAGAACAAGACCCTTTCACCCTCGCCCAGCTTGTATATTTCCAGAGTTAAAACAAGCTTGTCAGCATCCTGGGTAACGCTTCCCGAAAAGATATAGTCAGGGGTCTGTTCTTCCAGCAGGGCAGGTTTGATGTCAAGCCATTCCGGGAAATCATCGCGAACAAGCATTTCTCCCAAATTCTTAATATAGGAATATATAAGCGCTTCAATAATCCGGGCTTCATCGGCGTTTAAGCCGTCAATCACCAGCGGGGAAACCAGGACAAAATACTTTTCCTCCGCAGCCGGAAATGAGACAAGACGAAAAGCCAAAAGACTTGTCAAAAAAACTTTTTTTATCATATAGAAACCATAACCCCTTTTAGAGGATTCTGTCTACTTTAATCTCCACTTTTTTTTATATGTCTTTTCTTCCAGGATTCTGCCCCCGCATTTTTTCCGTGGGGAGAATTGCGCGGCCCGCCGGCGCTAGGACTTAAATTGCCGGCGCTAGGACTTAAATTGCCGGCGCTGGGACTTAAATTGCCGGCGCTGGGACTTAAATCCCTCAGCAGCGCTTAGTGCAGTCTTTGGCGAAATTCCCGGGATATTTCCCGTTTTATATCCCGTTCCCGAATGTCAGCCCGCTTGTCATAGGCTTTTTTCCCTTTACACAGGCCAAGCTCCACCTTTACCCTGCCGTTTTTAAAGTAAAAAGACAGGGGTATAAGGGTGAAGCCTTTTTCTTCCACTTTCCGGGCAATACGTTTAATCTCATCTCTGTGAAGGAGGAGTTTTTTTTTCCGGTCCGGGTCATGGTTGAAGACAGACGAGAACGGGTTTTCCGCAATCCTTAGAGATTTTAGCCAGACCTCACCGCTCATTAGCTCTGCCCAGGCGTCGGGAAAGGAGATTTTTCCGTCTCTAAAGGACTTCACCTCAGTTCCCAGAAGTTCTATGCCGCACTCATACTTGTCGTCCACCGCATAATCAAATCTTGCCTTACGGTTCACCGCAATGATTTTGACGCCGCCGCCTTCACTCATGGCCGGGCCCTGGTCTTGGCGCAATAAGCGGGCGGAATGACACAAAGGGGGAGCAAAATTGAGGCGGCAGGGAAGCCCTGGTTTCCGTGTTCACTGAACCAGGCTGGTTTATCCATGAACCGCCCCGGAGAGAGCGTTCCGGCGAACCAATGCGGGCCGCGGCTTCTTCCTGAGCGGGTAAAAAGCCCAGGGGAGCGTATAAGT
Organism: Treponema sp.; assembly: GCA_031288005.1. The sequence goes on from JAITSE010000073.1 coordinate 13,655, forward strand.
CTTCACACCATTCCCAGAAGCTGAAGCTTTCGCCTTGAACCGGGGGCGCATACTCCCATTCCGCCTCCGTAGGGAGCCTGACGTTGTAAGAGGAGAGGTCTGGGGGGAGGAGTCCAGTAAGCCATTCGCAGTATGCCTTTGCCGCGTACCAGGAAATGCAGGAAATTCCCGTATCAGGCGGGCCGCCGGCAAAAGCGGCAAGGTACTCATCCGTAACCAGGCCCTGCTCCCGGAGGGCCGCGGCGTTCTGAAGCTTCCATCTGGGATTGGCGGCCAGAAAAGCCTCCCAAGACGAAGAAGGCACGGCTTCAGCCGCGATATAAAAGCCCCCGGAGCTTTCCCTGAAAACAAGCCCTCCGGCCTCGATGGTCCTGGAAGAAAAAGCTCTCGTATCTGGCGTTTGAGATGCGGGCGGAGATTTGCGATACCAGGCGGAATTCTTCACGGCGGACGCGGCGTCAGGGGAGAGGTAATTTGCAAGGACCTCCGCGGCGCCGGGACTTTTTTCCAGGCGGGCGATTAAATCTCTGGCGGAGCCCAGGGCCGATACCGGGGAAGGGGAGAGGCCCCCATTATCAATGAGAAAAGCCGCCCGCAGGAAGTCCCGCAGGGCGGCCCGGGTAGCCGTGAATCTTAGGGCCGCGTCAAGAATAGCAGTCATATCTTCCCGGATTATGGGATCAGCGGCGGCGGGTCCAGCCCGGTAAGCTCCTTCGGAAAGGCTCAGGGGTATCTGGTAGGCTGCTGTTGGTTCCCCGGCCAGGGACCAGGCGGCAAAATCCGCCGCCCCAAGGACAAGGGCTTCCAGGGGATCCGCGGCAGTCATTACCGCTGTTACAGGAACCCGCTTGGGCGCAAAAGCCGAAGCGAAGACTCTCCCGGGGATTTCGTATTCCGCCGTTACGGGGGTGAAACCCGGAAGCACGAATTCAAAAGTCCGCTTTCCCTGGGAAACAAATATTTCGCAGGGCGCGGTCCCAAGGTAAATCCCGTCTACCCTGACGGCCGCGCCATGAGGCTCGGAACGGAGGACTACTGCGCTCCCTGGATTGGAAAGGCCGGGATAGATCAACGCCGCAAAGACTGCGGCAATAATCACAAGGCAATAAATAACGGCAAGGTAGACGCCCGGTCTGAGGCCCAAAACAGAGGGCAGGACGACCCGGTCTTCCGGGAGTATCGCATTCGGCCCTTGCGCCTGAGCGCAGTCATTGGCGTCTTTCCCGTTCCCGGCGGCTGTTTTTTTCGTCTTTTTTTTATTGATCATGGTGCATTATAGAATTCCCCTCCCGCCATTGTCAACGATTCGGCGTGGGAACCGCTGTTCTACGAACCTGAGACCGGAGACAGTATACTGTCTCAGCGGTCTCCTGGTTCCCCAGGCTTCACCGCCTGAACTTTCCAAGCCCCTTCCAGGTCTTTGAAAATGCCGGTTAACCGGGTATGATAGATTCATGTGCTGGTTTTGCGGCTCTCCCATTACCGAAACCGAACCCCTGGGACGCTCCTTCCGGTGCGCCGTGTGCGGGAAGGACCTGCGTTCATGCCGGAATTGCCGGTTCTATCTCCCTGGTTCCCGGGGAGACTGCGGGGAATCCCACGCGGAACCGGCGGCGGATAAGGAGCGGGGGAATTTCTGCGATTGGTTTTCTCTCTCCCCCAAATTTCGTTCCGCCACTCCCGGGGAACGGAAGGCCCAGGATGCGGCGGCCACCGCCCGGTCGGCCTTTGACGATCTGTTTAAATAAGTATGGATACACGGACTATTTTGTTTCTGGATTCCGGCATGGGAGGGCTTCCCTACTGCCAATATTTTCACCGCCGCAACCCTGGGGAGCCCCTGGTGTATACGGCAGACCGGGCGAATTTCCCCTACGGGCCTAAAGACAAGGATGAATTAGCCGCCGCCCTCGTATCCCTCATTGCCTCTCTCCGGGAGGCGTTCCGGCCAAAACTCGCCGCCCTGGTCTGCAACACCGCCTCGGTGTCCGCCCTGGGGGTTCTCAGGGAGGCATTTCCCGGCCTCCCCTTTGTGGGGACGGTCCCGGCGGTAAAGCCCGCGGTAATGGGCAGCGTGAGCCGGCGGATCGGCGTCCTGGGAACAGAGCGGACCATGGCCGACCCCTGCATAGGGGAGCTTGTTGCCCGGTATGGAAGGGACTGCGAGGTTAGCGCCCTGGCGGTCCCGGAGCTTGTGGAATGGGTGGAATACCGCCACGCCGAATCGACAGCGGAGGAGCGGCTCAAAACTGTGGAGCCATACATAGATTACTTTAGGAAGCAAGGCGTTGACGCCCTCGTCTTGGGCTGCACGCACTTCCTCTTTTTGTTGGATGAATTCAAACTGGCCGCCGGGCCCGGCATTAAGGTCTATGATTCCATGGAAGGGGTTTCCCGGCGCATAGAAGCCGTCCTGGACGAAAAGGTCCTCCGCGTAGAACATGAGATTGACGCGACATTAGGAGGGGGAGGGGCTAAGGGACTGAAAGTCCCAGGTCCCCAGTCTCCCCCCTGCCTACAGCCTACGGCTTCCGGCACCCCCCTCAGCGGGGGCGCTGCCCACGCAACGCCCCCGCCGGGGGGTTGAGAACCCCCCGGACCCCCCATTAACCCGTACTTTCTTTACTGACCGCCTGCCGGCATAGTTCCAGCAGGTTTCATGGGACCCTTACACGCTAGTTCAGTGTGTCCCCCACACCCTAGTTCGGTGTGTCCTCCACACCCTAGTTCGGTGTGCCCCCACACGCTAGTAAGCAGTCGGCAAAAAAAGAGAGGCGTACTCAGGAGGGGAGAAGCCGCGGACTTTAGCCCGACCCCCCCTTATTTTCTCTTAGCCTTGAGATCCGCAAGCAGGGCTTCCGCTTTTTCGGGAGTCATAGCCGGATAGACCGTATCGTTAACCGTCATAACCGGCGCAAGCCCGCAGGCCCCCAGGCATGAAACAGTTTCCACAGTAAAACCCAAATCGTCGGTGGTTATCTTCCTGTCCGAAAGGCCCAATGATTCACGAAGTTTGTTCAGTATAGGGATAGATTTCCTGACATGACAGGCCGTGCCGTCACAAATTTTTATAATATATTCCCCTTTAGGGTCCAAAGAAAAATTTTCGTAAAAGGTTGCGACGCTGTAGATGCGGGCCTCGCTTACCTTAAGCTTCTTTGCCAAATGGGGAAAAATCTGAGGCGGCAGATACCGGTAAAGCTCCTGAAT
>JAITSE010000101.1 GCA_031288005.1 Treponema sp.
CAGAGCATGCTGTCAATCGTTCAGCGCAAGCGCCAGGCCGTTCAGCGCAAGCGCCAGGCCGTTCAGCGCAAGCGCCAGGCCGTTCAGCGCAAGCGCCAGGCCGTACAGCGCAAGCGCCAGGCCGTTCAGCGCAAGCCCCAGGCCGTTCAGCGCAAGCGCCAGGCCGTTCCGCGCACGCGCCAGGCCGTTCAGCGCACGCGCCAGGCCGTTCAGCGCAAGCGCCAGGCCGTTCAGCGCAAGCGCCAGGCCGTTCAGCGCAAACGCCAGACCGTTCAGCGCAAGCGCTAGGCCATTCAGCGCCAGTAGAATCGATGCAGCAATCAGGCTCCGCCTGATTGCACGAAAGCGCCGGTTTCATAAAGCGATTGCTTTTCATACTGGTTCTCCACATCCGCAAAATATGTTAAGAAAATATAACATTATAAAAAAATATGCAAGCGTTTTTTTTGATATTAAGAAAAAATGGGCTGGCAAAAGATCCTCCGTCTGCGATTGGAGGCTGCGCGGCAGCCGCTCCCGTACCTTGAAATAGGCATTGATCCTCGTTACATTAAAATTATGGAGATTTTGCGGAAAAGCGGCCCGCGGAAAAGCTTGATTTTAACGGCGGCTCTGTTCATTATATGCGCCGCCTGTGTATGGGGACAGTACGATTACCTAAACGATCCGGCCTCGCTTGTGGGGCTGAGCCTGAGAGACCTTATCGCGGCTTTCGGCGTTCCCCAGTCTGTTTACGCTACCCGGGGGCCGAATACTTGGCAGGACGATGTGGTGTTTGCCTATGGCGACTGGGAGTTTTATATACACCGGGACCGGGTCTGGCAGATAAGCCTCAAGACCGCGTATGGAATCGCGATAGGGGAGAGGCGGGAAGTGCTGCCCTTGATTCTTGGAAACGGCGTGCAGGTTTACGAAGACTACTCCATATATACATATTCTAACCGCTCCTGGCCCATCGCTCTAAGATTCAATTCCGACCGAAACGGCCTTATAACGGCTATTTTTATTTACCGCGCTGATATGTAGGAGTATGGGATGTCCAAAATTTGTCTCTGCCTGACCGGGAATACTATTGACCAAAATTTGAAGGTCCTGGAAATATACCGCAGCTACGCGGATTTGGTGGAATTGCGGGTTGACTGCCTTGACCCGGATGAAAGGTTCCTGATCCGGCATTTCCCATCTCAGGCGGGCCTGCCGGCTATCCTGACCATCCGGCGCACTATGGACGGTGGCCTTTTCACAGGCGGCGAGGGATCAAGGATTTCTCTTTTCTCAAGGGGGCTTGCTTTTGCCGAAACGGACCAGCGGCGAAATTTCGCGTATGTCGATTTGGAGGAAGACCTAACTGTCCCCAGTCTGGAAGAAGCGGCGCGGACTTTTGGGACGAGAATTATACGCTCCTACCACAGCATCCAGGGGGGAGTGGAAGAAGGCATAGCCGCCAGACTGAAAAGCCTGCGCCGTACCGGAAACGAAATACCCAAAGTGGCGGTAAAGCCCGAAAGCCTGAAAGACACCCTGCGGCTCTATGCCGCGGCTGAGGCGACCGCGGATTTCGATAAAATCATCCTGGGCATGGGGCATTACGGCGTCAGCACCAGGATATTGGCGGAGAAAATGGGTTCCTATATTAGCTACGCTTCCGCTATCGCCGGCATAGCCGACAAATTAGGGGACGTTTCCGGGGGGAAACGTGGCGAAAATAGCCTGGACGAATCGGAGCTTCCTCAGGGAGCGCCGGGCCAGCTTAATCCCAGGGACCTGCTGGAACTCTACCGCTTCAAGAATATTAGCGCCAAAACGCGGATTTTCGGCATCGCCGGCTTCCCCCTGAAAGCCACCTCCAGCCCGCCTTTCTTTAACCGGGTCTTCACAGAAGAGGAGCTTGACGCCGTGTACGTCCCTTTCCCGGCGGAATCCCTGGATGTATTCCTGGAACTGGCGAATTTTCTGAACATTCAGGGCGCGTCAATTACCGTGCCTCATAAAGAGGAGATCCTCAAATCCCTGTCGTCCCGCTCAGCGGAAGTTCAGTCCGTGGGGGCCTGCAACACGATTTTGAGAACGCCGGAAGGCTGGGCGGGGTACAACACGGACACAAGGGGTTTCTCCGATTCTCTGCTCAACTTCATAGACCGGACCAGCCTCAGAGGGCTTAAGATCACCATTATCGGCGCGGGGGGAGCGGCCAGGGCGGTTGCCGCCGAAGTTTTCCGTCTTAAAGGAAAGGCTCTCATCCTTAACAGGACGCAGATCCGGGCCAGACGTCTTGCCCTGCCCTATAACTTCAAATGGGGCGCTGCTGACAGCGCCGGAGCGGATATGATGGAAAAGTTTTCTGACATTATCATACAGACAACTTCCGTGGGTATGGAACCGGATATTGACGCGGACCCCCTGGAAGATTATAAATTCAGCGGTAAGGAAACGGTGATGGATATTATTTACAAGCCCGAGATGACCCGCTTCCTGCTCCGGGCGCGGCAAGCCGGCTGCCGCGTTCTGAACGGCTACGATATGCTTTTCAGGCAGGCCGTGTATCAGTACAAAATTTTTACGGGCAAAACTTTCCCCGCCCGCTTCCTTAACCGGCTCAATATAAAAGAGTTTGCCTGAGATTTTTGGCCTCTGAGATATTGGAACTTTCGGGTTTCACTTTAGCGCCGATTGTCCTCAAGAAACGTCAAAAAAATCCGTAAATTAAAGGAGCGATGAAGAGCGTAAAGTATCTTGCCCCTGTCTGGATTTCTATTGTCGTCTATTCCGCCCTCTCCCTTTTTTACGGCGCCGCCGGTTTTTCGGCTTACGCTCAACTGTTGCGGGAAAAGGACAGGCAAAAACAGAATATGGAAGCCCTTCAAGAGCTTAACAGAAAGCTGAAAGGGGACGCCGACGCTCTTATCTACGATTCGGATACTATCGCGGCCTATGCCCGCGAACTTGGATATGGAAAATCTGAAGAACGGTTTATCCGCATCATGGGATTTTCAACAAAAGGGAAGCAAAATATGTATCCGGGCAGCGCCGTTATTGCCGCAAAACCTGAATTTATGCCTGAAGGGGACATACGTTTTATCTCCTTTATGTGCGGTTTTAGCGCCCTGGGATGTATTCTTGCCTTTGATTTGATGCGTATTAGTATGCCCCATCGTAAATTTCAGATATAACAGCTGCGTGGAATCCGCCGCGCCGTTCATTCATCATTCCCAAGGATGGAATTTCATAAGGCTGCTCCATATCAAAGACATAGTCCCCGCCGGCTTTGATGTTTAGTGAAGCCCTAAGGAGCGCAGGCGATTCAAGCCGAAAATTCCAGCCGCTTTTTTTGTGGAATAATACCAGATTTCGCCAAATGGCTGATAAGCTATAAGTTTTCAGTATGAGATCACAAAACCCCGTTCCTGTAAAAGCGGGGTCTTTAGATTTATACCCGGCAAGCCGTATTAGTCTGTCTCCTGCCGCCGCCTCAAGTTCAAAGGATAAATTACCCATCTTGGATCCGAACCAGCGGTTAAGCTCATCATCCAGAAGCGTTAAGCCGGACCATTTTGTTTCCTCCCCGTCTTTCATGAAGGTAACGGTTTCATCTCCCAGCACTACGCTCTTGTCCGGCAGAATATCATATTTTTTCCATTCCGTATAAAATACTTCTACATCCCGATACGCTGATTCATTGTCCCAATAGACCGATTCACTGTCCACATAGGATGATCCCATATAACCTTTCTTATAACAGCGCCTGATCTGAACACTTATAGGAACATCCATATTGTTTGTTACTGTCAACTGCAGGACCACAGGCGGTTTTACCCGATCTTCGCCTCCTCCACACACAATAGGAATAGGACAGGATGCTAAAAGGCATGAAACCGCGAGAGCCGCGGCCAAAGTTTTCCACATCGCCGGCGCCCTGTCAGTACATCGCTTTGACGGTTTGCTTGTCATATTCTGACAGATCAAGGTTCCATCTGGTATGGCTCCAGTCATCCGGTTTACCATTGGTGGAATTTGCGTACGCTGGCCTGATTTCCAGACCATCATACAGCATGATTGAGTTAAAATCCAAACCTGAGCCGTAGTGCTTACTGTAATTAACATACCATATATAGGGCAGATAGATGGTGATGAACCATATCCTGACAGGATATAAAGCCACGACGAGCGATTTCTCCGGGATAATCCCATAATCGACAGCATTACCGGATGAAACGTTTATATAGGAGTCTCTCCCGGACCATTGATGTTCATGAAGAAGCCCTATGGTATGCCCAAGCTCATGCAGATAGGTTCGTTCACGGGTTATAGCGACAGGATCGATTTCTACACTGCTAAAAGCGCCCACGGATCCTATATCGCTTCGCCCGCTTGTATCATTGGGAAGGTCTTTTTTGCTGATAGTTACATACTGGTACTGGCCTATGCCCCTGCATATCAGGCTCCACAGATTGGGGCTTATCCCCTCAAATCTAATTTCGCCGCCGGTTCCATCGGTCCATTTCTTCATTGCCTTCTCAGCGGTCTGTTTTCCCTCATCGCCAATCGAACTCGATCCATCCGCATAGGCGTAGCGGATCAGTCCGTTAACCCATCTTGCGCCGGAAGTACGCCCGCCGTTCCAGGAATTTTCGGGTATTATGTAAAGCCCCCGGGACGCGGTTTCCTCCGCCGCAAGCATTTTTTCAATATCCGCCTGAATTTCAGAAACCACAGCTTCAGGATCCTCTCCCCCCGCCACGCGGTTCATAACTTCTATATGTTGCGATGCCGTCAAGGGAATTAAGCGGGATAAACGCATCATCGCCTAACGTTCCGGCTGTTTACGACGTTTTAACCCGCCCATAAAGCAATGCGTAGCATTGCAGCGGGCCAAAATGTGGCGGAGAAAAACCGCACAAAGGCCGTAGGCCGACTGCGGTTTTTCGTAGCCCGATCCGCCGTAAGGCGGCGAAGCGTAAACAGTCCTGTTATGTGCAGTAAAAACCTGCTACGGAGCGCCTGCCATGGACGGCAGGCGCGCTTTCACTTTGACGATGTTATTTATTTACAATTTGAGAATAATTTTCAATTGGCTCTTTTATTATATGTATCCCGAATTCTTGTGCCACTTTTTGGGCATGAGAATTTACCATCCGTATTATTTCATTCTTTTTAAGTCCATTCATTTCTTCATATAATTTTATTCTTATTTCATCAAGTTGATCCTCATAATTATTCATTTTCTATTACCTCCATTGGTGTACATATAAAAGGATTATTATATCCTTTCATACGGTGAATTATTTCCGTTGCCATTTTCGTTTTTAATTTATTTATATGATGAAAATTTAAACTTATGATACAATCCATATCATATATTGCGGCCATTGCTATATGTATACCATCAACATGAAACTTTATAGGAATTATTCCCATTTCAATATATGTTTCAGCTAAATCATATGCTCTTTGGTCAATTTCCAATACAGTTATTTTATATTTTGAGATAAGTTTTAACATTTCAGTTCTTTTAGGCTCGGAGGCTTTATCAAGTTCTTCTAGGACATAAGCAGACGAATACGCTTCTATTTCTTTTTTCAAGATTTTGTCAAAAAGTTTTTGAGTTTCTATATTATAATCACGTCCATTTTCGAGAAAACGGTTAAAAATGGTTGTCTCAAGGTATACCTCTAACATATTTTAAGTATATCTGGGGATTATTTTTTTATCAAGTCCATTACAAATCTTTTTATGTATAATTTTTTATACAATTTCTTCCCGCCCCGCACGGATGCGGGGCATAATTCAATAATTTCAGGTTTTTATTGCACATAACGTTATGTTCCCGTCCTGTATAACAAGCAGTCCGGCTCGCAGCGCGGCGTCAGGCTCTGGAACCAGCTCGGAAATGCTTCCTTCGTACGTATTCACCGGCAATGGCGTTTAACGCGTTTTCCAGGGTCTTGTCCCCTGCCGCGCCGCGCGCCCCCGCATTGGCGGCCAGGATGTACGGCCCCAGATCGCCGATTGCGGCTTCCCCGTTTCCTGACGCCGAACGGGCTTTGGCCGCGGCGGATTCAAGATTAATGCCGGCTTCCTTTCCAGTATTACAGCCCGGAAGCAGGCAGAAAACAACAAAGGGCAAGACTAAAATCTTTTTCATGGCGCAAAACTCCTTTTTATTCGTATTGAGGGTTTAATACCCAAGGAAACTTGTTTCCAGAACCCGCTTGCGCGGGGGAGGCTCTGCGGCGGGGTTGGTTGATTAATCCGCCGGATGTTTAAGGGCATGGTAGCGCTTTTAACTAAAACCTGTCAAGATTTTTCTTTTTTTTAAGAAGTATAAGAACTGGCATTAACCCATTCGCCGTTCCGTGCAAGCGTAGCTTGCTGCAAGCTACGCTTGCTTAGGAGTTTTGAAACCGTGGAACCTTCGGTTCCTTAGCGGTTTCAAAACTCCCCGCACTTTTCTCCGGGGCTGGTTCCCTGCGACCCTACGGGTCGCGTGGAGTTTTGGGACTTACAACACAATCCATAAATTCAGACACTGTTCCCAAAACTCCTAAGCGACCCGCAGGGTCGCACGGTACACCTATTCGCCGTCCGGGAACTCCCGAAAGGCGTCCGGGAACTCCTGCAATTTGTGGAACCTTAGGTTCCTTCGCAAATTGCTTAGGAGTTTTGAGGCTCCAGGGGGGCCTCTTTCAAAACTCCCCGCACTTGAAATCGCTAAGGGACCTCCGGTCTCAGGGTTCCACTTTTTTCCCAGTGGCTGTTCTACGAACCTCTGCTTCGATCTCTGCGGCGGAGTTCTTCATTAAAAAACGGAGATTTAAGGTTTGTTTAGTGAATTTGCATTTTTAGAACCGCCTGACGCTTTTTGCCAGAAATATAGGCGCTGGGTATTGCATATTTTGAAAGTGATTGCTTATACTCATAAGTAGTTCATAATTAAATTAAAGAAAAGGATAATCGCCATGGCTGGCAAACCTGAATTGTTCATCATCATGTTCCGGGCGGAAATTGAAAACAGCATTGAAGACGCCATATCCCTTGAGGGGCTTTACGCAGGGCGTTTCAAGAGCAAGGAAATAAGCGGCCATGTCTATAACGAAAACGAGGCGTTTTTGGCCCGTGAAATTGCGGGCTTAAAAGAGCTTTTGAAGTTTTTGGAATCTTTTGATCCCGCAAGATTTTCAAGAGTGGAAGATATTGCAAATGAAGCCGGCAGTATGATAAAAAAGAAAGTGGCGGATTACGAAGACCCTGAGGCGGTATACGCCATAGTGAGCCGGAAAATCAAAAAAATCTTGACATATCTGAATCTGTGGGACTAAAATTTTTTGTAAAAGGGGAGCTTATGGAAATCCAGTTGCAGGAACTAATTGATAAAATAAAGCGGGACGGCATTGAAGCCGCTGTGGAAGAGGCGTCCCGTCTTAAAACACAGGCGGAAGAAGAAGCAAAACGAATAACAGAGGCCGCCCGTAAGGAGGCCGCCGGGATTGCAGCCGCTGCCAAGGCCGATGCGGAAAGGGCCGAAAAAGCGGGAATAGCGGCGGTGGGCCAGGCTTCCAGGAATGTAGTGTTGGCCTTCAAAACCGGGATTCAGGCTGTCTTGGACCGGATAGTTGTCCGGGAAACCGCTTCATCTTTGAATGACGAAGTACTCAAGGCCGTATTGCCTGATATCCTCAAAGGCTGGGCCGCGGGGAAAGACGCTTTGAATCTCATCCTGAACGAAGCCCAAGTCCGGAGCCTTGCGGATTATTTTAACGGCAAACTCGCCGGAGAGTTGAAAGCGGGGCTTGAAGTCAAGCCAGACCGGAACCTGGCCGCCGGTTTCCGCATCGCCAACAAAGACGGCTCCGCATACTACGATTTTTCCGCCGAATCCGTGGCGGAACTCCTGTCCGCCTACCTCAACCCGAGGCTGGCGGAAACCTTAAAAGACGCGGCGAAAGGATTATAGGACCGTGGGGTACTATTATTTGGCCGCCCAGCTTCCTTCCCTCCTTTACGGGCAGATCACGCCTATGAGTTCCAGGGCTTTCCTGGATCTTTGCAAGAGCCTTTTGAATGATGAGGACAGGGAAATCCTGGAACTCTGTGCGCTGGACCCGGCGGATTATGCGGATTCGTCCATGCCGGATCGTTCCGCTTTTATAAACAACTGGCGAAACTGGGAGCGCTCTCTCAAGCTAAACCTTGCCAGATACCGGGCGCAGCGCCTTAAACGGGAAGGCGGCCCGGCGCTGGACCCGCCGGATTATCCCGCGGATGCGGCGTCCGCGGCCAAGACAGCGGCGGCTATGGATTCCCCGCTGGAAGCGGAAATTTTTCTGGACAAGGCCAGGTGGGACGCCATAGAGCTTTTTCAGGGCATTGATTATTTCAGCAATAACACAATATTCGCCTACCTTCTCAAACTGCGGCTCTTGGAGCGGCGGGCCTTGTTTAAGGCCGAAGAAGGATTTGCGGAATACAAGGGGCTTTACGCTTCCATTATAGGAGAGCGGGAAAATGCCTCAAAGCGAGTTGAATCGGGAGTACCGAAATGACCGGAACAAAAGGAACAGTAGTTGCCGTAAACGGCAACATGGTGAGCGTGCGTTTTGACGGCGCTGTCTCAATGAACGAAGTGGCTTATGTCAAAACAGGCGGAAAACAACTCAAAAGTGAGGTTATCCGAATCCGGGGAGATGTTTCCCAACTCCAGGTATTTGAGATTACCAAGGGAATCTCCATCGGCGACGAGGTGGAATATACCGGGGATATGCTGGCTGTGGAAGTCGGCCCCGGTCTTCTGGGACAGGTCTTCGACGGCCTCCAAAACCCTCTTCCCAAACTCGCCGAAGCCGCGGGTTATTTTCTGGAGCGGGGCGTCTATCTTGATCCCCTGCCCGCGGATAAAATATGGGAGTTTACTCCCGCGGTGAAGCCTGGAGATAAGGTTGAGCGGGCGGATACTTTGGGGACCGTGCCGGAAGGGGCTTTTACCCACCGCGTTATGGTGCCTTTCGGAATGTACGGCTCCTACACCGTAGCCTCGATTAAAGCAGCCGGATCATATACGATCCGGGAAACCATTGCGGAACTTAGGGACGAAAAGGGCGGTACTTTTCCGGTAACTATGTCTTTCCATTGGCCCGTCAAAAGGCCGGTAGATTGCTACGAGGAGCGGCTCAAACCCAAGGAACCTATGGTTACCCGGGTAAGGCTCATCGACACCTTTTTTCCCGTGGCCAGAGGGGGGACTTACTGTATTCCAGGACCTTTTGGCGCGGGGAAGACGGTTTTGCAGCAGATTACGAGCCGCCATGCCGATGTGGATATTGTGATCCTTGCCGCCTGCGGGGAAAGAGCCGGCGAAGTGGTAGAAACTCTCAAGGAATTCCCCGAACTTCTGGACCCAAAGACCGGGCGCTCCCTCATGGAACGGACGGTGATCATCTGCAATACATCTTCAATGCCTGTGGCGGCGAGGGAAGCTTCCGTATATACCGCTGTAACTTTGGCGGAATACTACCGGCAGATGGGGCTTAACATTCTTCTCTTGGCGGACTCTACAAGCCGCTGGGCCCAGGCCATGCGGGAAATGTCCGGACGGCTGGAGGAAATCCCCGGGGAAGAAGCTTTTCCCGCGTATCTCGAATCCACGATTGCCAGTTTCTATGAGCGGGCGGGCTTGGTGCGGCTCAGAGACGGTTCTATTGGCTCGGTTACCATCGGCGGCACGGTCAGCCCTGCGGGCGGCAACTTTGAAGAGCCCGTAACCCAGGCAACTCTGAAAGTAGTGGGAGCCTTCCACGGTCTTTCCAGGGAGCGTTCTGACGCTCGTAAATACCCGGCTATTCACCCGCTGGATTCCTGGTCCAAGTACGATGGTATCCTTTCCCAGGACAAGGTATCCTACGCCCACGGCTTCATGAGACGGGGTTCCGAAGTCGAACAGATGATGAAGGTTGTCGGAGAGGAGGGTACCAGTCTGGATGACTATATTATCTATCTCAAAGGCGATTTCCTGGATGCGGTTTATTTCCAGCAGGACTCTTTCGATCCGATTGACTCATCGGTAAGCCCGGAACGTCAAAAGCACATATTTTTTATTATTTTGAGCATTTTAACCTCCCATTTCAGCTTTCCCGATAAAAACGAGGCCCGCATCTGGTTTAACAGGCTCAGGCAGCGTTTCCTTGACTATAATAGCACCAAATGGCAGGACGAGCGCTTTAAAATTCTGGAAAAAGAAGTCCTGGACGAGGTAAGTGCCAAGGCGGAAGGTATGGACCCGGCGGGTCAAAAATTTATTGATTAGCAGGCGGAGAAAACCATGAAAAAGGTATACAGCAAAATAGAATCTATCACCGGCTCCGTTATCAGCGTGCGGGCTGAAAATGTCCGCTACGGAGACCTCGCGGAGGTAGACACCGTATTCGGCGTTTCTCTGGCGGAAGTAAACCGTTTAGAAAACGATATGGTTTCCCTCCAGGTATTTGCCGGAGGCCGGGGTATTTCCACAGGCGACACGGTCCGTTTTCTAGGCCGGGAGATGCAGGTTTCCTTCTCGGAAAACCTTATGGGAAGGGTCTTTTCCGGTTCCGGAGCGCCCCGGGACAAGGGGCCGTCCCTCCATGAGAATCTTATCCCTATCGGAGGCCCTTCGGTCAATCCTTCCCAGCGTATTGTTCCCCGAAAGATGATACGTACCGGCATCCCCATGATTGACCTTTTTAATACTCTTGTGGTTTCCCAGAAACTCCCTATTTTCTCTGTCTCCGGGGAGCCATACAACGATCTTTTGGCTCGTATCGCAATGCAGGCAGAAGTCGACATCATCGTACTTGGAGGTATGGGCCTTAAATACGATGATTATCTTTTCTTTAAGGATACCCTGGAAGAGGGCGGCGCCCTTCCCAGGACAGTGATGTTCATCCATACCGCGAGCGATCCTACAGTTGAATGCCTGATGATTCCAGATATGTCCCTGGCTGTGGCGGAACAGTTTGCCCTTCAGGGCAGGGACGTGCTGGTTCTCCTTACGGATATGACCAACTTTGCCGACGCCATGAAGGAAATCTCGATCATCCAGGAACAGGTCCCCAGCAACCGGGGCTATCCAGGAGATCTTTACAGCCAGCTTGCCTCCAGGTACGAAAAAGCTGTTGACTTTGAAACCGCCGGCTCCATCACCATTCTGGGGGTAACTACCATGCCTGGCGACGATGTAACTCATCCCGTACCTGACAACACGGGGTATATAACAGAGGGCCAATATTATCTAAAGAACGGACGGATAGAGCCTTTCGGGTCTCTTTCACGGCTTAAGCAACAGGTGAACGGCAAGACCAGAGTTGATCACCGGGCTCTTATGGACGGTATGATCAAGCTCTATTCCGCCTTCAAGGATACGCTGGAGAAGAAAGCCATGGGTTTCATTATGACCGCTTGGGACGAAAAGCTCCTTAAATACGGGGATAAGTTTGAGAAGGAAATGATGGATCTTTCAGTTAATATCCCCCTGGAGCGGGCCCTGGACCTTGGCTGGGAAATCCTTGCTGATTGTTTCAGCCCGGAGGAAACGGGACTACGGACTGAACTCATCGGGAAGTTCTGGCCCAAGAAGTAGCGAGGGGCAATGGCAAAGATAAAACTCACCAAAAATGAGCTCAAAAAGCAAAAAGATTCGCTCAAAATGTTCCAGCGTTATCTCCCTACCCTGATGCTGAAAAAACAGCAGCTCCAGGCGGAAATTAGGACCACGGAACTCAGGATGCGTGAACGGGAAGATGAGCGGGACCGGCTTACCCGCGCCTTTCAATCATGGATTGCAGTTTTTGGCGAAACCGGCGTGTTTACTCAATGCATTCTTAAAATAACCGGCGTAAAGACTTCCGCAGGCAACATCGCCGGCGTTGCGATTCCTGTTTTTGAAGGCGCGGAATTTGCGGTAGAAGCCTACGACCTTATCAACACTCCCCTGTGGCTTGATACGGCTGTAGAGAGGATGAAACAGATGCTGCTTCTGAATTTGGAGATAGAGACCTTGGAGGAACAGCGGCAAAGATTAAACCGGGAATTGCGGGTTACAACCCAGCGGGTCAATCTCTTTGAGAAGATTAAAATTCCCGAGACAAGGGGAAACATTAAAAAGATACAGGTCTATTTGGGGGATCAACAGACTTCAGCGGTGGTCCGGGGGAAAATAGCCAAGCGTGGTTTAGCCCGTGCGGTCCAGGGAGCCGGCGTCTCCAAAGGAGCCGGGGCATGATCGTACCAATGAAGAAAATATCCCTCGTGGTGATGAATAAGAGCCGGGAGGCTTCTCTGGAGAGCCTTCGTGAAATCGGGGTGCTTCACCTTGAAAAACGGAACGTGACTTCGGCGGAACTTTCGCTTTTGCTGGATCAGAAAGTTCGCGCTGAAACAGCCCTGGGCATCCTGCAAGTCTATAAGGAACTGAATTCCAGGGAGCGGGTGGAAAAGAGTTTCAATCCGCAAGAACTTATTGGCAAGGTCTTGTCCCTGAATGAGGAAAAGAAATCTCTACAGGAAAGGACGGTTTGGATCATCAAAGAGAGGAGCCGCATCGAAAAATGGGGGGATTTTGATCCCCGCCTTTTGGAGGAACTTGCGGAGGGAGGGGCGTCCCTTATTCTTTACGAGCTTTCTCATAGAGTCTATGAAACCCTGAGAAGCGATGAGCGGGTTATTCTTTTGGGCAAGGACAAGAATACGGTTTACTGCGCTGCTCTGGCTCCCCTTTCAGGCGAAGCGGTTCCATGGCTTTTGCCTGAAAAATCACTTTCGGAGTTGGATGAGGACGCCGCGAATATCCGGTCCAGGCTGGCGGAAATCGAGACTGAATTTGCGGACCTTGCCCAGCAGAAAGATGAAATAAGCCTGCGACTTGAAACTCTTACTTCAGATATAGAGTTTGAAACCGCCAGGGCCGGCATGGATCTTTTGCAAGACGCCCCGGCGGAACTTACGGTTTCATGGATAACCGGGTATATCCCCCGGGACGATCTGGGACTGCTCAAACGGGCGGCGGCGGAAAAAGGCTGGGCTTTTGCCGCAGACGATCCCGGACCGGAGGACCCTGTTCCCACAAAGCTTAAAAACAATAAGCTGGCAAGCCTAATATATCCCCTTACAGACTTTCTGGAAGTCGTGCCGGGATACCGGGAAATTGATATTTCGGGATGGTTTCTGTTCTTTTTTGTCATTTTTTTTGGCATGATTTTCGGCGATGCGGGTTACGGCGCTTTAATTCTGATTATTTCTCTCTTTGGGATCATCAAAACGGCAAAAAAAGGCGTCCCTCCCGTCTTTAAGCTCCTCGTCCTTCTGGGGCTTTCCAATTTTACCTGGGGGGTCCTTAGCTGCGCATGGTTCGGCCTCAAGGTAGACCAGATTCCAGATTTGCTAAAAGGCATATCTTTGGATATGATTTCAAACGTCACCGCAGACCGGTCTGACATGGATAAGGCCATTGTTCAGCAGAATTTGATGATCTTCTGTTTTTCCCTGGCGTTGCTTCAGCTTTCAATCGGGCATATCCTCGCTATATTGCATGAGATATCTCTCAAAATACTGGGACATCTGGGCAATATCGCTATGCTCGGAGGGATGTATTTCATTATTCTTTCACTTATAGCAAGCAATGAAGCCCGGCAGATACCTATGTATAGTCAGGCGGTCTACGTTTTTGCCGCGGGATTTGTTTTCAGCTTTGTGTTTTCAAACTATGAGGGAAGCATAGGCCGTTCTGTTCTGGAAAGCCTAAAGAACATTATCTCGGTAATTCTTGGCATTGCCAATATATTTTCCGATATTATGTCCTATATACGGCTTTGGGCTGTGGGTCTTGCGGGCGCGGCGATTGCGGACACTGTTGATACCATGGCTGTCCAGATAGGCGGAACAGCGGGGCCTGTAGCGGTACATTTTATCGTCTTTGTTCTCGCCGCTCTGCTTCTGGCCTTTGGACACGGTCTCAACCTGGTCCTCAACATGCTTTCAGTTCTGGTTCATGGCGTCCGGCTTAATACCCTGGAGTTTTCAGGTCATGTGGGGCTTACATGGGCGGGTATTGCATACCGGCCCTTTTCAAAACGGGCTATTCGTTCCGGCGAATAGTATAAATAGAAAACGCACCGGCTTAATCCCCGGTGACTTCAAAATTAGGAGTTTGAGATTATGAATTTAGGTTTGATAGGCGCAGGATTAGTGATGGGCCTTTCCGCTGTAGGATCGGCATTGGGAATCGGCATTGCGGGCCAGGCAGTTATCGGGGCATGGAAAAAATGTTATATCGCCAACAAGCCCGCGCCCATGACGCTGCTCGCCTTTGGCGGGGCTCCCCTAACCCAGACTTTCTACGGCTATATTTTGGGCTTCCTTTTTATGAAACCCGCGGCCTTGGAGGTGGTAAATGATCCGCAGAAAGGCTCCCTGTATCTTGGTATTGGTATTGCTTCAGGCCTCGCCATAGCCTTTTCCGCCATTGCCCAGGGCAGGGCCGGCGCCGCGGGCGCGGATGCCGCAGGTGAAACCGGCAAGGGCTTTGTAAATTACATGATGATTGTGGGTATCTGCGAAACTGTCGCTATTTTCGCGATGGTTCTCTCCATGATCAGCCTTAGCATCTAATCCGGGACATTGCGGCAGTTATAGACTCCCGGCCTGTGCAGTCAGGGTGCGCCGGGCGGCTAGTTGTTTTGACATTAAGTGTCTAGTAATACACGAAGTATACAAATCGGCGGATTTGCCCATGTCAACTCCATTTATATTGGAGGCGCTTACCCGGTAGCGGTTCAGACTATGTGGAAGGACCGCCTTGCTTTTGCCGATCTTGAAGGAACTAAGGGGGAGGCCCTGTACGGGCGTATACGCCGCCTTGAAGACCTTGGCTGTTCCATACTCAGGTTTGCCGTGCCTAACATGGAAGCCGCCGAAATTCTAGGCCGTCTTGCGGAACGGGTTTCCATGCCCATCTCGGCGGATATTCACTTTGATTACCGGATAGCTCTCCGGTGTATGGACTTTCCCATTGCGAAGATTAGAATCAATCCCGGAAATATAGGCGGTCCAGACCGTATCAAAATGGTTCTAGCCAAGGCGTCGGCTAAGGGCGTCCCCCTGAGAATAGGGGTAAATGGCGGAAGCCTTCCATCCGATCTGAGAGGCCGGGTAGACGCCGGGACCCTGGACAGGGCCGAAGCTCTGGTTGCCGCCGCTGAACGGGAAACTGCTGTCTTTCGGGATTTTGGCTTTGAGAACTTCCTGGTGTCTATGAAGGCTTCTTCCCAGGCGGAGACGGTCAGGGCGAACCGGATTTTTGCCGGACGGAACGACATCCCCCTCCATATAGGCGTCACGGAGGCCGGCCCACTCATTGCCGGGGTAGTGCGTAACGCCGTGGCCCTCCACGCTCTTCTTGAGGAAGGAATAGGGGGGACCCTGCGGGTGTCTCTGTCCGATACGATGGAAAACGAAGTGATAGCCGGCAGAGAGATTCTTGGGGCCGCCGCCGAGAGTATGGGAAGAGGGCGGGAAGACCGGGGAATTGTCATAATTTCCTGCCCCAGGTGCGGGCGCAGTTGTTTTGACACCCACGCCTTTACGGAAAGGTGGATGAGCCGTTTGTATTCCATGAAAAAAAATATCACCGTCGCCGTCATGGGATGCGCTGTAAACGGCCCGGAGGAAGCCAAACACGCGGACTTGGGGATAACGGGAGCGGGGGGCAATGCGGTGATATTCCGCAGGGGCCGCGTCATCAGGACCATAGCCGGCAATGAGGCGGATGCGGCCTTTGCTGAAGAATTGGATCGTCTTTGAGCCGCCGCGTGGCTTCCCTTTCCGGCTCCATGTTTTCTGTTTTTTATCCGGCATTTATCCGATATATTAAAAAGATGAACGGAAAAGTCTTTGCTCTGTTCCTGTTTTTTTCTTTCTTCACTTTGCCCGCCTGGCCCCAGAAAGCGGTGGAGCGGCCCTATTGGTTTATGTTGGAACAAGGGAAGCTGCACTTCAGAAACGGAGATTATGGGGCCGCGCTTATGGCCTTCCAAGACGCTAAGAGCGCCCGGCAGGATATGTACGCTCGTATGGAGCAGGAGATGATTTCCGTGCTTTCCATGGGGGAGGTACGCGCCATGGGGGATGCGCTGAATCTTGTAGAAAGGTATATTGCGGAGCGTGGCCGCATAGAAGCCGCCGGAGCTCTTGAGGAACTTTACTACAGGATTCCAAAAGAAAGTCTGAACAATTCGGCTGTAAGCGTTCTTGCGGAATTCGACCGGCTTAAAGCTTACCCTGAGGCGGAATATTGGATAGGGGAGGTTTACCGGGAGGAAGGGGAACTGGGCATAGCGCTGAAACAGTTTCAGAAAGCCTATGAGCAGCGTTCTTCGCTTGAAGCGCGGGGATTTGAAACGGAACTTCTCTATAAAATTGCGGACATACACCGGATCAGGCAGGAATATACGCTTATGGAGCGGAACCTGCTTGAGATTCTGGAAACTGACAAACTCTGGTCGCAGGATTCAGGCGCATTTATTCGTTCAGCTATGGCCCGGACTTTGGAAAACGACAGCATAGACCGCTTTCTGACCCTTTACCGCTATAATAATTTTCAAAGTCTCAGCGCCCATAGACTTTTGGGTTTCTATTATGGTTCAACTGGGCGGCACAGCCGGGCGGTGGAGCATCTTATCTTCACTTTTCTCATTCAAAATTCCATATTTATTGATGAATTGATACGGCTTCAATATGACTATACCTTTACTTCCCTGGAGAGCCTTATCAACGATGTGACGCGGCGGCCGGTCCTGGCTCCATATTTTGAAGATTACTACAGAATTATGTACTATCTGGGAGCGGCTTTTTGGGGGAGCGGCAAGCCGAATGCGGCCCGGCGTTTCTGGGAAGCCTGCGCCGGGCGGCAGGACGCGGGAGAATGGCGCTTCCGGTCCCAGGCGCAGTTAAGGAGTCCTTATATTGAAAATGCGGTGGAATTGCCCTAGCTATTGTGCGGGGTTTTACATCATCTGCACTACAATAATCCCGGTTATCGAAGCTGGGGGATCTAAGGGTCCCGCAGGGTAATCCGGCCTGGCCACCGTGGGTAGAACCGGAGGCTTGCTTTGAAATTTTGGAACCGCTCAGCGTTCTTAGAGCCGCACGGTTTACGGGTTCCAAAACTTCAAGCGGCCCGCAAGGGACGCAGATTAGAATTTGCCTGATTACGGGGAACCGCCCTCTTGACTCAGACCCTTAGCGCATCATACTATGACGCTTGAAATATATGACTGATACTGATAATACTTGTTCGTTTGCTTCCTTCGATTTATCTCCGGGAATTTTAGACGCTTTGAGCCGAAAGGGCTTTACTCTTCCTACGCCGGTTCAGACTCTCGCCTTGCCCAGACTCCTTGCCGGCGACGGCCACCTTATTGTTAAGGCCCGGACCGGTACGGGAAAGACCGCCGCCTTTGGGATACCCTTGATAGAGCGGTTCATCCGGGGCGGTTTCGCGCCGGGCCGCATCCCCAGGGTCCTCATATTGACCCCCACGAGAGAACTCGCTCTCCAAGTGTCTCAGGAGATAGCATCTTTTATTCCCGGAACTGGAATCGGCGGAGGAAACGCGGCCCCTCGGATTACGGCGGTCTACGGCGGCTCGTCTATCAGAAATCAGATCATCGAGCTTAAACGGGGCGCGGAAATTGTCGTGGGGACCCCCGGACGGGTGATGGATCTGATGGATAGGAAGGCGCTGGACCTTTCGGCAGTGGAATGGTTCATCCTGGATGAGGCGGATGAAATGCTGGATATGGGTTTTCTTGAGGATGTGGAGACGATTCTCCAGGCGGTTAAGAGTGACCGCCGCATGGCCCTGTTTTCGGCCACCATGCCTGAAGCCATACTCCGGGTTGTCCGTGAACACATAGGCGACGTGGAGATACTGGAAGATCGCGCTACGGTTGACGAAAAGCCGGCGGTGGATCAGTTTTACCTGGTATTACGCCGGGAGGACCGGCTTGAGGCGCTCAGGCGGCTTATAGACGGGGCGGAAGAATTCTATGGCCTTGTGTTCTGTGCTACCAAGGCCGGGGCGGATGAGCTGACCCGACGGCTTCTTGATGCGGGGTACGCGGCGGAAGTTATACACGGAGACCGTTCCCAGGAGGAGCGGGAACGGACACTTGTGCGCTTTAGGGCGTACCGGGCTGTTTCAGGTGGCGACCCGGCAATACTGGTGGCTACCGATGTGGCGGCCCGCGGCATAGATATAGAGCGGCTTACCCATGTGATAAACTGGGACTTCCCCAATGACCGGGAATCCTATGTTCACCGTATAGGCCGTACCGGCAGGGCAGGCCGCCGCGGTAAGGCTATAAGCCTGATTTTGCCCGCCGAACAGGGGCGGGTCGGTCATTTCTCCCGGAGCATGGAGCGGATACTGGGGAGCCGCATAGAGTGGATGCGCATCCCCCCGGTAAAGTCGGTGATGAAGGTCCGCGAGCGGCGTATTTTGGCCTCGATACTTGCGACGATTCCCGGACAAAGCGCCTCTGAAACATCGCAGGACGATGTGGTTCCCGAAGGACCGGCGGTTCTTGAGACTGTGGAAACAGCGGCGGATACAACAGAAGCGTTGTCAAAACAGATGGAAACGCTTGAGTTCTCCGATGTCCGCCTCTCCCGGTTGACCCGGAAACTTATTGAACGCCTCGGCGCCGAAGGAGCGGTGGAAGCCCTGGTGACTGCGGCGTATGGAGAGCTTCTGGACAGCGGACGGTACGGACCGGTGACAGAATTTTCCGAGCCTGAGGCTTGGGAAAGCGGGGAAGGCCGCCGGCGGGGGAGACGGGGCGATACCGGTGGCAGGGTGAAGTTCGCCGGGAACCGGACTCTGGGTCACGGACGGTTCCACCGGGGAGAGGCTGTTGCTGGAGAAAGCCGGGGTGGAGAAGATCGTCCGGCCCGGGTCTATGTGGGACTAGGCCGGCGGCATGGAGCAACCGCCAGGGATGTGGCGGGATTGCTTATGAGAGCGGGGGGAGTCCCCGGACGACTTGTGGATGCCATTGAAATGAAAGATTATTGCGCCTTTGCAACCATGCCGCCAGATGCGGCAAAACGGGCCTATGACTTCTCCCGACATACTCCCCAGGACCCGGCAATACGTCCGGCGTCGTCTGAGAAATAAAATTCAACCACTCATTGCGCCGCAGTAGGCTTCCGCCAATTCCGCGGCTACAAGGGTGTCATTGGCGTATATATCCGCACCGATGAGCCGGCAGTAACGTTCCGTTACGGGAGCGCCTGTAAGGATGATTTTCACCCTGCCGCGGATACCCGCAGACAGCGCTTCCTGGACAACGGTTTTCATATGAGCCATGGTGGTTACAAGCGATGCCGAGCAAATGATGATGCCGGCCTGTTCTTTTTCAGCGGTTTCCACAAACCGGACAGAGCTTATGCTTGTTCCTAAGTCTATGACTCTGAGGCCCCGGCTTTCCATTATGACGGCAAGAATATTTTTGTCCCTGTCTTCTATGTCGCCTTCTACGGTTCCTATTACGGCAGTTCCCAGGACAGTCCGTTCGGCAGCGGCAATAGCTTGTTTTATCTGCCTGATTCCCCATTCCATAGCTCTCCGGGCCATACGAATTTCCGGGACCAGCACCTCATTCCGGCCATAGCGGGCTTCCGCAGCTTTCATGCCGGCAATGATTCCCTGTTTTACGATAGTATCTATCGTATAATTTTCCGCGATTGCCTTGGTAATCAATGCCGAAGTCTCCCTTGCTTTGCCTGATTGAAGGTTGTGCGATATGTCGTCCAAATTAACCATTTTTGTATACTCTCCATCTTAAAATTATTGTTCAATAAAGGGGCGGTAGTTTTCAGAGAAATTATTCTCGGAAAGTTCTGAGATCATGCCGCCGCCCTGTGTACGGTATTTCCCCGGGCTGATTCCGGTAAAATTTTTAAATATTTTTGAGAACCAACTCTGATCCTCAAAGCCGCAGGCGCCTGCGATTTCACCTAAACTCATGTCTCCCTTTGTCAGCAGCCGGCAGGCTTTTTCCACCCGCAGCCGGTTGAGGTAACTTGACAGGTTTTCACCCATTTCATTTTTGAAAATCGTACTGAAATAAGGGGCTGAAAGCCCGGACGCCGAGGCGATTTCCTTGAGGCTTATCTTTCTCCCGTAATTTTCATAGATAAACCGTTCCGCTTTCCGCAGCGCCGCGGCGTGGCGGATTCCCCTGAAAGAAAATATCTGTTCAGCCATGCTTTCGACGATCATGTGAAGCACATCGGTCAGCTCTTCAATATTTTGTACTTCTTGAATGCGCTGGAGATACTGGTTATTAGTTTCAAGGAGGCTGCTCTCTGTATTTCCCGGAGATATAACCGTTCTGGACAGCAGTACTACCAATTCTATCGCCCTAAATCTGACGTAGTTAAAGTGGTCCGGGTTTGAAAAAAACAGTACGCTCAACAGTTCGTTCAGTATTTTTTTGCCGGTTTCATTATCTCCCCGGCGGAGAGCGGCCAGGAGCATCCGTTCTTTATCCAAAGGATACCCCGGCGCCGGGTTGCCGTCTGGATACTGATTTTTGAGGAGAGATATTTGCTCGGTGATGATGGATTGCTGCCGGGTCCGCCGTTTTAGAATTTCATGGAAGTCTTCGTTCCCGATAGACAGCGATTCCGCGCATATTTGCAGCAATTCCGCCAGGGCTGTTATCTTCTCCGGTTCCCCCCGGGGAAATCCGGCAAGGCGGTTTTTGAGTTCTTCTTCTGAAACCAGTCCATTTCCCATGGCGTACATGGCTTCGACAGTCTCCTCGCTGTCTATTCCCAGAAAACCGGAAGCGATCAGAGCGCCGGCAAAATGCCCGTTAGAGAAAATAGGACTTGTCCAAAACATAAAGCCCAAATCGCACATATAAATATAAGATCCGCCGAAATGGTGGGCTTTTTTTATGGCGTTAAGGTGCATCATGCTGCATGGAGAAGCGCTTAAATCCTGCTTTTTTTCGGCGTCAATTTCCGAGTAAGATTCCGAAGCCGTCTGATACTTCATGCAGTAAAGACATATAGTTTTTTCGTTGAATGGAAGAAAATCCAGAATATTATGATAGTTTTCATCCACTACGGTTATTGTTGTTCCTGTCGCCTTGGCATAAGTGCAGGCAACCTTCCATGCTTTAAGCATGAGCGGTTTAGTTTTTTTTGTTGGAGTAAGGATGTTTACAATACTCTCTTTGCTGCTCATTATATTATCCTGTTTCTTTGTTTCTTTCTATTTCGTTTTCAGGTTCTTTGTTCGAGGAAAATATAATATGTCCTTCCCCTTGATCCCTGAATTTTCCGGGACTAAGCCCGGTATAGTTTTTAAATATTTTTGAAAACCAGCTCTGGTCTTCAAAACCGCAGGAGCCGGCAATATCGCTCAGGTTTAAATCCGATTCAATAAGCAGGGCGGTGGCTTTTTCTACCCTAAGCCGGTTCAGATAGTTCGATAGGTTTTCTCCCATCTCTTCTTTGAAAATGCTTGAGAAGTACGGTGCCGACAGGCCGGAGGCATCGGCGACTTCCTTAAGGCTGATTTTTCTGGTGTAATTCTCCCATATAAACCGTTCCGCCTTGCGTAGAGCCGATGCGTGACGGATTCCCTGGAAAGAAAATATCTGCGCCGACATCCGCTCCACGATAAGGTGAAGGATGGCGGTTAATTCTTCTATATCCCGGGCCTCTTGTATACGCTTAATATAACGGTTGTTATTTTCCAGGACGGTTTCATCTTCGGAATGATCCGGCGTTACCGCCGCCCTAGAGAGGATCACTACCAGTTCTATCGCCCTAAGCTGCATGAATTTAAAGTTGCCTGGATTGGAAATGTGAAAAATTTCCAGAAGTTCATTTAAAATTTTTCCGCTTGTATCGTTATCTCCTCTGCGAAGGGCCGCAAAAAGCATCCGTTCTTTATCCAGGGGGTATCCTGGAATCCCATTGGCATGGCTGTATTTATTTTTTAGAAGGTGAATCTGATTTGAAAGATGCGACTCCTGTTCGGCCCGGCGGGCTGCTATTTCCGTGTAATCCTCACCTTCTCTGGAAACCTGTTCCGCGCAAAGCAGCAGTAGCTGGGCCAGGGCTTTTATTTCTTCAAGGGACTGGGCCGGGACGCCCGCAAGAAATTGTCCGGCTTCCTCTTTGGAAATTTTGCCATCTGCCATCATCCAAATATTTTCAACAGCCTTTTCTTTTTCTATTCCCAGAATGCCGCCGGCTACAAGAGCGCCCGGAGAGCGGCCGCCTGAAAAGATTGGGCTGATCCAAAAAATAATGCCTAGGTCGCACATATAGATGTAAGCGCCGCCGGCTTGTTGAGCTTTTCCAACTGCGTTGGTATGCATCTTTAGACAAGGATATCCTTCTTCCTGTAAATTCAGTTCCGGTTTAGGGCTGCGCTGCTTACAGACAGCGCAAAGCGGCAATATGTGGTCATAGCCGGTTTTCCCAACGGAATGTCCTGTTTGATCCAATACTAAAACTGTAGTATTGGTCGCATTTTCATAGGACTTAAGGACCTCATCCGCCTTGAGCAGGATAGGCTCAATCTTCCGCCTGCCGATTATGGAAGCGGCGGCATTTTTTTCTTTAGTAGTCCTGGACGCTGAATTCAGATTCCGGACAGTTTGGTTCCGTTGCATAAGGACCTCCTAATTATTATTTTCTATGAAGCTATTATGAACGTAATACACCCTAATGGCTAAAAAAATAATTTTCCAACGAAATCATTCTTTTTTTTATGATTTTCCGCCGCCTTAAGACTCTATGCTTTGAGCAGGCCCTCAGACGTGGCAATCCGTATGGCGTCGGCCCGGTTCACCGCTCCCAATTTTGCGTATATGCTGGAGATGACGTTTTTTACCGTATTAAGGGACATGGCGGCGTCACTGGCGATTTCTTCCCTGGTCAGGCCCCGGGAAAGTCCGGTAAGGACCTCCATTTCCCGGAACGACAAGGTTACCGCCGGTTCCTTTCGGATTAGAAACTGTTCCGCTATAAAAGAGAGCTTTTTGGCATAGACCGAAGCCTTTTTTTTGATAGTTTCAAGCCAGGCGCGGGGAATGGGGCCGTTTTTTTCAGCCAGCCACTCTCCGGCCAGGGCGCGCATATCCTCCCCCAATTCTATAAAGGGCATATCCAGATGATTGGAGGCCGCCATGTCCCAGGCGTCTTCCAGGGCCGCAAAAGCCCGCGCCTTTTCTCCCATATTGTAGAATGTTACCGCTTGCAGCGCCCGCATTTCCAGGCGTCCCAGAATAAAGTCTCCCAGTCCTGATAAACCACCCGGCAGGTTAAGAACGCAGAGTACCGTCTCGTACCGTTTTTCCGCGAAAAAATACTTCGCTTTTACTAGCGTTTCAAACCCGTGGAACATGGGATTGAGATCGCTTTCTTCAAATTCGCTTTTCAGCCAGGAAGCCGCTTCCTCCGGCTGCCCTATCTGGGCGTAAAACCAGCCGGTGATAATATCGTACAGAATATACCGGTTAAAGAAATTCGTATTGCTAAGCTGGTATTCCAGTTGTTTGAGCGTATCTTCAATGCCCGCGGAGTTACCGGTGTTGAGGTTTATTCGTAAAAGGTAATAGAGTCCCCGGTTTTCAAGCTCGAATTGATTTTTTTTCCGGCACTTGAAGATGGCTTGACGGACAAAACTTTCAGCGCGTGTCAAATCCGCGCGAAAATAGTAATATTCTACCCAGGACATAGTATCCGCACCGTAGAGGTAGCCGTTAAAAGAATTGGATGCCGGTCCCAGCGCTAGGCTGAATTCACTTATTGCCTTCTCAATAGCCCCCGGCGCTGCCGGATACCCTACATAGCTGATATATGGGCCTACGCAGCATTGGGTTATCGGCCCTGAAAGCGGTTCAGGATACAGCATATAATATTTATTGGCCTGTTCAAAAAGGGGCGCGATATTCATATCTCCGGTATACCGGCTGTTGAGGATCTTCAAAACCCCCAGGCTGTTGTAGCAGAAAGCCAGAATCCGGGAACTAAGGGGGCTTGGGGGATCCGCCTCAAACAGTTCTATAGCCCGGCGGCTTTCTTCGCCCGATTCCTTAAGCCGTCCCTGTCCCAGGAGCAGCTTTGGCCTGACCGCATACCGCAGAAAGGCGAAGTCCTCGTAGTCTTCGTCCCCCTGGGCGGGGAATTCCTCCGGACTCTGAGCCATAAGGCGGTCGAAGATTTCCAGAATGAATGCCGCCACTCCATTGGGCAAAATACGAGGGAATGAGTTGATGAGTTTGATCAGTCCCCGGTAATCCCGAGCGCGTTCGTAGTTAATGGCGGCGTCCATGCGCAGGTTGTTTTTGAGACACCACGCGGCGGTTTTGAGGTAGACTTCTCTGACTTCCTCCCCGGTAAGTTCACCCTGTTTTTCCTTTAAAAAGTCGAGGAAAAGGCGGTGAATCCGGTAGCCCAGAAGGTACATATCGTGGCAGATAAAGGAACTAAGGGTTTCCATCTCTTCAATAAGCGTTTGGTCCTGAATCAGATCTTCCAAGAGTTCCAAAGGCCACGCTTCAATCAGGGATAGTTTTATGAGGAATTTCCTCAGCCCTGCGCTCACGGAAGCCAATATTTCATCTTCCATGATTCTAAAGGCGTTCATTTCCAGGAGTTTCCGGGTGCATCCTCTCTCTTCCGGCTTTCGGCGTTTTATTTCCTGGGCGGCCAAGTTGACTGCTAGGGACCAGCCTTCGGAATCATGATGAATTTGAGCTGCCTCTTCCGGGGAAAGGCTTATGTTTTGCAGGGCAAAAAAGTCTTCGATTTCTTTTTTTGTAAAGCGCAGATCGTCTGCCGTAATTTGATTCAGGCTACCCTTGGATAGGAGGGATATGGAATTAATGGCCGGTTCCTTTCGGGAAATTAAGATGATGGTGATATTTGTCAAGGGCGCCGAAAAACATCTGTCCAGAAAACGGAGAACCGGCGGCTGGCGGATAAAGTGGAAGTCGTCAAATACCTGTATATAACGCCTCTCTGGGATAAGCTCATGCTGTAGTATAGATACAAACCGGGCAAATTGTAGATTGGTTTCTGGAAAACCCAGACCGGCGATGGATTCTCCGACCTCTCGATTATAAAGAGCAATAGAGCCTGAGTAATTTTCCCAAAACCGCTGCGCCAGATTATCCCATTCCGAGACCTGCATCCAAAAAGTAACCGCCTTAAAGCCGCGCAGAAAAGAATAGATAGAATGGGTCTTGCCGTACCCTTCGCCGGCGGTCACTGTTATAACCGGACTTTCTATGGTTTGAGCAAGGCGTACGTTAAGTTCCCGGCGTTCTAGATAGAGTTCATCGCTTGAAAAGAACGAAACGGCGTTTGTATGGATGGGCTGATTATTATTCATACAAATTCTTTTATAAAACTCCTATAATCAAAAAATTTTCAAAAAAGCGTCGGCAAAGCCGTTTAAGGCTCCGGTCTGTTATAGACGCTTCCGGCAGCGATTTTTACAGCATTTATAACGCTTCTAGCCTCACGTCCTAAAAAAACGATCTGTCTTAGCCCGCGATATAAACGCTTTCCCCGGATATTGGGGATATCGGCGTGAAAAACCGCATCAGGCGCTGACAGCCCCCACGCCGGCATAATCAAAAACCAATTAACTGGAATCTGAAATCCCCGGCTAAATTTATTGATAAATGCATTGTTTTTTTTCTGAATTTTGGCAGTATTTTATTATATTAAATTTATTATCCTTAGGTGTCAACGCCTGGATTTCCAGAAGCGCTCTATAGTTTATTTTTCCACAAAAAATCAAAAATTACAAAAGCCCTTTCGCTTGAAATAGACCCGGCCTTATCCAAAACTGTATTTTTTTATACTTGTTTTTGTTGATTTGGGAAGAACTAATGCCGCCGCCGGAGACCGTCTGCGGAAAGTCTATTGTAATCGGACGTCGGCTTGTTATCCAAAGGACCTTATGGTAAAATTATGTTGTAGGACAATGTCAGTCCGCAGGGCCTATTTCAGTCCAATAACAGAGGACTGAAGCGCGTTCTGAGTGAGATTGCCGCGATGGACTGTCTTCCCGGTGTCCGGCTGATTTGTTAATTTTCACCACCGGCAGTCCTAAAAAGGCGATTTTGAAATTTCTTCGGAGAACCCGGAGAATATTAACAAAACCGGATGATTCTGTTGAAATTGACTGGTTGATTTTATTTGGAGATAAGCTATACTTAAAGTGAATATGTACCGGACCTGCGTTTTATCTGGTTTTATTCTCATTTTGCTTGCCTCCTGCGGCGAAGTTAATACGATTATTCCATCTGAAACGGTCTACAAAGTGAGCTTGAAGACAGCTTCGTATACCCTGGAAGAGTGCGCTGTCCTGACTTCGAGCGTACCGGTTTCCCCCTTTTTTATACAGTCCGATAATAATGATTCGGATATACGAAAACTTACGGTTTTTTTGCAGTCTGTTACGGGAACGGTTTTGAGCAGGAAGTTTGCTTATGTTCTGGACCCGGACAAGGCGGCGGCCGATGTTTCGTCCGGGATCGCGGAGACTCAAGAAAAGACGGCTTCCTCAGGGACGGATGCGGTTTCCAGGACAGTCGGCGCGTCTGGGGAAGGGGCTCCCTCCGGCGTCGCTGTGGATTCGGAGGACGATTTAGAGGCATCTAAGAACGATACGGCGGCTTCCTCAGGGGCGGATGCGGTTTCCAGAACAACCGGCGCGTCTGGGAAGGGGGCTTCTTCCGGCATCGCTGCGGATAATTCGGAGGACGATTTAGAAGCTTCTACGGACGATGCGCCTGCTTCTATTGAAGCCGGCGAGGATTTGAAAGCCTACCGTTTTGCTAAAAAGAATACCGGCACAGCGGTTTCATCGCCGTCTGACGAAGATATCATTTATATAAAAAAATTTACCGATCCTCTTCCTCCGTTCTTACTGCCTGATGATATAGTCCCGGGGCAGTATGTGATAGTTTTCCAGATCAGCGGGGAGAATTCTGTCCTTAACCGGATAGAAAAGCCTTTTTATTACATTGGCCGCTCAAAGTTCTCACTGAGCGATATAAATCTTTATATGCCCGGCGTTTTTGACAGTGGGAATATTGTACCGCCGGATGTGCCTGTGATGTTAGAGACGGCGGTGTCCTCTGGAGAAGGGCTTGACCCATATATCATCTGGTATAACGGGAAAAAGCGCATTTACGAAGGCTTCGTTGCGGGTGGGGCGGCCAGGTTTATCTGGAGTGTTCCAGGACAATCGGGATTCTATTCCGTGAAGGCGGAAGTTTTTCCCTTCAGACCCATGAATATCAGGCAGCCTCCGGCGGGCCAGATTAAGGAGTTGTCTCTTCCTGTGGCCGTTAAAAAAGAAAGGGTGGCTGTTGGCATGGCGTGGGCAGACTTTGAGGAAAAAGCGCTGTCTGTTCTCAGGAATTACAGCCTTTTTGCAAATTTGGAAGAAACAGTCGGCTCCGGGCCGCAGGCGGGCGCTCTTGTGGCTCTGGGGCATATTCCAGAGTGGCTGCCGGGAAGCGGCATCTTCGGTTTGGCTGTAGGCCCAGGGCGCAGTTTTGTAATTCCAGGTCCCATGTTTAGCCTTTCGTCGCCGGATTCCGGGGAGAATTATCTGCTGTTCCGCTTTATTCCCGTGTCTGAGGGGATAATTTTTAAAGGTTCCTTCAAATTGAATTTGGATGTTCAACTGACAGAGGAGCAAATGTATAAGGAGCGGTTTGAGACTGTTGAAGTGTGCCTGCTTTCCTCCGGGGGAATGGCGGTCTTGGAGTATTCCGCCGGGAGCGTTTCCGGTAAAAAGGCGGTATTTCTGCCTTTTTTCCAGTCAGGGAAAGCGGTTACGGCGGCGGTGGGTTTTGAGGTAACTAAGGACTCGCTGCGGCTCAGCTTGGGGCTTGATGTTCCCGCCGCTTTTATACCCGGGGATTTTATCCCCCTGCCAGGTCTGCTTACCGGCGCCGGGACCTTCAGGCTGGGCGCCGCGGCTGATGAAAAGGCGGCGAGTGTCAAAGAGCTTGTTTCTCCCTTAAAATTCACGGAAACGCCGGCTTTCACGGCCGTTCCGGTCTTTAATATCGGAGACGGCGGGGATGATGCCGCGGAAGGCGATGACATGGAGGCGGCTGGCGCCGGCGGAAAAGCCGGTGATACCGGAGAATCGCAGCCCGAAACCGGCAAGATTGCGAAAGATGTGTTGGCCGCGGTTCTTGAAATTGCCGAATCTGTGGATGAGGCTGCCGCCGCGGACGCAGATCTAGTCGTCATTCTGGATGAAATTGTCTTTATGCGTGCCGCCGGTGTTAAGTCTGCCAGAACCGACATTTCCGCCGGGGACGGCGCGGGAGAAGAGTTATCCGCCCTGCGCCCTTCCCACGGGCCGGCTGAATGATGTCTCCAAAAATGATTAACCAGAAAAATGTTTTTTTCCTGCCCCCGTTTGCGGCAGGGGGTATATTCCTCTTGTTTTCTTGTATCGTTATGCCCGCGGAAGGTCCCTCGCCGGAGCTCCCGGCCCTTCCTATCCTGGATGAAACTCCCTATCAAATTGTCAAACATAGGGCCGGCAGTTTGGCTGAAGATGCGTCTGACTGGCTTGACTTGTATCTTACCGCTGGAATTACAGGCGTTCAGACCCTGCACCGTTACGAGGACAGTTATGTCTTCATAAGCGTTAATTCCGGTACTAACCTGGCCTCACTTAATCACTGGGCCGCGGAGTTCTCCCTTGTCCAGGATTTTCCGCAGTTAGTTTCTCTCAGGGTTCTTGCCAGAATTATCGGGGACGGTGGAAAAAGCCCTGACCGGGAGTATGGACCTTATTTTGAAACCATCGTAAAAAACTCCGCCGACGCATTCTATACCGGCGCTGTCCGGGAGGATGACTTCTGGATACTGAAGCGCTATGACGGCGGGGATGAGAGTTTCAGGGAAATCTACGATTTTTTCATCCTGGTCAGCATTGACAAAGATATGTTTAAGGCCCAGATGGATCAGGTCCTCAAGGATGCGGCGGCGGGGATATCCTTGACCCGTGAGCAGGCTGATGCGGTCAGCCGCCTCCTGGAAAGTTTCTACGACGGGTTTTAGGGGAAACCGGGGACCCGGGCTGGCTTTCAGTCTTTTTGTTCCTCCCCCTGACTTAATCGCCGAACTCACGTTGAGGTATCACAGGCCATGAACGGAACAATGGGAGCGCTGACCGCCGCGGACTCCTCGATTTTGTACGATATATATTGGTGGGGAATCGGCCTCATCAAAGGGATACAAACGCTGGAAAGCCCTGCCCTCACGGCGGCAATGCAGGCCCTGACCGCCTTGGGAACGGAGCTCTTTTATATCCCGGTGATTCTCTTTATCTTTTGGTGCGTCGATGAAAAACAGGGCCTGCGCCTTACGGTCCTGATTCTGCTTTCCACCTGGATAAACGTCTTTTTCAAGGGCCTCCTCAAACAGCCCCGGCCATATAACCTGGACCCCCAGGTGATGCGGGCCTTTGAGCCAAGTTACGGCATCCCTTCGGGGCATACCCAGCAGTCCCTGGTCTTCTGGGGCGCTTCTATCCGCCGGGCCCTTACCCAAGCAGGCGGGGAGAAACGCCGGCCCGGTCCGCGCATCCTGATTCTGACCTTCCTGGCCGGCTTCTTCATCATAGCCATTCCCTTTACCCGGCTTTACCTGGGCGTCCACTTCCCGACCGATATCCTTGCGGGCTGGGTCCTGGGCGCAGTCATCCTGGCGGCCTCCTTCGTCTTTGGGGAACGCATCGCCTCCCTTCTGGCCGCCGGGGGGACGCGCTCCCAACTCATCGCCGCTGCGGCCATCGCCCTTCTGATGAACGCTTCCGGCGCGGACCGGAGCCTGGGAGGTATGTTCCTGGGGTTTTGCGGTGGCTACAGCCTCATGCGCAAACGCTTTCCCTTCAGCGCCCGGGGGCCGGTCCGGGGCAGAGAGCCGGGGGTCTTCATCCTGGCCGTCCGTTACGCCCTGGGGCTTGCCGGGGCCGCCGCCATCTACCTGGGACTCCGCCGCATCCTGCCGGGGGAATCCTCTTTCCTTGCGGAGCTTCCCTTCTGGGGGGCCGCGTCGCCTTATTACGAGTTGGGCCGCTTTCTGCGCTATGGCGCCCTCGGCCTCTGGGCCTCCGCCGGCGCGCCCTGGCTCTTCCGCAGGCTGGGTCTGTCAGGCCCCGCCCAGGAACAATAGCGGCTCTCATGGCAGCGCCCCCTTCCTACGGCGACACTTCCCCCATCGCCGCCATTGCCACCCCTCTGGGCGAAAGCGCCCTGGCGGTGATACGGACATCCGGCCCCGGCGCGGTCGGCCTCCTCTCGGAGGCGTTTTCCCGGCCCAGGACCCTCCGTGGCGCTCCGGGCAATACGGTGGTCCACGGCTGGATCATCGAAGCGGCCCCCCCGCACGCCCGGATTGACGAGGCGGTGATCTCCGTGTACCGCGCCCCCCGAAGCTATACGGGTGAAGAAAGCGCGGACATTTCCTGCCACGGCGGCGCGGCCCCGGCTCTGGCGGTGATGCGGGCCCTCCGCGCCGCGGGCTTCCGGGACAGCCTGCCGGGGGAATTCACCTTCCGGGCCTTCATGAACGGCAAGCTGGACCTTACCAGGGCGGAGTCGGTGATGGAAATGGTCTCCGCCAAGACCGACGCGGGCCGGGAGCGCGCGGTCCTCAGGCTTTCAGGCGCCTTGGAATCGGAGATACAGGCCGTCAAAGCCCTGCTCGTTCAAGCCCTAGCGGGAATGGAACTCCTCCTGGACTATTCCGAAGATGAAGCCGACCCCGCCGGGCCGCCTGAGAACATTCCCCTGCTTGAGGAAGCCCTGGCCCGCCTCCGCGTCCTTGCCGCCTCATACTGCCGGGAGCGCCTCTACCGGGACGGCGCCCTGGCGGTCATCGCCGGGCGGCCCAACGCGGGGAAGTCCAGCCTCTTCAACTACCTCCTGCGGGAAGACCGCTCCATTGTTACCAGCATCCCCGGCACAACGCGGGATTGGATCGAAGCCTGGATAGCCATAGAAGGCATCCCCATACGCCTAGCCGACACCGCGGGACTTCACGACACCCAAGACCCGGTGGAACGCCTCGGCATAGAGCGGAGCCGGCAGCTTCTCTCCGGCGCGGACCTGGTCCTGTACCTGATTGACGGCGGCGCGGGCGTCACCGAAGAAGACCGAGCATTCATGGACCATTCCCAGGAGCGCATTGACCGGGGGGAAGGCTTCGCGCCCCTGATCCCCGTCTGGAACAAGGACGACATCGCGCCTATGCCCACAGCCCTGCCTTTACGCCTGCCCGCTACGGCTTCTCCACCCATAGGGATCAGCGTCAAAACCGGGGACGGCATACCGGCCCTGACCTCGCGCATAGCCGCTAGCCTGAAAGCGGCCTTAGGCGCGGCAGACTCAGGAGGCGGCGGCGCAGCAAGCAGCGGCGCGGGAATTGCCACAGCCCGGCAGCAGGAACTCATCAGCGCGGCGCTTGACGCGGCGGAAGAAGCCCTGGCCCTGGAAGCCGGGAACCTGCCCCTGGACCTGGCCGCATCCCGGCTTAGGGAAGCGGTGAACGCCCTGGGAGAAATCACCGGGGAAGTGTCCACCGCGGAAATCTTGGAAACCCTGTTCAGCCGCTTTTGCGTGGGGAAGTAGCGCTGGTTTAAGCGTCCTATGAAACCAGTGTAAGCCGAAGCAAGCCGCTAAGCAAGCCGTAGGCTTGCTTAGCGGCTTGCTGCAAGCTACGCTTGCTTAGGAGTTTTGGGAACCGGCGGTTCCCTTGCGTTATTTGTGACTGTGAACTTCTTGGGGGGCAAAAACTCCATGCAATGCTTTACGGGGAGTTTTGTGGAATTAGTAAAGTCCTTTATATCCATAACAGCCCGCAAAACTCCTAAGCAACCGCGCAAGCGGTTGCACGGGGAGAAGCCCGGAGAACCGATGAGACCTCCGGTCTCCGGTTCGCGCTTGAGGCGGGGTTCTTCATTGCAAACTACTTTGCTTGCAAGTTTTGCCCAAGCCTGGGATAATAAATATTTATGGAATCTTCTCCCCGCCTGACGGCGGTTCTTGAAATCGGCTCAACCGGCATACGTCTGGTTATCGCGGAAATCGCCGCCTTGGGGAAGTGGCGGGTTCTGGATCAGGCGGGAAAGCCCGTCGCCCTGGGCCGGGATGTGTTTACCTCCGGGCAGGTGTCCAGGGAATCCATGCTGGAATGTCTTTTGGTGCTTCATGGTTTCCGGGAGCTTTTGAAGGGCTGGAGTATAGCCGGGGAAGATATTCACTTGATAGCCACCAGCGCGTTGCGGGCGGCGAGGAACCGGGACGTGTTTGTGGACCGGGTCCTCCAGGAGACGGGCTTCCCCATCGCCATTGTCGAGGGAATAGAAGAAAACCGGCTAATGTACCTGGCGGTCCGTTTCGCCCTGAAAGACGATTTTCCCCGCTTCTGGCGGGCCAACTCCATGATCATCGAAGTGGGCGGGGGATCCACGGAGCTAATGCTTCTTAGGCGGGGCAAGATGGCGGCGGCGCACAGCCTGCGCCTTGGGACCATTCTCATAGGCCGCCAGTCCAGACTGGCTCTGGGATCGGTCTGGTCTCAGGACCGCTACCTGAATGACAATGTCCGGAACACCTCGGAATTCCTCAGCGCGGAAATGGATCTGGCCCGGGTAAGGACTTTTGTGATGGCCGGCGCGGACGCGCGCTACCTGGCTTCCCGCATAGGGGAGGAGCTAAACGAGCATTGCCGCATCATAGAGCGGGACGCCTATATCCAGTTTGTCGAAAAGATACGGGACTACACGCCCGAAGAATGCGTACAAAAACTGCGTATTCCCTATGCGGATTCCGAGGGTTTTGTTCCTGGAAACTTGATGTATAAGCTGTTCCTGGAGAGAACGGTGGCGGCTAAAGTCGTAGTTCCCTATATTTCCATCCGGGAGGGGCTGCTCATAGACCTGGCCGGCGGGGTGGACGGGGAACTACAGGAGGAATTCTTTTCCCAGATTATCGCTTCCGCTGTAAACCTGGGGCGGAAGTACCACTACGACGAGATTCACAGCCGGCACGTGGCCCGGCTTTGCCTCATTCTTTTTGACGCCCTGGCCCGGGAACACGGCATGAACCGCCGGGAGCGGACCATGCTTGAAACCGCGGCCATTCTGCACGATATAGGTACGTTTATCCGGGGTTCGGGACACCAGAAGCACGGCCAGTATATCGTCGCAAACTCTGAGATTTTCGGCCTTCACCGGGATGAACTGGACGTCATTGCGAACGTGATCCGCTACCACCGGGGAGAGCCGCCGTCGGATACGGATATAGACTACCTGGCCCTTCAGCGGGAGGATCGGATATTAGCGCTCAAAATGGCTTCGATCCTCCGGGTGGCGGATGCCCTGGACAGGGGTCATACCCAGAGGATCAAGAATATTACGGTGGAGCGGAAGAGCGAGGCCATAGTCCTTCACACCGGGGACAGCTACGATTTAAGCTCTGAGCGTATGGGGCTGGAAGAAAAGGGCGGTTTGTTTCAGGATGTATTCGGCTATACGGTGATCATCACATAAAATATGGAACAGGAAGCGTTTTTTAACAGGGATATTTCGTGGATAGACTTTAACCGCCGGGTTTTGGAGGAAGGGCTTAAACCTGAACTGCCGCCTCTGGACAGGTTCAGGTTTCTGGCTATTGCGGCGTCCAATTTTGACGAGTTTTTCATGGTCCGGGCGGCGGCCATAAAACGGTCCCTCCGCTCCGGCGCGGGCCCGGAGCAGGACCCCGCGGGATTGAGTCCTGAAGCTCTGCTCAGGCAAATATCGGAAAAGGTTCGGGATATTCTGCGTCTCCAGTACGAATGTCTGGGCGGTGAAATTTTCCCGGCCCTTGCCCGGGGCGGCTTGGAATTGATCCGGCCCGATTCCTATTCTTCGTCCAGGATGGACTATATGGAATCCCTTTTTATGAAGGAAATTTTCCCGGCCCTTACTCCTCTCAGGCTTGAAGGGGAAGGCCGCGTCCCCGCCATCGACAGCCTTTCCATCTACGCCGCCTTCCGGCTGGAACCCGCTGACTTTCCAGCCGGACTCGATGGGGCCGCGGGGGGAGGGGAAACCTCGCTTCAGGAGAGCCTTATCGCGATTGTCCAGATTCCACCTGCGCCGGGCCGGATAATTTTGCTGCCGCCTGAAGAAGGCAAAACGCAGTGGGCTCTGCTGGACGATGTGATCCTCACCTGGGGGGTCTGTCTTTTCCCCGGATACCGGGTCCTGGAGAGTATGCTTTTCAAGATAAACCGGGACGCCGATTTTTCGGTGGACGAAAAGCGGGACGAAGATTTTATTGAAGCCATGGAAGAAGTGCTGCTCCGCAGGGATAATTCCCGGCCTGTGCGTATGGTCTGCTCCGCTGGCAGTCCTTTTCTTAGGGATGAACTGGCCCGGCGGCTGGAACTGGACGGGCAGGACATCTATGAAATTGACGGCCCCCTGGACCTGAGAACTCTGTCTGATCTGGCATCCCTGCGGGGTTTTGAGCAGCTCAGGCGGAAAAACCTGCCCATATACCCAAGTCCGGAATTCTCCGGGGATGAATCCATCTGGGACCGGATCAGCCGGGGGGATGTGATGCTCCATCTGCCTTACCAGTCTTTTGATCCCGTGGCGCGGTTTTTCCGTGACGCCGCGTCCGATCCCCAGGTTATCTCGATTAAAACGGCGCTCTACAGGACCGGCGGGGATTCCCCTATTGTTAGGGCTCTTGAGGAAGCGGCCCTTAACGGCAAGCATATAACCGCCCTGGTAGAGATCAAGGCCAGGTTTGATGAGGAGTTGAACATTTCCTGGGCGAACCGCTTGGAAAGGGCCGGGGTGATCGTGGTTTACGGTCTTGCCCGGCTTAAAGTGCACGCCAAGATCAGTATGGTTGTCCGCCGGGAGCAGGACGGCGTTAAGCGCTACGTTCATCTTTCCACTGGGAACTACAATGACAAGACCGCGAAGCTCTATGAGGATATCTGCCTTTTTACCGCCCGGGAAGACATTGCCTTTGACGCGGGTCTTCTTTTTAATATGCTCACAGGCTACTCGGCAATCTCTTCAATGCGGCGGCTCTCAATAGCCCCTGCGGCCCTGAAAGACCGGCTCATATCTCTTATCGACAGGGAGGCCCGCCGCTCAAGCCGGGAAAATCCTGGCCGTATCATGGCGAAGATGAACTCCCTGGCTGATCCGGACGTTATTCGCGCCTTGTACCGGGCTTCCCGGGCAGGGGCGCATATACGCCTCAATGTTAGGGGCATCTGTATGCTCGTTCCCGGCCTTCCCGGTCTTTCGGAGAATATCAGCGTGGTAAGCGTGGTGGACCGTTTTTTGGAACATTCCCGGATATTTTACTTTGCCAACGCCGGAACCGAGGAATTTTATCTTTCCAGCGCCGACTGGATGCCCAGAAACTTGGAACGCCGGGTGGAACTCATGTTTCCGGTCCTCCAGGAGGACATCCGGGAGAGGATCAGGGCCGTTCTGGAAGCCTGTTTCCGGGACAACTGTCAGTCCTGGCTTCTGAACAGCGAAGGCCGCTGGCTGCGACGGAAGCCTTCCCCCGGAGAGGAAGTTTTCCGGGTCCAGGAGTATCTTCTTGCCCAGGCTGCCGGGGAGGCGGAAAATCTTTGGGCCTCCAGGCAGGAATTCGTGGTCCGCCGCAGCCCGTCGAGTGAAAACGGGAACAGAAAATAATACGTCCGCGGGAAAGCTCGCGGCCACGACAGGGGAAACACAGATGAAACGGATTATATTGAAACCCGGGGAAGAAGACCGCATACTCCGGGGACATCCCTGGGTGTACGGCAGCGAGGTGGAGCGGACGCTTAAGACCGCGGGCGGAACGTCTTTTCCGGTGGAGCTTGAGCCGGGTGAAATCGCGGATGTGGAGAGCAGCCGGAAGCGGTATTTGGGCAGGGCTTTCGTGAATCCCCGCTCAAAGATAATCGCCCGGATTTACAGCTCATCCAAGGAAGGGGTTGATAAAGGCTTTTTTAAGCGCCGGTTTCGTCAAGCTATTGCCCGCCGGACCTGCCGGGACTTCTCCAGGGATTCGGCGCGTCTAGTGTTCGCCGAGGCTGACTTTCTGCCGGGGCTTATCGTTGACTGCTTTACCGGCTGGCATCTGGAGGAAGCCGAATCCATGATAAGCGCGCGCCCTTTTGCCTTTGAGACGGTCCTTGCCGCTCTGGGCCCTCCTTCGTCCTGGTTTTCGGTCCAATTCCTCACCTTCGGTATAGATTTGCGCCGCGACGAAATACTTGCCGCCTTGGATGAGGTTTTGGGAGCGCCCCTTTGCGACGGCGAAATCTTTCCGAGGCTTCCGGCGGGGATTTTTGAGAAATCCGCCGCCCGGGTCAGGGAACTTGAGGGACTTCCCCTCCGCGAAGGGCTTATCCGGGGCGCTTTTCCAGCCGGAGGCGTCTTAATATTCGAGAACGGTCTGCCGTTTGCCGTGCGCCTTGAAGATGGACAAAAGACCGGCCACTTCCTGGACCAGCGGGAAAACCGTCTGGCCGCCGCGGAGTACGCGGTTATGTCGGCGGGGAAGAATCCGGATTACCGGATTTTGGATATGTGCGCTTATACCGGAGGTTTCGGTATACACGCAGCCAGAGCCGTCCTTGAAAGAGGGTCCTGCGTCAGGCTAACCGCGGCGGATGTTTCCGCCGCTGCCCTGGAAACATTAAAAAAAAACGCGGTCCTAAACGGGATAGCGGACCGGCTCACCGCGATAGAGGCGGATTGTTTTGAGTTTCTGCGTGCCGCCGAACGGTCCAGGGAAAAATACAACCTTATCATTTTAGACCCCCCGGCTTTCGCAAAATCCCGGCCCATTCCTGACCAGGCGATTCGAGGCTACAAAGAGATCAACCTTAGAGCCATAAAGATCCTCTCTCCTGGAGGCGTTCTGGTAACGTGTTCGTGCAGTCAGGCCCTGGACGAAAGCCGTTTCAGGCGTATAGTGGCGGAAGCCGCGGCAGACGCGAAACGTCAGCTCCAAGAGATGGAGTTTCGGACCCAGGCATTGGATCATCCCATACTCCTGGGTTATGACGAGTCCTTTTACCTGAAGTGCGGTATTTACCGCGCCGTGTAAGCGGCATCTGATCAGGTTTTACCCGCCGCCGTAAAAACAATCAACAACCCCGCCCTGAAATCGAACACGAGACCTCCGGTCTCACGGTTCCCGATGTATTAAACCCTTCGCCGCGAATAAGGCTTGTCCGTTGTTTCAATCTATATAGGTTTTATCCTGAAAATATGCGGAGCCCTAACTGTACAAAACAGAGTCTCTCCCGGCGGAAAGAGCGTATTAATGCGTAAAATAGTCCCCACGGTCTTTTATGCGCCGATTATCCTTTTACGCAGAAATACCTTCCAGAATAGAATACCGCCGCCGTGCATATTATGAGCATCAATACCGTTTTTGTAAAATTGAAGTCCCATGAAAAATTATTAGTGTTAATAATACGATTATTAAGTTTTTTTTATGAATAGTTATATTTTTTGTTTGACAGGCTGTATTAAGAGGTTATTAAATTAAAGAGAGTTATAAAATGATATGCGGCGGAAACAGCGGCAGTGAATATATCCCTCATACGCATATATGCATTGGATTTATAAAACAGATGCCGGAGGAGATTGCATATAAAAAAACATATTGATATAGGTTATTTTATTTTTTGGAATTTATGCCGGCATATTTCCGGTACATTTAGTAATCAATTTTTATAACAACAGCATTTCACCGGTATCGAAGCCGGAAACTGCTAATATTTCAAACAAGGGAGCAATAGTTAAAATGAAAAAAAAGATTTTTCTTTACCACGGCGTAATTATTTTTTGCGGCTGTCTGGCAAATAGAAAATATGGAAAAATAATAGACGGGCTGGCCGCGTCAGTTCTTATTTTGCTCGGAGGGATTGCCTTTGCCGATGACGCGCGTGGTTTTACCGCAACCGCAGATGTTGATGCGAATGCCCTGGAGATTAAATCCTCGAATTATAGCAATTTTGATGAGCGCCAATACGCGCACGGTACTACTTCAATAATGTATCCATTTGGAGGATTCAATTACAAAGACGATACGAATGTTTCTTTTTCCTATGATGGCGGTTTTTACGGCGGCAA
The DNA here is from genome assembly GCA_031288005.1 of Treponema sp. The sequence goes on from JAITSE010000101.1 coordinate 38,264, forward strand.
GCTTTCATTAAATGATCTGGCAGAGGACAATGGAGACGGCGTCGGGGGAGTTAAGGCATGGGTAATGCCTTTCGGCCCTGTGTTAAAAATAAGCGCCGGCACGGATATTGGTTCGGGATATGCTGATTCTTTAGGCGCTGATCCGGGAATGCGTATTTATAACGGCGGCATTCCTTCCGCATGGGATGCCAATAAAAATCCTGATAATATTACTCAAGATAAGGGCCTGCTGCTTGAATTTAATATTGCCCCTGTAATGATTGCCATGGCGGGACAATATCATGCAAGTCAGGTTCTTTCCCTGGAAATCCCCAATTCGGGACATTCCGGCTGGATTGATGTTGATCAGCGCAGCTATGGATACGGAATGCGAATTGGATCAGAAATCGGCTCCATTGGAAAGGTAAATGTTTCATATATCAATCAGTACACAAATATCGGCGCAAATAATTACCGGGTGAACAGGAATAATGAAGCGGTTCCCGCTGTTGCGGATGCCAAAACAGGACTGCATATGTTTGGGGCCTACGCGAGTCTAAAGCCGCTCGAAAATTTTAGTTTTAGCATAGGCTATAACGGAATTTATACGAAATATTTAGATGAATTCTACAGCGGCGCCGTTATGGTAAAAACCCTTCTGCCCCAGATTTTTCAGAACGCAGTCAATCTGAACATTAGATACACGGGGATACAGAAAACAATGCTGAGGACGGATCATAACATCAGTTTCTGGCACGACAGTGATTACCGTATTTTTAATGTTCCCGGCTGGGAAAACAACGGCCTTAATTCTGAATCTCTGGGATCTGATTATGCCGATGTAAATCATCTGCTTTTATGGAATGGCTTCGGCGGCGCTTATGAATTTTCTAATAAAGTTAAATTTGATTTTTATATGCGTAATCTGCTTCGCCGTGACACCGCTTTCCAAAAAAGCGGCTCCGAATACGTCCGTATCACGGACAAGGTTGTTATTGATGCAAAAACTTTTTTTAATCTGCATAAAAGCGTCGAGCTGTATGCGGGTATAACATTTGAAAATATGATTACCATCTCTTCAAAAGATATAAACGCTCAGATAGCGAACAAATTTACCACAGGAACAGAACCAAAATCGACAACTGATACAGAAACAGTAATCAAAATTCCAGTTGGAATAAAAATACGGCTGGAATAATTTGCATGAGGAAGGAGAAATTTATGCAAGAAAAACGAGAAAAGAAAATTTCGGACAATAACTTGGGTTTTGTCCGGATGACAGCGCTTTCAGCGGCGTTGCTTTTTATATTGGCGGCTTGTCCGTCTCCGACAGGAGTGGAACAAAATGGGGAAAAAGTAGACCCGATAGTCGGCGGCGTTCCCCAAATGCCTAACATCAGCAGAACGCAGGCAGGGTATGAAATAGACAGCCTCTTGGCGGTTGTAGACAATCCCGGATATTCTGAAGATCCCAGTCATATATCCGGCGTTGTTTCAGCAGTCTGGAATCCTGCCGCGGGCGCTACAGGTTATAATGTATACGCGAAAAAGGCTACGCGGTTTACCAACCCGATTCCCAATCCCAGGGATGGCAGCAATGGCGTCTATGATACCGCAGCGGGTGACGCCGTACCTGCCGGCAGCACGGCGCTGACGCCTGAACCTGGAGATCCTGTCGCGGTCAATGTCCCCGATACCTTCTACTTCCACAGAAATTGTGAAGAGGACGGAATATACTATTTCTGGGTTGAAGGGATAAACCGTAAAGGCGCCGGCACAAAAAGCGCGCCGGTATCACAGTATCTTGGAAAGAAAGGCCGGCAGGAAAACGGCGGCATTGAAAGAGGCGACTATCCCCGGGATCTGACAACTGTATCCGGCGACGGAAAAATTGAATTATCCTGGAGCCTCTCCGACCGGGTAGGATGGTACGAGGTGTATTATTCTCCAACGAATATCGATTTTGATAAACTTGAAGAATCCTGGGATGAGTCGGATGGACCTCTTGTTCCCTATCAACAAAGCGCGGTAACGGTCGGCGGAACAGCGGCAATACCCTGGAAAGGAACCGGAGCCGGCGTTCCAGGTACTCCAGAAAAACTCTTTACGCTGAAGACCACAATTACCGGCCTTACCAATGGCACAGAATATTTTTTCTGGGTCAGAAGCCCCAATGCAAATGGCGAACGGGGTTACAGCAAAATAATGGCGGCCCCCGAGTCCTCCGCTGGGCCGGCATTCCCAGCGGTACAAAATATCAGAGTTTCCGCAAACAACCCGGGTGAACTTACTGTTACATGGGATAAGGTGGACGGCGCCGCGGAATATCGCGTCTATTTCAGTATGTATGATATAACTCCCGAAGCTTCCGCGGTTCATGACAGGGTATCCGGGAGTATGACTACCTTTACCAAAAAGGGATTTGACAAAAACACTCAGTACTATGTGTGGGTAGTAGCCAGGAAAGGAAATATAGCCGGTGATTTTGGCAGTCCCGCAATTGGGGTAACCAGGAATGAAGATGTCCAGTATAGCGCCAACGTAAAAAAATATGACCTGAACGGCAACCTTATTGAGAATGTGCTTTATATTGAAGTGAACGATAACGATCCGCGTATTGCCCTGGGCTATGTTCTTGAAGCCAGCAACGCACAGTTTTTTGATTATGTCATTCTCTTTGCCGCCAATCTGCGGAACCGGGACTGCTTAAATGAAAATCCTAAAAACCACTTTTGTACTAAACAAGGAGTTCATCTGCATTTTAATGGAAATGTCCAGCATATCCTTGATAACCGGGATAAGTATATTAAACCATTGCAGGATCGGGGCATTAAAGTGCTGTTGGGACTTCTTGGCGACTGGGGCGGCGTAGGCTTCGGCACTTTTGGCGAGTGGCCTATGGAAGACGTATATCCCTGGGCGGAGAATAACAACGGCAATCCCTACCCGTATACAGCAGAAGTACGCAGAACTTTCCTGACCCAGGTTCGGGACGCGGTCATCCAGTACGGACTTGACGGTATTGATCTTGATGATGAATGGGCCAGCGCCAATGCCGGTCAAAAGGGATTGGCCGTTTATCCCTCTCAGGCCGGTTACTATTCCAATGCCGGCAGCAGAATGTTCGCATGGGCGAGGTGCGGCGTCAATTTCGCAAACCTCCTCGTTGAAGCCCGTGAACTGCTGGGGCCAGAGAAGATCATCACTGTATTTGAATGGCAGAGCGCCCGGTGGATGCCGAGTACAGTTACGGAAAATGGAGCGGAAAAACCAGTCCATGAGTACTATAACTTTATCACAGAAGCAGCTTATGGATCATGGAACGCTTTTGGCTATTATGTTGGGGCGGTGGCGCCTGAATCCCTTTGTAACCGCCCTCTCCGTAAATATGCGCCGGTTGGCATAGATATTTGCGGCGGAGATAGTCCCGGCGAGCCGCGGCCCTCCATTTCCGGCTTTAACAGCCTAGGCGACAGAGCGAGGCAGGAGGCTGAATGGAATGAGTCGCATCCGGCAAACTACTATGGGGTTAATATGTTCTATGCCCTACAGTCCCAGGCAACAGCGTCAAAGCCTTTTGCGGGATACTCTCATCCAAAACTGTGGGATTTGACAAGGAACAGAACTCTTACTCAAGAGGAGTATTTATCACTGCTTTCTTATCCGTTATACGGAGAAAACGTGATATATATTGGCAAAGACTATCCCCAGGATTGGGCTAGGTATTAAACGCGCAGGGGAACCGTCCGGAGAAATTCTCAAAATTTCCGGACGGCCCCTTTTTTTGATTTTAATTCGCTGGGAGGAAAAATGCCAGGAAAGAATATAAACACTGCGGCGCTGTACGTTGTCTTGTTGATGGCGCTCATGATCATGAGCGCCTGCCGGATGCCCGAAGGCGCGGATTTACCCTTTGCCATGCCTGCTATCCCTGGGAAGAATGTGGTTGGAAGCGGCGCGCTTATAAAAACAGCGTGCTATATAGACGCCGTCCGGTATAATCCTCTGAATGTTCTTGATTATACTATGGAAGACGGTAGCCAGTTTTTTGAATTCGTGGTTATCACTGCCGCGCAGATAAAAAAAGACTCCCATGGCATGTATATCTACCTGCCCGATGAACTCAGGCGTCTTCTTGAAAAGCATAAAACCTATATTGTCCCTCTTCAGAAAAAAGGCGTCAGGGTGCTGTTAAGCGTTACCGGTGGAGGCGACGCCGCGAGTTTCGGCAATATGACTAAGGATGATATTACTTTTTTTTCCCGCATGATCAAGGAAACCATAGACAACTATAATCTTAACGGCGTTGAATTTTATGACAACGCCGCCGGTAATTCCGAAATCAAAGTATACCCGCCTGACATATATACAAATGAAGATGATATTTTGGATGGATGGCTCCGGGGCGGCGACTGTATGAATAATATTATGTATTTTACACGGCAGCTTTTCCTGCTGCGGTCTCAAGAGAAAATCATTATGCTGCGGGAAAAAAATTTTGGCCGCTATCTGCCGCCTGATGTCAGCGGCTCGGAAGGGGAAGCCACATTCAGCGGCACGGCCCAGCAGATCAATTTTTTTATCAACCCTGACTTTGGTACATTCAAAGAGGAAAGCGCGGAAAATGACAATGAAGCGTACTTTATCTATCGTAATCAATACGCCCCTATGCTGATTAATCTGGGGGATGAAGAAACCGGGCCGGTATTGCCTCCTGTTTATAATGCGGACGGCAATGATATAACAGGTTTTACGAAGCGGTTCTATATGGAAGGGGCCTGCGACTATGGCCTTCTCTGCTATTATAATCTTAAGAGCGCTCAGGAAGCGGCATCGGGGGCGTATCTTGCCGATAACCGTCCGGGAGCGGCGCCGGGGACTCACCTGACCCAAGCGGAGTATATCTCGTTGACCACGAAAGTTGTTCTTGGTAAGGATGTGATATGTTCCGGCGGAGACTATCGCATGGATTGGTAGAAAGCCGCGGGTTTTTGCTTAGGCGGAGGGGTGTACCAGCCTTGCGGCAATTGGGCGGCTTTACGCCTAATCCGCTCCCGCAGACCCTTTCCCGGCAGCCGGGAGATCGATCAGCCTTTCGGCGGCAAACAGTTCCGGCGCCTTTTTACTTGTTATGCGGCTCACTCCGTATATGCCACAGGGTTTTTCTGTGGGCGGCCTGCTGCCGGAATTAAAACCATGTGGACCCGTGCGCGGTAGCTGCGCCTTTCGAGACTGGGAATTCCCGCGGCGGGGCGCTTCCAAGACAGCGCTAAAATAGAACTACAAATTACCGGCCTTCTCTGCTATACTGACATTTATGGAATATATAGGAATTCTGTTTCGCCTTACCGGAGGGATATGCCTCTTCTTGTACGGAATGAAGGTTATGAGCGACGGTATACAGCAGGCCGCCGGCGACCGGCTCCAGAGAGCCTTGAATTTTATGACTAGGAACCGGTTTGTTGGAGTGCTTACAGGCGCGGCGGTTACCACTATAATCCAGTCGTCTTCGGCAACTACTGTTATGGTGGTGTCCTTTGTTAACGCCGGGCTCCTCAACCTTACCCAGTCTATAGGGGTGATCATGGGGGCGAATATAGGGACCACAACTACCGCATGGATAGTTTCGTTTATCGGCTTCAGCATAAATATTGCCTCTATCGCCCTGCCGTCTGTGGGGATAGGTTTCATCATGAGAGCTGTAAAATGGAAGCATCAGGACCTGGGAATGGCTTTTTTGGGCTTTGGTTTTATATTCCTGGGCCTCCAGTTCCTTACAGGCTCCCTGCCCACTGTGAACCCCGAATCCCTTGTTTTTATCGAAAAGATTTCCAATTTGGGATTTGCGTCCATACTTATCGCCGTTGCCATCAGTACCGTTGTGACCCTGTTAATGCATTCTTCGGCGGGCGCCATAACGCTGATCATAACTTTGGCTTTCGGTCATATTATCAACTTTGAAATGGCCGCCGCCATGATCCTGGGGGCTAATATCGGTACCACCATAGACGCGATCCTGGCGGCTATAGGAACTAAGACCGCGGCCAGGCAAGCCGCCTTGGTCCATGTACTATTCAATGTGGTAGGCAGCATCGCGGCTCTGGTCTTTTTCAGGCCCCTCATCATCTTAGTGGATTTTCTTTCGCCCGGTTCTCCGGACGGCTCAAATATCGCCCCCCATCTTGCCATGTTTCACACGGTTTTTAATGTATTCTGCACCCTGATTTTTCTGCCTTTTGTGAATCAGTTTGCCGCATTGGTTTCTTTCATCATAAAAGAGAAGCCCGGCGAGGAACCTCGCGTCCGCAGGGCTTACAGGCTGGAATATAGTTCCGGCGCCATTCAGAACAGCCCGGAACTCAATATACTTAGAGCGCAGAAGGAAATCCGGGACATGGCCGGCATCGCTTCCGCCATGTTTGCCCGGGCCAGCGCTGCCTTGCGTTCTCTCAAGCAGGATGGCGGCCAGGAAGCGGTGATAGAGTCCCTGCTCAGGGACTTGCAGGAAAAAGAGGAAACCGCCGATGAAATGCGGGAAGAGCTGACTCGTTTTCTCATAGAGTGTACTCATCAGCACTTGAGTCATCATTCGGACCGGAAGGTATCCATGCTCCTGCGTATCATAGCGGACCTTGAAGATCTGACTGATGACTGCTACAGCATCAGCCTTATTCTGGAACGGAGCGTGAAGAAAAATCTTATCTTCAAGGAAAAGGAAATGGAGGCCCTGGCGCCTTACGTGGGTCTGGTTGAGGAATTCCTGGACTTTGTGGGAAAGCAGCTTGGCAGCCGCATCTCGCTGAAACAGATTCTCTATGCCCGGGACTTGGAGAGCAGAATTGACAAATCCAGAGACAAACTGCGGAAGCTGGGCCGAAAACGCATCGAAGCCGGAGAGAACGTTAAAACGGAACTTCTGTTTATCGACCTGGTTAAACGCATCGAAAAGCTGGGGGACTGGTGTTCCAATATTTCCGAAGTTTTGGCAAAAACGGGGTAAGTTTTTTTACTTGTACCGCTGGGTTTCTTTTTCTATGGTTGTGGCGGGGCCGTGGCCTGGGAATACCCTGACGCCGCCGTCCATGGAGAGGAGCCGTTTTAGACTCTGCATGAGGCTTTCCCAATTACCGCCAGGAAGATCTGTGCGGCCATATCCGTCATGGAACAGGGTGTCCCCGCTGAAGAGGAGTTTCTGATCCTCCGGCTTGCCTTGCAGGTAGAATCCGGCTGAACCTGGCGTATGCCCCGGCAGGTGCAGCATTGTGAAGGGGCCGGCCTCGTCTCCTTCCTCAAGGAGCAGGGAAGGGCAGGGCATATCCTTCCAAAGCATATCCACGCAGGACGGGTCCCCCGCGGCGGCGAAACTTTCCCGGTGGAGGGTATACGCGTCTTTTCCCAGGTAAGCGGCGTCCCCCCGGTGTATGGCGATAAGCGCCTGGGGAAAGACTTCCGCCAAATCAGGCAAAGCGGCGATATGATCAAAATGGCCGTGAGTCAGCAGGATGTACCGGGGACTGAGATTTAATTTCTTCATTCGTGCTATAATAAGCGGCGCCTGGCCGCCCGGATCTATGACTGCACAGGGCTGGGGAGCCTCTTCCGCCTTGCCGGAGAGGGATTCGTCCGGCGGATCGGGTTCGTCCAGAGGCAGGATATAACAATTGGCGCATAAGGCCCCTAGGACCAGGGGTTTCAGATGTGTTTCGTTAGGATAAGTCCCATTCATGGAGGAATAATAACCTGCGGCCTTTTAATTTGCTAGTAATAATCGCTCTTGCCGTGTTTTGGTACGGCCTGGTTCCGGTGGCCGGGGCCTTTGTGAACCGCCGGAACTGGCGGCTTTTCCGCCGCCGCTTTGACGATCTCTGTCTCAAACCTTTCCTGGATTATGCGGCCTGCGGGCGGGACGATGGCGGGATCTACCGTTTTATAGGCGGGTTTGAATCGATTACCGGCGGACATACAATTTGGATCCGGAACGAAGAACTCACCATCCCGGTCTCCCTGGATGACGCTTATATCTATGTACTATCCATGCCGCAAAAAGACGAGCCATCCTGGGGTTTCACTCCCGGCAACGAAACCCCGGTCCGCATTAAATGGGACCATATTACCGCCCTCACTGAGGAAGCTAAGATTTTTGTGGGGGGGGCCCTTATGCTTAAAGATAACCGGATGACTTTTTGCTCTGAACAGGGAAATCCCCTGCTGGTCATCTTTTATGAAGGACCGGACCGCTCTCTTGCGGGCCGAATCATAAGGGCAGGCAGGGATAGCAATGAATACTGGAACTTTCTTACCCCCTATGCTCTTACCCTGGGGTCCCTCTCCCAACTCACAATCGCCATGAATTTTGTGAACCGGCCTGCCTATATGCTTACGGCTATAACGGCCTTTTTAGCGGTATTCATTCCCCTTTTCCCCATGGCGCCGCCCGGTTTTGCGCTGACCATACTCTACAAGCGGCTCTGGTGGTACGCCCGGATCTTTAGGGTCTACCGGGACCTCACGCGGCTGCCGCTGAAATATCTGCCCTCAGGCGGACTTCCGGGACCCGAGGGGCGGAAGCTCCTCGATGAACAGAATCAGGGCCGCCTGCCTGATGGGGAACGCTACGAATGCGTCTATTTTCAGTCTCTGCCCGGCGAAGCAAAGGACGCGATGGAAAACATGAGGCTTAAACTTCTTGTCCCTGAAAAGAAGGTGGACAGACGCGGAGGCTGGTATATTTTTGGCGCCCCCCCCGAAAACGGCTGTGCCGGGGCGCTCCCCGGCGAGCCCCGCGACGTATTCGCCCCTTATGCGGCTGTCCCGGGAAATCCTGATGATTTGTCCCGGGGCTTTACCTATAAAGCGTATATCCTGGAAATGAGCGCTTGGATAGCGCTGCTTGCGGGGATATGTCTAAATATCGCCGCCGCCGGAATAGTCATCGTCGTCTTGAATTGAGGATTCCTCTTTTCCTCTTTTCCAGGTGGAATCTTCTTCCGGGAAAGCGGCGTCTTCGGCATCCCCGGCATCCCCGCCCCGGGGTAAAAACTCACCGCCTTCTTCCGTCTCAGGCTTTTCTTCCGCTCCGTGGGCATAGTTAACGGTCAGAGACCGTCCGCGAAAAGATATCCCGTTCAGGGCTTCGATTATATCATCCGCCGCCTCTGTTTTGACCTGGATAAAGGAGTAGTTGTCAAATATCCGGATGTTCCCCACATCGTCTCTGGATGCGGGAGTCTTCGATGAGATAAGCCCCAGGATTTCTCTGGGAAATACCCGGCGGCTCCTGCCGATGCTGATAAAAAGCCGGACCGAATCTTCGTCAGGCAGAAATTTGCGCGCTTCCCTGCGCTCCCGCTCGTTCCGGTCCTGGGCCGGTTTTTGGGATCCCCGGAAATTTTTTTCCCGTGAAGCGCCGTATTTCCGGTTTTCTTCCTGGTCCAATTCCATGAGCAGATACGCGGTAAAATAGGATCGCCTGAAAAAGGAAACTTCCTTTTTGAAAATCGACAGATACCGGCTTAAAATCTTGGGATCCGCCTGGGTATACGTTTTCTCAAGAGCCTCGGCGATTCGTTTTTTTAAGCGCCCTGAATCAATTTGAAAAGCCATAGATTTATTTTGCTCCTAAAAATGAATTACGGATTATAAAACGCTGTTTCTTTTACAATGACATAAAAAAGGGACTTGTTCAATAAGCCTGCAAGCCAGGAGACCGGAGACTTTTAGTCTCATGGTCTCAGGCTTGCTTAGGAGTTTTGAGACCTGCGGTCTCTTGAACTGTTTGTGACTGTGAACCTTTTTGGGGGCAAAAAACTCCACGCACTTCTTCTTAGGGCTGGTTCTACGGGGTCTGTCCCCCGGGCTGGTCTAAGCGCCGGGAAAAGAATTCTACAGGCCGGATAAAGACCGCTATATGTATTGGAAAGACCGTTGCATGTATTGGAAAGCCTGCGTCCCTGCGGTCCTGCGGCCAGTAGGCCGCTTGGAGTTTTTTGAATTGTTTGCCGCTCTGGACTTCTTGTAGGTCAAAAAACTCCACGCACGTCTTTTACGGGCTGGTTCCCTGAGACCCTTGCGGTCCTGCGGGCCGCTTCCCCGCACTGGTTCGCCAGCCGCAGCGGTTCCATGCGTCCTTGACCAAGCCAGGCTCCTGCCATACTATAAAAGGCAAGCTTGGCATAGCAATCTATGCCGCTAAAATCAGCTTTTTTATAAAGCTAAGGAGCGTTACATGACAAGTTATAGAGAATTAGGTTTAGTGAATACCGTTGAGTTGTTCAAAAAAGCGGTAAACGGCGCTTACGCGCTGCCGGCGTACAATTTCAACAATATGGAGCAGCTGCAGGCCGTCATTCAAGCCTGCGTGGAAACCAAATCGCCGGTTATCCTTCAGGTCTCAGCCGGGGCCAGGAAGTACGCCAATCAGAATCTGCTGAAAAACATGGCCCGGGGCGCCGTGGAATACGCGCACGAACTGGGCTGCGACATTCCCATCGTCCTGCACCTGGACCACGGGGACAGCTTCGAACTGTGCAAGGACTGTATAGAGACCGGGTTTTCCTCCGTCATGATTGACGGCTCCCATCTTCCCTTTGAGGAAAACGTTGCTTTAACAAAAAAAGTCTGCGAATTCGCCCATTCCCGGAAGGATTACGTGTCCGTTGAAGGGGAGCTTGGAGTCCTTGCCGGCGTTGAAGACGACGTGTCATCGGAGCACAGCCACTACACCCAGCCCGATGATGTCGAGGACTTCGTGAAAAAGACCGGGGCCGACTCCCTGGCGATCTCGATTGGTACAAGCCACGGGCGGACAAAATTCAAACCGGAGCAGTGTACCAGGGACGCTAAGGGCGTACTCATCCCCCCGCCCCTGCGCTTCGATATTCTTGAGGAAATCGAAAAGCGCATCCCCGGTTTCCCGATTGTCCTTCACGGCTCCTCATCCGTTCCGGCGGAATACGTGAAAATGATTGAGGAGTTCGGCGGCAAGCTCAAAGATTCCGTAGGCATCCCGGAGGAGCAGCTTCGCCGGGCCGCAAAGAGCGCGGTCTGCAAGATCAATATCGATTCCGATGGACGCCTTGCAATGACCGCCATAATCCGCAAAGTCTTTGCTGAAAAGCCGGAAGAATTCGATCCCCGCAAATACCTTGGACCAGCCAGGGATGAACTTAAAAAGATGTACGCCCATAAAAACGTCAGCGTTCTGGGTTCGGCGGGACAGGCTTGAGGGCCAAAACTTCCACGCCCGGATGCGGGAAATGAAAGCCGCTATTGTTTTCGGCTCCCGCTCCGATCTGGGGATTATGAAGAAAGCCGCCGTGGTGTTCCGGGAATTCGGGGTTGAGTATACCGCGCACATTGTGTCGGCCCACAGGTCGCCTGAACTGCTTGACGAGACGGTTAAAAAGATCGAGTCAGGCGGCGCGGAGGTGATCGTCGCCGGAGCGGGGCTTGCCGCCCACCTTCCCGGACTTATCGCGGCCAAGACCCTCATCCCTGTGATTGGGGTGCCTGTCTGTTCCGGGGGGCTTGGCGGCATGGACGCGCTTCTCTCGATAGCGCAGATGCCAAAGCCCGTACCGGTGGCCGCCGTGGGGGTGGACAACGGGGCCAATGCCGCGTATCTTGCCTGCCGGATTCTTGCGCTTAAATACGGTGAACTGAAAACGCGCCTCGCCGCCTTCATGGATAAAATGAAAGCCGGGCTTGTACGGGACGCCGCGGGCATAGACCTGGAAAGCGGCCCCGAGGCCTAGGGGGAAACAAGGAGGGAGCGATGACGGATTACAAACAGGGAAGCCTGCTGTACGAGGGCAAGGCGAAAAAAGTTTACGCCGCGGGCGCGAAGAGCGCTTCCTGTGAAGATCTGGTGATCATCCATTACAAGGACGACGCCACGGCCTTTAACGGGGAAAAGAAGGGGCAAATCGAGGATAAGGGGCTTCTGAACAACCGGATCGCCTCGGAGCTTTTCGCCTTTCTTGAGTCGTCGGGGGTCCCCACCCATTTTGTGGAGCGGATCTCAGAGCGGGATATGGCGTGCCTCAAGGTGAAGATCATCCCCCTGGAGGTAATAGTTAGGAATGCGGCGGCCGGCTCCATGGCAAAGCGGCTGGGTCTTAAAGAGGGGATGGAACTGTTGACCCCGGTGTTCGAGCTTTCATACAAGGACGACGCTCTGGGGGACCCGCTGATCAACGATTACCACGCGGCGGCCATAGGCGCGTCCACTTTTGAGGAACTGCGGGAGCTTCAGGGCCTTGCCGCCAAAGTGAACGGCATTCTTTCCGCCTTCTTCCTTGAGCGGGGCCTCAGACTCATCGACTTCAAACTTGAATTCGGCAGGACTTCAACGGGCCGGCTTGTGCTGGCCGACGAGATTTCGCCTGACACCTGCCGCTTCTGGGACAGGGAGACCGGTGAAAAGCTCGACAAAGACCGGTTCCGCCGGGACTTGGGGAATGTGAAAGAAGCCTACATCGAGATTCTGAAGCGGATCGAAGGCAAATAATCATGGACAGCTTACAAAAAGCGGCGCTGCTTTACCCGGCGGCGGATGCGGAGGAAGACAAGTTATCCGAGGAGTGCGGGGTCTTTGGCGTGTTCTGCGAGGACCCGGAAAAGGATATGGCGCCCCTGGTGTACTACGGACTCTTTGCATTGCAGCACAGGGGCCAGGAAAGCGCGGGCATCGCGGCGGTCAAAGATAAAAACATCGAGTGCCGGAAAGGGATGGGCCTTGTGGGAGAGGTGTTCAGCCCGGAACTCATCGCGGGGATAAAGGGTTCCGCGGCCATAGGCCATGTGCGCTACTCTACCTGCGGTTCCAGCGTCATAGAAAACGCGCAGCCCTTTGTAAGCCGCTCTAAGCTGGGTCCCATAGCCGTGGCCCATAACGGAACCCTGACTAACGCCGACGTGGTCCGGGAACTCCTTGAGGACGCGGGGATAGGCTTTACCTCTTCAAGCGACAGCGAGGTAATCGTCAACCTTATCGCGAAGAATTACCGGAAGGGCCTTGAGCGGGCCTTAACGGATACTATAAAATTCATCAAGGGTTCCTATGCTCTGGTGGTCCTTGCGGGCGAATCTATGGTCGGCGCCCGGGACCCCAACGGGATCAGGCCCCTCTGCCTGGGCAAATTCGGCGGCGGCTGGATTCTGGCAAGCGAGTCCTGCGCTGTTGACGCGGTGGACGGGGAGTTTGTCCGGGACATAGAGCCGGGGGAACTGGTGATTATTAACCGGGACGGGGTTTTCTCTTTTTTGTACAGCGAAAAAACCAGGCGGGCGTCCTGTTCTTTTGAATACATCTACTTCGCCCGGCCTGACACTCTCATTGACGGCGTGGATGTTTACGGCTCCAGGATCAGGGCGGGGGAAATATTGGGCAGGGAATCGGCGCTGGAAGCGGACCTGGTGATAGGCGTCCCTGACTCAGGCGCTCCTGCGGCCATAGGTTACGGCAGGGCTACGGGTACTCCTTTCGGCCTGGGGATAGTGAAAAGCAAATATGTGGGCCGCACCTTCATCTCGCCGAATCAGGAGATGCGGGAAAAGGCGGTCTCGGTAAAGCACAACGTGATCCGCAGCGAGGTGGCGGGTAAGCGGGTGGTGGTCATCGACGATTCTATAGTCCGGGGTACAACAAGCCGGCACCTGGTCTCCATCCTGCGGAAGGCCGGGGCCAGGGAAGTTCACTTCCGGGTCTGTTCCCCGCCGGTCCGTTTTCCATGTTACTTCGGCATAGATACTCCCCACCGCAAAGACCTGATCAGCAACGGCAGCAGCGTCTCAGAGCTTTGCGACGCCCTTGACGCGGACAGTTTGGCTTTCATCTCGGTGGAGGGCCTTCTGGAAGCCCTGGACGGAGGGAAACTTCGCTCCGGGGAGGGCCGCCATGATGGGTCTTACTGTCTTGGCTGCTTTACAGGAGAGTATCCTGTTTCTGTACACGGAGAAACGAGTTAAACCGCGGTTTTCATTCACGGCGGCTTTGAGATCGTTAATCTGAAACCGCAAATTTTGCTATAAAATTTCCAGTTCCTGTTCAACTTCTCCGAGGCGTTTGGTAAGGGAGGCTATGGTCCGTTCCAGGCGGAGTTTTTCCTTTTCAAGCCTGGCGCGCTGCTCCTCATCAGTGAGAGGCGCTGAAGGGGAAGCCGCTCTCCCACCGCGGACCCCGGTTTTAACCGTATCAGGGCTCTTGCCTCTGATTAGGGCCTGCTCGGCGGCCATACGCTCATCATCATTTCGGATCCCCGCAAGAAAGCGCATATTGTCGGGGCCAAGCTGCGGGTTGAGGTTGTATTGATACATTTTTATGGCGGTACTCGCGGCAAGGCGGGGTATACACAGTACCCGGTCAACATAGTCCTCGAAGCGGGCGTCTATGGCGGAGCATAGTTCGTGGGCCCGCAGAAGGTGCATACCCAATTCTTTTACAAGACTGCCGTTCTCCCGGAGGTATTTGCCGCGTATGGTTTCGGTTAATTCCGCCAGTTCCGGGGAATCTGCGAATACATTTTTGTATACCCCCTGGGCTTCCGCTTTTTCCAGCAGGCCGTGGAATATGGCCCAGAATTCCGCCGTGTGGGACCGGGACGGCAGCCTGCCGCACCGGGAGCAGGCGTGGAGATGATGGGCGTATTCGTGGATGGCTGTGTAAACAAGAAGATTGCCGTCGTTAAAATTCCGGTTATGAATGATGATTTCCCGGGTTTCAGGCTTGTAAAGCCCGTTGACTTTCCTGCTTTTTTTGCCAGAAAAGATCAACTGAAAATCCAAGGGAGCATCTTCTATTGAAAGCAGGGCTTCTTTTACTTGATCCTGATTCATAGAGCCAGTCTACTCAAGAACGCCGATTTTTTCCATAGCTAGAATCGCCGCCGCTATACAGGCGGTTTCAGTTCTAAGCGCCCTCTGTCCCATGGAGAGACGGAGGAAGCCGGCATCGTTCAGCAGGCCCCGTTCCCACTCCGACCAGCCCCGTTCAGGGCCTACCGCAATCACCAGGGGCCTGTTTTCCGGGGCTGCACAGGCGAAGCCGCCATGGGGCCGTACATTGTCCGCGGCTATGAGCGCCGCCTGGCCGTTCCAGTCAGCGGCGGCCTCCCAGGGGCGCTCCATAAGCCATGAACTTAGGTCTCTGAACACCCGCAGCGCGGGGAGGCGAGTATCTCTCGCTTGGACGGCTCCTTCGATCATGGCGGTCCGGGCCCCTCCGTTATTCAAAAAATTGGCGTCCCGGTAACTTTTTTCCCCCATATCCGTGCCAAGAAGGTCTATCGCTTCAATGCCCAGATTGGAGAGGTCCCGAAGGATCCGTCTAAGCTGTATGGGCCGGGGAAAACCCACCGCCATCCTTATAGGAAGACGAGGGGGCGGATCTTCCCGCAGGTCCAGGGTATACCGCAGAACGCCGTTCGGCTCTATGGATTCGATGCGTCCGATTCCGGTGCGTCCCTCCAGGATTCCCGCTGTAAATTTATCGCCAGCCTTTTTATGAAGTGTCTTGAGGATGTGTACAGTCCGTGCATCCTGTTTTATGAGCGGCGCTCCAGCTTCGCTAGGCTCAAAAAGAATGATATTCATAGGTTCTTCCTTGCATGACGCGCTTGTGAACGGGATTCCCCAAAGGCGGCGCGCGTTGAGTTCCAGACTACGCAAAGCGTCCTGCCATGAAGGGCGGGGCGGGCATTGCTTTAATAGAGTTGTTCAACAACTAAATTAATTGAACAACTCTAATATTGGACTTGGCGAACCAGGAGACCTCTGAGACTTGCAACCTTCGGTTGCCTGAGTCTCCGGTCTCAGGTTCGATGATAACCTGTTTTACTGAACCCTGGAACTTGCAGTTCCTTAGGGTTCGGGTTATCTCGGACTTTAGTCCGCAACAAGTCTCGCAAAATACTACGTATTTTGCCGGTTTTTATAAGGAATTTATTCGATAACTGAAGTTATCGAATAACTCTATTCTGTAACTTTTTTATCACGTTCAATATTTCCGGTAATTTTATTTTTCCAGTAATCTTAATAGTTTCCTAATTCGACATCAAGAGAAGGCAAGTCTCTAATTTTCCAATTATTCCCATGCCAATAATCACCGTCAATCAACCAACCCCGCCGCAGAGCAGCGGGGTATGGTTGTTCTCATAAGGTATTTATATTCGGGTTTAATACCCAGGGAGCTTGCTCCCATATGACCGCCGCAGAACCTCCCCCGCGCAAGCGGGTTCTTGGGTATTAAATCCTCAACACGAATAAATTCATCACCATTAACATTACTGGCATCTGGAAATAGTTCTTCTCTCGATAAATCTGTATCGTGAATTAAAAACTGTTCCACTTCCTCGTATAAATAAAACGTTTTTCCCGCATAGATACCACTTTGTATTTTATTCCAGTCTCTTAAAAAAATAACATAAATTTTCATCGTTCTCTCCTTTGCTAAATTGAAGTTACATAACTGGTTTGAATTACCTTTCGCTCGACACGCTGGAAATCCAGTCTTCCATCAACTGGATTAAAATACAGTTTGTGATATGGCGTTTCCGCGAAATTTGCTACTACGAACAGGCAATACTTCCATTTTAATTCCCTTGCAATCACAAATTCTTTTTCTGTCATCATAATATTGCCGTAAGAAAGATTTAATCCTTTCACTTCAACACAATAAAATTCATTATCCCACATCGTCTTGAAGTCAAAGCCACAGGCCAGATTAGTCGCGTCAAATAAACCATGGCCTATGAATTCGGGAACTGACAAATAATTTTTCTTGAAATATTCTTCGGCAGCTTTACCTGTTAATAACCGTTTGGCTACGCTCTCTTCAGTTTTATTTTCAGTCGAAAACTGTTTAACAAATTTTTCAATTTCATAATTATTGATTGTTAAATTTTTTATTAACCTGGTGAAATCATTGAAATTTAAACTTTCGAATCGTAGCATGATTTCACTGCAATAATCGCGCAATTCTCGTTTATGCCAGCCTTTGCGCTGATTGGGAAAATATGGGTCAAATTCGTCACGATAATTTTTTATTGATGCGGGTTTTACGCCAATCGAATATCCAAAAACATTAAATGCCTGAATAGCGCTGTCAAAACCTAATTCATGTAATCCAAGCGTATCAAACTTTGAGAGATACAAACCTATCAATATTGCTTTTTCACGAACTGAAAATACGTTATCCATAATATTCCTGTTCAAGAAAAATAACTTTAGGCTTAAAGGCTTCGGCAAACCGGATAATTTCAAACAAAAGAGGGCCGCGAATATCGTTAAGGGAATTTTGTTTTCCCGCAAGCGAAAATGGCTGGCATGGAGGTCCTCCAAAAAGCAAATCCAATTCATGCGCTTTTATATGACATTCTTTCATTAATTGGCTGGGATCAATTTCTCTTATATCATTTTCGATAACAAGCGTTTTCCTCTTTTCCCGCTCAGCGGCGGCGCGGAACGTTTGACAACAGTACTGGTCGAGTTCAATTTCGGCGAGAACTTCAAATTCGGCTTTTCGCACACCTATATCCATGCCGCCTGCGCCGGAAAAAAGACTTAATGCCCGCAGTTGTTTCATCGTTTGTCCCGTCTTGCCGGTTTGCGTTTCGGTTTTATCATAACGTAAAATATAGTAAGAAATTGCCTGCCGCTGCCGGCTTCGGATTTTTAACTCCGAATTCGGTGTTCAAACCTTAATTTTTGGATTTCAGCATCCAGAATTAACATTTTGAACTCTAATCCAGCCTACTATATCATAAAAAAATGAGTAAGCAAAGATAGAAAATTTATATTAGCCGCCAAATTTGTATATTGGACTTGTTCAACAACCTGTTCCAATGAACCCTATCGAGTTCGGGTTGTTGAACAAGTCTCGCAAAATGCTATGCATTTTGCTGTTTTTAAGTGGAATTTGTTCGATAGCTGAAGTTATCGAACAAGTCTATTTTTAACACAAAGCGCCGACATGGATGGCGGCCTACCAAATTTTTAGTTTTTTTATTCACGGCAAAGGGTTTAATCCCCAAAAGGTGGTCATCGCTGAGTTCCAGATTGCGCAAAGCGCCATATCTTGTAAAGTCCGCTGGCCGTGAAACAGTCTGCGGGTAACTGGATTTTTCCGCGCTTTCGGGTATAGTTATAAGGATCTCGACAGCGGAGGCCGGCTATGCCGCAAGCAGCAAAAAAAACACAGCGGGACGAAAATTCCGCGCTTTATCTGATAGACGCCTATGGGCTAATCTACCGTTCCTACTTCGCGTTTCTGTCCCGCCCTCTGCGGAATGCCGAAGGCAGGAACATTTCCGCCCTTTTCGGTTTCGCCCGGACTCTGGTAAATCTTTTGGATGAGGGCGCTCCTGCCTGCGGGGACGCTGCGGGGAGCCTGCAAAAACCCCGGTACCTGGCGGCGGTTTTCGATTCGCGGACTCCCACTTTTCGGCATAAAAAATACCCCGAATATAAGGCCACCCGGCAGAAGGCCCCGGAAGACCTCCATTCCCAGGTTCCTCTGGTGGAAGAAACCCTTCACGCTCTTGGGGTTCCGGTCTTGCGGGCCGAAGGCTACGAAGCGGACGACATCATCGCAACCTTGGTAGGCCGCTGCCGGGAAGAAGGCCGCGGGTGTTACATTTTTTCTACAGATAAAGACCTGCTTCAGCTTGTGGGGGAAGGCGTTTGGGAATTGCGGCCTTCCAAAGCGGCTTCTACCGGCAAAGGCGCTTATGAGCTTGTTGGCCCTGAGGAAGTCGCCGCCGAATGGGGAGTTCCCCCGGACAAGGTGCTGGACCTTCTCTCCCTTGCGGGAGACAGCTCTGACAATGTTCCCGGAGTAAAAGGCGTGGGCGATATAACAGCGGCTAAGCTCGTGGCCCGCTACGGTTCCCTGGACGGAGTTTACGGCAATATAGCAGGCATTAAAGGCGCTCTTGGAAAAAAACTTGCCGAAGGCAGGGAGAGCGCCTATTTTTCCCGTTCCCTCATCGCTCTGGAATACAAAGTGCCGCTGCCGCTTAAGAGCATAGAGGAACTTTCTGTAGAGAACCTGGACAGGCCAGCGGGCGCGAAGGTTCTCATGCTGGAAGGGGTGCGTCAGAGCGCCCTTGCTTTGGACCCATTGGCAGGCAATTCAGCCGGCCCTGAGAAAAGCGGCGCGATTTTTCCAGAAATTTCCCGCCCGGATGCCGGAGGAAAGGAAAATCCCGTCCGGGTTGATCCTTCGCTTTTAGGCGAAGGCAGATACCGGGCCGTCTTGGATATAAAAGAACTGGAAAAGATTCTTGCCCTGGCGCGTGAGCGGAAGCTGCTGGCTCTGGATTTTGAGACCGATTCCCTGGACGCATGGAATGCCCATCCCATTGGAGTATCTCTGGCGCTGCGGCCTGGGGAAGCCGTGTACGTACCCGTTGCGGGCCACAGGCTAAAGGCTAAAAGCGGGACCGGAGCTCAGGACCTTTTTGAGGAGCGTTCTCCTTTTGTTGATCCCTTGTACGTCCGCGGCGCACTTGCGGAAATACTCGCTGACCCGGCTATGACAGTCATTGCCCATAATGCTAAATACGACTATGAGGTATCCAGGGGCTGGGGCATACCCCGCTGGCGCTGCGGAATCTGGGACACCATGGTCGCCGCCTGGCTCGACGACCCGGAGCGGAGCAGTTATTCCCTGGACTCCCTGGCGGCCCCCCTCTTTGGCTGCGTTCCCACTGCCTACAGCAGCATAGTCCCAGACGGGGGCGTCTTTGCGGATGTAGACTTGGATACGGCTGTCCGCTATTCCGGGGAAGATGCCGACCTCACATTCAGGATGATGCGTTATTTGGAAGAGCGGCTGCAAAAAGCCGGTTCTAGCGAACTCTTTACGAAAATTGAGATGCCTCTGCTTCCCATCCTGGCGGAAATGGAAGGCGCTGGAATCAGAATAGAGAAAAAGGCCCTCCGGGAATACGGAGCCGGTCTTGCCGGGGAATTGCGGGATATTGAGGCCCAGACTTATAAACTCGTGGGCCGGGAATTTAACCTGGGATCTCCCAAGCAACTCCAGGAAGTGCTTTTTACGGAAAGGAGGCTTAATCCCGGCAAGAAGATAAAGACGGGGTACTCCACGGATATGGCGGTCCTGGAAGAATTGGCCAGGCAAGATCCGGTACCAGCCCTGATTCTGCGGCACCGCGCCCTGTCCAAGCTCAAGTCAACCTATGTAGACACTCTGCCCGGACAGGCTGACAGCGAGAACCGCCTGCACACTCATTTTGTCCAGACGGGCACCGCAACGGGCCGCCTTTCCAGCCGGGAACCTAACCTCCAGAATATTCCGGTCCGGGACGAGGCGGGCCGCCGCATCCGGGAAGCCTTTACCGCGGGGCCGGGCCGGGTCCTGATTTCCGCCGATTACAGCCAAATAGAGCTTGCGGTTCTGGCGCACCTTTCGGATGATGAAAACCTTATCGCCGCCTTCATGGAGAGGAAGGATGTCCACGTCAGGACCGCGGCCCTTATTTTCGGGACGCCGGCGGAGGAGATAAAACCGGATCAGCGGCGCATCGCAAAGACCATAAACTTTGGGGTGATGTACGGGATGAGCGCCTTCAGGCTTGCCAATGAACTTGGCATAAGCCGCGCCGAAGCCGCATCTTTCATCGAAGCCTACTTCAAGACTTATGCGGGGGTGCGCCGGTATATAGACGGCCTGATAAAGCAGACTGAAGAAAGCGGTTTTGTCTCGACCATTTTTGGACGCCGCAGATATATTCAGGCGATTAATTCCCGGAACAAGACCGAAAAAAGCGCGGCTGAACGGACGGCCGTCAATACGCCCATCCAGGGTTCCGCCGCGGACATCGTTAAAATTGCCATGATTAAACTGGACCGAGTTCTGGTGGAAAAGAGGATCCCCGCAAAGCTTCTCCTTCAGGTTCACGACGAACTCATCCTGGAATCTCCTGGAGAGGATGCGCTCGGCGCGGCAAAGCTGGTCAGGGAGGTGATGGAGAGCGCTGTTACACTTAAAGTTCCTCTCAGGGTAAGCGTGGAAACCGGCAAACGCTGGGGTGATTTTCATTAAGAGCTTGCCTGAAAAGAAACCGACGGCGTGTGTACTAAAGAATTTTATGCAATTATTTTGTGGAGGTTTATTTTATAATGAAAAAAATCTTATTGGTTTTGACCGTTTTACTTGCGAGCGCCGCATTGAATTTCGCCGCCTGCGGCGGACAGCAAAAGGACGGCGGCTCAGGATCTTCCGGTTCCGCGACTGGGCGCGACATTGTCATTCTTCGCTGGGCGTTCTGGGGCGGTGAGGCCAGGGTAAAGGCAAGCCGGGCGGTAATCGATGTTTTCCGGGAGGCTAATCCGGGGATCGATGTGAACATCGAAGTCTCCGGTGGAACCGGAGATCACTTCAACAAGGTCGATACTCAGTTTGCCGGCGACGCGGGACCCGACATCATCCAGATGGGTGGCAACTTTCCCGATTACGCTGCAAAAAACGTACTCCTAAATCTGAATCCCTATAAGGGCGGACTTTTTGATGTTTCCGCCATCGACGCCGGGGCCATTGAGGCCGGCTCTGTCCGTGGAAACCTATACGGCGTTTCCACGGGCGCCACTATTCCCGCTCTTGTTTACAATAAGAGTCTCTTGGAGAAAGCAGAGGCTCCTCTGCCCAAAGTCAGCCAGACATGGGAGGAATTTCGCCACTGGCTTGCGTCAGTTAAAGCCCGGCTTCCCATAGATGTATACCCCCTGAGCGACTTTGGCTCCACCTCATCGGGGTCCACAGGATTCGGCTATTGGATGCGCTGGAACGGAACCCCGGTTTACGATGAGTTGACGGGCGGTACCAAAGCCACGGCTGCGGACGCCAAGAAGTTTCTGGAGCTATTTAAGGATTACCGGGATAACGGGTTTATTCCCCCGGCGGATATTTCCGCAGGTTACGCGGAAATCAATACGAAATCTTCGTCCCTTATTGCCGGGAAAGTGGCAATGGGTTTTATCGTTTCCAATCAGTTCGCCAACTTTCAGGCCGCCACCCAGGATGAACTGGAACTCATCGAACTTCCCGGAGCCGTGGAAACCAAGGCTCTGTGGCCCCAGTTGAGCCAAGTTTATACAATCAACGCCGCCTCGAAAAACATTGACGAGGCGGTAAAATTTATGAATTTTCTTGTGAACAGTCCTGATGCGGGCAGGATCACCGGCAATGACCGGGGGATTTCCTCGTCCAGGACCTTCCGGCAGGGAGCGTCCTCGGCGGCTACGGCGGCGGATAAAAAAGTTTTTGCCTATCACGATGTGGCCGGAGCCCATACGTCCCCGGAGACCCCTTATCTGCCTAATCATACGGAATTGAACAGCGCCCTGTACGTGATCTACCGACAGGCGGCCTTTGGGCAGATCAATACCACCCAGGGAGGCCAGCAGATATACCAACTGCTTGTACGGATGAGTCGCCGATAGGCTGATGCAGGGATAAAAACGGTCCGAGATATTTGGTACAAGACAGAACATTCCTGACTGCCGCAGGACAGTTGGAGTTACTTTCGGTTTGACACAGTTTGCGAGATATAAATATTCATTTGAGCCGGTTTCAAAACTGAATTTTTGAAACCGGCTCGTTTTATAAATATTTACGCCATTCTATGAGCTAAGCGCAGCAAACTACTAAGCGGACGCAATCGCTTCAACCGGGCAGGCTCCGGCACAGGCTCCGCAATCCTGGCATAGCTCTGGATTTATCCAGCGGGCGCCGTCCTTTTCGGAAATCGCGTCTACCGGACATTCACTGTCGCAGGTACCGCAATTTATGCATTCGTCACTGATTTTATACGCCATATTTAACCTCTCTTAAGCAGTATGATAATATAGGATACCTTATCTTTATGGCTAACGCAATAGAAATCATTAAAGGTTTTACTCATCCGGCAGTGGAGTTGTTAAAAATGCCCGTCCGTGGTTTAATGGACCCATGAACGCACTTATAGCCTGCATAGGCAGCGGCAATATGGGCGGCGCGCTGATGAAAAGCGCCGCAAAAAACAGCGGTCCCATCGGTTTTGCCGATGCGGATATATCCAAAGCAAAAGCCGCAGCCCTGGCCGTCGAGGGCGCTTCGGTATACGCCTCTAACAGCGAGGCCGCCATGAAAGGGGATTTTGTTTTTCTTGCGATAAAGCCTCATGTCCTCCCTTTGGTTCTTAAAGAGATCGCTCCGGTTCTTGCGAAAAGGCTTTCGGAAGGCAGTCCTCCTGTCCTTGTTTCCATGGCCGCCGGTTATTCTATCGCAAAAATACGCTCCATCCTGGGCTTGTCTATCCCTTTAGCGCGCATCATGCCCAATACCCCGGCGCTTGTCTCCCAAGGAGTCATCGCCCTGGCCGTGCCGGAGGATCTGCCGGAGGACAAGGCCGCCGGACTGGAACGTATTCTTGCCGCTTCGGGAATCGTGGACCGTATTGAGGAAAAATATCTGGACGCGGTGACTGGCCTTTCAGGATCAGGTCCAGCTTTTGTATGTCTTTTTATTGAGGCCCTGGCCGATGGTGGTGTCCGGGCCGGCCTTCCCCGGGACAAGGCTATGCGTTTTGCGGCGCAGACCGTACTGGGCGCGGCGGCGCTTGTCAAAGAAACAGGTCGCCATCCGGGGGAACTCAAAGATATGGTCGCCACTCCCGGAGGGACTACGATCGAGGGCGTCGCGGCTCTGGAAAAGGGGGCTTTTCGCGGGACGGTAATGAATGCCGTAGAAGCCGCTTTTAGGCGGGCGGCGGATTTATGCGACTCTCTGTGATGCATGAGATCGCCGATTGGTTTCTTTGAGTTTTTTGACACCTGAAATTTTAGGTTTCTGGGGGTCAAAAAACTCCAAGGACTTATTTAGCGGCCTTGGAACTCGCGGCCTGCAAGCCCCTTTATGGGTCTGTAGAGTTATGCGGGGTCTCTGAATAACTCTCGAGATCGACTAAATAAGTCTCCTGGATTTAGCCTGCGGGCTTATAAAACGAAACGACGTCGACGCCGCTTGTCTAGGGCACGGCAACGACCGCTGTGCCTGCGGGGAAGCCGGTTCCTAAGATGACCGGGAGTTTTCGTCTTCGCCTTTTCTGTTGTGCGCTTAGGATATCAGGCCATTCCTAGTTTTTCATAGCTTCCCGCCGGAAGCCTCCTTGCCGAAGGTGTAATAGTACAACTCAAAGCGAATGATTCCTGCCATTTGTTTGGCCTGGCGCTGCCCGTGGTTTTATTATCTTCGAAGGAAATATACCCGTTAGTGCTTCATTGTAGTCTGAATCTTTTTTCGTAAATTTGCCATTTGTGTGACTAAAGTATCCGCTGTTTCCAGGGGGTAACGTCGATGGTCTGGATAGACGGATTTTCTTACGCAGTCTTTTGAGGCCGGGGCGGTTCTCCGGTAATAATCTTGGGCCCGGGCGCCGGTAAAGTTGGTTTTGTTTTTAATATGACTTCGTAGAAGTCAATATTACGCCCCACTGGAAATACGGTTAGTTTTTTTGAGAGCTAATGTCTCCAGTTCCTTAGCGGTCTCAGGGTAGCTTGGAACCCGCAAAGCCGCTTGCTTGAAAGTTTTGTAACCCGCTGTCGCAGGCTGCCCTGCGGTCCTTGCGGGCCGCTAAACAAGTGACCGGACTGGGTTATCTCGACTTCCCCCGGATAATCTGTTAAAGTTACCCTATGCGGGTCGTCATGAACATTTTGGAGCGCCTTACAAGCCTCTATATGCTCCTTATTTCTATTAGAATCATCCTGAGCTGGTTCAGCGGGGTCCGTTACGGACATCCTGTGGAATTCCTATGCCGGATAACCGATCCCTGCATTGACTGGTTCCGACGTTTTCCTCTGCGTTTCGGTATGTTGGACCTTTCTCCCATGCTTGCTCTGACCTTCCTGTCCATGGCGAATAATCTATTTGGGACTCTGGCGTTCTACGAGCGCATAACTTTGGGGATAAGCCTGGCTATGCTGATTTCCCTCCTATGGTCTGCGGCGTCCTTCATCGCCGGGTTTTTCATAATCATCCTGACCCTCAGGCTTATAGCTTACCTTGCCAGACTAGATGTATACCGCTCGTTCTGGGAAATCGTAGATATCTTGTCTAGGCCGGTGCTGTATCGCATCAACAGGCTTATCTTCCGTTCCCGGCTTGTCAATTATCCGGCCGGGCTTACGGTTTCCCTCGGAGTTCTCCTCATTCTGCGTTTGGGCCTTGGGTTTCTTGTGAGCCTGCTGATCCAGTCTCTAAGCCGCTCTCCCTTTTAAGGCCGCAGAGTCGTCATGTTTCTCCGGGAACTGAGCGTATCGCCGGATCATATCAAAGGCGCGGGCCCCGCGACGGTCCGGGCTCTTGCCCGTGGGGGTATCTCAAGCGTAGGCGCTCTTCTCTGCCGCTATCCCAGGGACTGGGAAGACCGGAGTCTCATGGCGCCACTAGCGGATTTCCGCCGTTTCCCCGCGGTCTGTACCGTAGTCCGGGTCCTTGCCCACGACTGGTTCGGCTTCGGCAGGATGAAGACCCTAAAGGTATATGTAGAAGATTCAACAGCCCGGGCGGTTCTGGTCTGCTTTAACCGCCCTTTTTTGGAAAAACAGCTTGTGCTGGGCAGACAATACAGGCTTTGGGGCCGTTTTTATTATAAATACGGCGAAATCCAGTCCACGGCTTTTGAGGTGGAAGCCCTTGACGGCGCGGAGTCTGAATCAGGGCCTGGCCGAGCCTTTGGCCGTATCCTGCCGGTTTACCCATTAAGCGCGGGGCTTAGCCAGGGACTACTCAGGAAACTTGTCAAGGCGGCCCTGCCTCAGTACGCTGCACCTCTGGAAGACGAGCTTCCCGATGCAATCATACGCCGCGATGGGCTTCTCCCCAAAGCCCAGGCAATACGGGCTATACATTTTCCCGCATCTATGGAAGAACTTGCCCTGGCCCGGAAGACCCTCATATACGAGGAGCTTTTCTACCTGGAAGTCCTTGTGGGAAAGCGGGCTATAGAGCGCCGGTCCTTGGACAAAACCCAGGAAGGAAAGCGCCGCTCCGGCGCTTCGGGGACGCCGGAATCCGCGAAAGATTTGGCGGGCCTTCAGAGACGGCTTCTGGAACGCCTGTCTTTCAAATTGACCCCGGGCCAGGAGCAGGCCGTAGCCGAAATTAACCGGGACATGGACGGCCCTTTTCCCATGGCCCGGCTCCTCCAGGGAGACGTAGGTTCCGGGAAAACTCTGGTATCGTTTTTGGCGGCTCTCAGAGCTGTCGAAGCCGGGGGGCAGGCTGCGCTTATGGCCCCCACGGAGCTCCTTGCCCGGCAGCACGCGGAAAACGCGGCGGCCCTTCTGGAACCCCTTGGTTTGCGGATTGCCTTTTTTACGGGGAATATCAAGGCCGCAAGCCGCACTCCGCTCCTTAAGAACCTGGCCGCAGGAGACATAGATATCGTAACCGGGACCCACGCGCTTTTTTCGCGGGATGTGATATATCGAAATTTGAGACTGGTTGTGGTGGATGAACAGCATCGCTTCGGGGTAACCCAGCGGCAGGCAATCCTGGCGAAAGGCCATTCTTCGCTTGTGGCATCTGGAACGCCTGACCTTCTTATGATGAGCGCTACTCCCATACCCAGAACCCTGGCGCTGACGGTTTTCGGGGACCTGGACGTATCGGCGATTCGGGACCTGCCGCCGGGACGCAAGCCTATTAAAACCCACCTCGCCCGGGAATCTAATGAGGAAAAGGTTTACGAATTTGTTGGCCGGAAACTGGCTGCGGGACGGCAGGCATACTTTGTGTACCCCCTCATAGAGGCGGCGGATAACCTGGACCTCAAGGATGCGGAATCTATGGCGGAGCGTCTGGCAGTACGGGTGTTTCCCCGGTACAAGACGGCGCTGATCCATTCCAGACTGGATGAGGAAGAGAAACGCAGGACCATGGAAGCTTTCCACCGGGGTGAAGTCCAAGTTCTTGTGGCGACCAGCGTTGTGGAAGTGGGTGTAGACGTGCCCAATGCGGTCTGCATGGTGATAGAACACGCGGAGCGTTTTGGTCTTTCCGCTCTGCATCAACTCCGAGGCAGAGTGGGCCGGGGTATGGAGCAGTCTTACTGTTTTCTGATCTATTCCGAAGGGGGGCCTGATGGAGACGATCTTACGGAAAATGGTAAGACCCGGCTCAAGGTGATGCTTGAAAACTCAGACGGCTTTGTCATCGCCGAAGAGGACCTTAAAATCCGCGGGCCGGGCCAAATTGCCGGCGTGGAGCAGTCGGGCTATCTGAGCTTGGGAATAGCCGACCTTGTCCGGGACGCTGATGACCTTGCCAGGGCTCGCTCCGACGCATTTGCCATCCTGGAAGCCGATCCGGAGCTTCTGGCTCCGGAACACCGCCGGGTTGCTGAAATAATGGAACGGGCGCCTCCCTTTTCGCAGGTGGTTATGTGAGTTTTAATGGGGATTCGTGCAAGCAAGCCTGTGAGACCTCCGGTCTTTGCGAATCTCTCACTTGTTTAGCGACCCGAAAGGGCCGCACAGCAATATGCGATAATATATTGCAAAACTTCACGAACTGATTCATAGGATTATCTAACGGAGCTTGTGTCCGCCGTGAGGCTGCTAAGAACTTTAGTTTCAGCGGTCTTTTGTAATTTTTAAGGAACCTAAGGTTTCAGAAAACTGGCCAAGCAAGTTTCGGTTGCATTATACCCGCCACACACTCGCCACACCCGCGCAGGCGGCAAGGGCCTCGAACCGGGCCTCCTCTGCGGACATCCGGGCGGCGGCGCGGATCACCGCTTCCCCGCCTGAAGCCGGTACATGGAGGAACACCACGCATGGGCCGGGATTCTCCGCAAGGCGGTCCCGCAGGGGGCGAAGCTCCGTTTCCTGGCGCACCGCCGCTTCCGACAGCCGGATATGCACCTCCCGGCAGGCGTTCTTCTGGCCGCCGCCTGGATCGGCGGCGTTTTCTTTGGCCGCGGCCCGCATAAGGCGCGTGAGGTCCGGGAGGCTGGACACCTTAAAGCTCGGCTTTTCAGAGTTTTTGTCGTTTGCGGGGTCTATGTTCCCCTTGAGAACGACAAACTCATCCACTGTCAGAAGCTCCTTACATTCCTTCCACATTGACGCAAAGAAAACAAGGTCAATTTCGCCCTCAAAATCTTTCAGAACCCCAAAGGCCATGGGGTTGCCTTTCTTATCGGTTATCTCCCGCAGAGACGTAAGGAATCCCGCGATAGTATACGTCCCCTTGGCGGCGGAAGCGGGGTTGGACAGCTTCAGGTCCGCCTTGTACTGCCAGACATTCCGGTACTTGTCCCATTTCCGGGCCTGGGCATCCGCCTGGGCCGCCGCGGCTTCGGCGTCTTCCGGACTGACCCAATCTTCCGCCACAAAGCTGTACCGGTCCTTATCCTTCTGATAGTCGATCTTGCCTTTAAGAATGGCGATCTTGTCGGTTTCAATCTTACTCTGACACTTCTCCCAAGCGCCGGTAAAGAAGACCGCCTCAATTTCGCCGTTGTAATCCGCCAGGGTTGTAAAGGCCATCTTTGCGCCCTTAGCGGTGGTAATGATCTTAATGCTCTTGATGATCCCCACAAGGACGCAGTTTCCCTGGGAAAGGGTCTCGATTTTACCCAGGTCCGGCTTGACCACCCGCCGCCAAAGCTCTTTGTAATCGTCCATAGGGTGGCCGGAAAAATAAAAGCCGATAAGCTCTTTTTCTACCTTGAGCTTCTCCGCCCGGCCAGTCTCAGGGAAAGGCTCGAACACAAAATCCGGGTATTCCGTTTCCCCCGTATCCTCAAAGAGACTGGTTTGTCCGAATTGCTTGTCGTCCTTCTTGCTCTGGGCGTATTCCACCGCCCGCTCAAGATTCCCCATCAAAGTCGAACGGGGGACGCCGAATCCATCAAAGGCCCCGGTCTGGACCAGAAGGCCGATAACGCTTTTTCCGACGGTCTTAATGTTCACCCGGTCGAGAAAGTCGATAAAGTCTTTGTACGGGCCGTCCTTCCGGCAGGCCACGATCTCCTCCGCGGCGGCTGCGCCTAGGCCCTTGATCCCCAGGAAGCCGTAGAAGATGCGGCCCTCCGCCACGGAAAAATACTTCCGGGACCTGTTAATGTCCGGCGGATCAATGGCAAGCCCCATCTTACGGGCCACCTCGATATAGGCGCTGAGCTTGTCCTTGTCGGGGCTGCCGATTTCGTTAGTCAAGTTGGCCGCCATGAATTCCCCGGGAAAGTTGGCTTTAAGCCAGGCGGTACGGTACGAGAGCACCGAATACGCTGCGGCATGACTCTTGTTAAAGCCGTATTCCGCAAAGGGAACAAGAATATCATAAATACGGCCCGCCGTATCTTCGGAAAAACCTTCTTTGATTGCCCCGGCAATAAAGGGCGTTTTTTCCTTATTGATGATTTCTTTCTTCTTCTTCCCCATGGCGCGCCGGAGCAGATCGGCCTGACCCATGCTGTACCCGGCGATGATCCGGGCCACCTGCATGACCTGTTCCTGGTAAACAATAACCCCGTAAGTTTCCTTGAGCACCTCTTCCAGAGAAGGATCAGGATACTCAATAGTCTGACGGCCCCATTTGGATTCAATAAATTGGGGAATATACTGCATAGGCCCCGGACGGCCTAAACTCGTAAGAGCCGTAAGCTCGTTAATGCCGGCAGGCTTAGCCTTCTTGAGGATATCCTTCCACCAGCTTTTTTCAAACTGGAATATCCCCTCGTTCTTTTCTTCCGCCAGCATGGTATACGTCGCGGAATCATCCTCCGCAATAGCCTCTATATCAAACTTCGCGTATTGCCCGCCCCGCTCGCGGATCAAGTCCTGGGTGTTTTTGATAAGGTCCAGGGTCTTCAGCCCCAAAAAATCCATCTTTACCAGGCCGCAGCCCTCAAGGAAGTTCATCGTATACTGGGTGGCGATGCTCCCGCCCTTGGATTCAGGTTCCCGGTAGAGCGGCACGTAATCCGTCAAGGCGGTTTTGCCTATCACTATCCCCGCGGCGTGAAGGCTGGAATGGCGGTTAAGCCCCTCCAGCTTACGGGCAAGGCTGAAAAGCTCGGCGTATTTAGGCTCCGTTTCCAGTTCCACTAACTTAGGCTCTCCCGCAAAAGCCTTAGCCAGGGTGATCTTAGGGTCCTTGGGAATCAGCTTGGTGATCATCTCCGATTCAGGAATACTAATATTGAGGGCCCGGGCCACATCCTTGACAACCTGCTTTGCCCCCAAGGTTCCAAACGTGATGATCTGCCCCACCCTTTCCTTGCCGTACTTATCGGTGACATATTTGATCACCTCTTCCCGCCGCTCATTGCAGAAGTCTATATCGAAGTCGGGCATGGAAATACGCTCAGGATTGAGGAACCGCTCAAAGAGAAGCCCATACTTTATAGGATCGATATCGGTGATCCTAATAGCGTAGGCCACGATGGACCCCGCGCCGGAACCCCGTCCCGGCCCCACCCAGATGTCATGCTCCTTTGCCCAGTTGCAAAAATCCGCCACGATAAGGAAATAGCCCGTAAAGTTCATCTTTATGATAGTGTCAAGCTCGTATTCCGCCCGTTGAATCACCTGTTGGGGCATATCAGGGTACCGTTTGGTCAAGCCTTCCATAGTAAGATGACGTAAATATTCATCCGTGTCCTTGAACCCCGGAGGCATCTCGAATTCCGGAAGATACCGGGGCAGGTCCTTAGTCTTGACACGGGGAATATCGGCGCCGCACCGCTGGGCAATGCGTACCGTATTGGCAATAGCCTCCGGGTATTCAGGGAAAAGAGCGGCCATCTCATCCCCTGACTTCAGGTAGAACTGATCCTCAAAGTACCGCTTCCGCCTTTCCTCGCTTCTGACCTTGGCGGTCCCTATACACAGCAGAATATCATGGGCCGTGGAATCTTCCTGTTTAAGGTAATGAACATCGTTGGTAGCCGCCAGAGGTATGCCCGTCCGCCGGGATATATCAACCAGCGCGTCGTTTATCTGCCCCTGGGACAAACTGCCCTTGAGCCACGCGGCGGTTATGCCGTGATCCTGGATCTCCAGGTAAAAATTAGGATTCCCCTCTTCATCCGTTCCAAAAAGGTCCCGGTAATAAACCGCCTTTGCCTCCGCCTCCGCCGGCTTCCCCGCCTGGATGAGCCGGGGTATCTCCCCCGCCACGCAGGCCGAAAGGGCGATGAGGCCCTGGTGGTATTTGAGCAGAAGCTCCTCATCTATCCGGGGCCGGTAATAGAACCCTTCCGTATAAGCGAGAGAACAGAGCTTTACCAGATTGAAGTATCCTTCCCGGGTGGCTGCCAGAAGGACCAGATGGTAATATTTGTTATCACTCTCCGCGCCTTTTTTTTCATGCCGGGAACTAGAGGCCACGTAAACCTCGCAGCCGATGATAGGCTGTACGGGATTCCGGCGCTTAACGTGCTCTCCCTTTTCATTGACAGTTTCTTCGCAGGCCGCCAGGAATTCCATGGCCCCGAACATATTGCCGTGGTCCGTCAGGGCCAGGTACTTCATTCCCAATTCTTCCGCCCGGTCCGCCAGGCTCATAACCGAAACCGCGGCGTCTTGGAGGGAAAAATCCGAATGGACGTGGAGGTGAACAAAATCAGTCATAGCGGAGTTAGTTTATCAGGAAAGGCGGGTTTCCGGCAACCGGCGGACTAAAGTCCGGCGGAAACCACCCGGCGTTCAAGGGAAAGTCGTCCCCGGGCGTTCCCTTGAAACGTAGAGACAGAACAGGGCGGAGGCAGCATGAGCGTCATGTCTCTGTACGGCGCTGCCAGGAGCCGGCGCGCCATGAACCAGAAAAAGTTTTTTGTCTTGGCATTCAAAACTGTTTTAGCGGCGGCATAATTTCTTTTTTATCTTCTTTTATATCGTGAACATTAGGTTTAACTTCGCTGTAAGATTTTTTTTGTTCACGGTAATTTTATCACGCCGGCGGCATCCTTGAGTGGCAGGCCGAAGGCTTCCGCGACGCCTGGGTATGTTACCTCGCCTTTGTACGTGTTCAGGCCAAGACCCGGCAGGCGGGAACGCAAAAATTTATTCGCGGCGAAGGGTTTAATACCAAGGAACTTACCTAGCGCGCCATTCGCTCAGGCTCAATCTCTTCGCTTTTTCCATCGGCG
>JAITSE010000018.1 GCA_031288005.1 Treponema sp.
CTCTTTTGTTACCGTTTTACCGGCGTCGTCAAAATTAACGCCCCCGGAGCTGAATTCTGTCCGCTTGACAATATAACTGTCGGCCCCGGCATCCGCCTCCCAGCTCAAATATACCGAACCGCCGCCGCTTAAATACACCGCCTCAACAACTCCGGAAAATATATCAGGACGCGTCTTGCCGAAAATAGCAATTTCAGCCCCCTCAATAACTTCACCGCCGCGCTCCTTGTCCAGCCGGTACGCATACGACATCTCATTGGATATAGCGGTATCTATCCAGGATGTCTCGTTTTGAAATCTAAACTGCTGCGACCTGCCCGCATCTGTGAAATCAATACCATCTTCCGTTATCTCTGCCTTATGTAAAATATAAAAATCCGTGTTCTTATCAGCCTGCCATGACACATATACCGTCCTGCCGCCGTCCAGCGTCTGCGCGGATAAAGTCCCCGAAAAAGGTTTGGCCCTGCTGAAATGTGTTAATGCCTCCCCTGTAATCCTGCCCCCATCCCTCGTCTTGTCTAGACGATACGCATACACAACTGCGCCGCGAATATCGTTGTCTATATAGAATACCCCGTTCCCTTGATAAATATCTAAAAAATCTCCCTGAACTCCCTCAGCCTCAACACGCCGGGCCAGAATATAACTGTCGGCCCCGGCATCCGCAAGCCACGAAAGCGCCACCGCCCGATCGCCTTCCTGCCTTTCAAACATAACCGCATCCTGAAAAGGCGCCCCCCTCGTCTTGAAGTAAAAAACAAATTCTTCACCTTCAAATAATTTATCACCACGCATCTTGTCAAGCCGGTACGCGTAAGTACTGCCGGCGTTAATGTCTCTGTCAATATAATGCGTCCCGGCGCCGCTGTGTATAATACTAAACGCCCCAAGACCATTCTCGCCATATACGCTCCTCATAATATTATATTTGTCAGCCGCGCCGTCGGCTTCCCATTTCAAAAATACGGACCGCCCGTCACTTATGCTTTCAACAATCATAACATCTGAATACGGCTCGCCCCGCGACAAATACGCGTTCATTCCGTTATAATCACACGATGCCAATGTGAATATATATATGCTCAGCTTAATGAAAATATCCGGAAAATATAAACTTTTATTTCTCATAATCGCCCCCAAATAAAGTTATAGCCGTCCCTAAATATGATCTTATAACCGGTGAACTGTTCCCGGCAAAATATAAATACAAATTAACGCCGAAATCTAATGTTATGTATTTGTTAAATCGATATGAGTAATCAAACAATATTGACGACCCGGTTAATGCCTGCCTGCTGTCTATAGACTCGTTATATGAAAGCCTTTCAATATGCCAGATGCCATACTCGAAAAATATGCCGGCCCCGCCTGAAAGCCAGTTGCCCGAATATACGTTGAGATGATATATCGCCGCGGGGTTGATAATAATATGATGAACTTCCGCACTGTCAAAACCAGCCGCCATGCCAAAACGATGCCCCGTGAATAACGCCGCCGACAGCTCATTGCGCATACCGGCAATCGCGGGAAATTGCATCTGTGGATAAAAATCTAGTCCCAAATTCCATTCAACCATCCCCTGCACCATCTCAGTCCAGTCCCCTTGTAAATATGACCAATACCCAGCGCGTATGGGGAGTTTCAAACTCACTTCTTTCGCCGGCCCGGCAAGCAAAGGCTTCTCCTTCTTCGCCTTGCCAATCTCCATTACCGCCGACCGCGTCTCCTCCAAATCTTTCTTTAACGCCCCCACTTCGAATCTCAGCGCGTCAACTTTATCACGATCCGTACGATACCACTCAAGAATATGTCCGCTTATCTCTTCTATAAGCCGCTCATAGCAATCCAGTGTGTCGCCGGCAAAAAATAATTCATGCCTTTCCTGCCTCCTGTTATAAATTTTTAATTCCATGCTAATCAATTGACCATCCCCCCTCATAACACCATAGAGAATATCATTTGTGTTGTAGTATTCAGCCGCCCGACGCGCATCCGCCCCGGTAACGCCCGCCTGCCTGTCATAAATATGTTCCCGGTCAACCTGAACCGTATGGTAGATATTCAGCCGCCTGCCTATGTCCTCGGATATATCCCTGCCGTAGCTCTTCACCGCGTAATTATTCCCGCTCTTCTCCGAATATGTTATAGGAATTATTACTATATCTATGCCGAAAACACCGCCCCTCCCGGACAAAACTAAACAGCCGATAAATACCGCCGCCCTCAAATGCCAGGAAAATAAAACTTTTATACCACCCTTCACAAATCGTCTCCAGCGCCCGCTCCATGAAATTCCACTACGTTATACGCTATGTCGCTTACCCGCCGCCGCATCTCATCTTCACTGAAATCAAGCCGCTCACCCGCTCTGAAACCAAGCCTCTCTAATTCTATAACCGCCTCAAATATCATTTGACGATCAGCCGCGCCTATACCCCGTCCGGCCGCCCCAAGATAAAAAGAATATATTTGATAAAATTTAACTGTCGTATCCCCGCTCCGATACTTAAGCGCCCTCGTGAAAATTTCGTATGCCATCGTATAATTCCCTTCCCTGAATGCCGCCAGCCCGCTTTCAACACAGGTGAAAAAGAAACTCTCATACAATAGTTTTATTATCCGGCCGCTGTCTTCCTTCCCCTGCCTAAGCCCCTCTTTGACGCCGCCGATCTCTTCCTTGATCATTTCGAAATTTGCCCCGGCCAGCCTAAACTGCCGATCATGCTCCTCCATAACGCCCCCAAGAATTTCTATCTCCCGATTATGTAATATAACCAGCTCCTTATAACCCCGGTGATATAAAAAAATATGTACGGCAGCCGATATGATAATCAGAATAATTACACAGAAAAATATATAGCAATTGTTCCAGCTGGAAAAATTATTGCTATCGCCCCCTGCCATCAATCGCCTCCACCGCCATCCCTTCCACCTCCCGGAATATATAAAAATTACCGCGGTAAATTTTAACCCCGTCAATTATTCCTAAAAAATATCTTAGACCGCTTAAACTAATAGACTTGTTCTTCAAACTTCGAACTTCCTAAAATCCAAAATTCGCTCCAAACGATTTGCTTCGGACTTTACTCCGCGGCAACTCTAACCCGTAATACAATTTCCCCGCCGCGCATAAGCCCGTTCATTAAACCGGAAAATTAATAGCGCCTGACCGCTGCCGGTTCAGGTATCTTATACAGCAAAAAAAATTATTTCAAGATATTTTTATATCTTTTTAGCATAATTTTACTCTCCTTTTTAATGTTTTTTATTCATTTCATTACTAATAGACCGTAATACTGTCCGCCAGTTGGGTGCGCCCCCATCCGGCCGACAGATGTGCCGTTCACTGTACGGCCTTTCAATAAGCTTGTTCAACCGGAAATATCGGAACTTCGAAAATTTGTTCCCGCGTCCCACCTTGGCCCATCCCGCTGAACAAGCCTAATGTACCGTAGGAAAAATGTTCCTCTGCCGGCGGAAATATATACCGCTATAAACCAAACCCGCCGCATAGCGCAAACTAAACCTTAAACGGAGTATGCTTGTTCTTACAAGGTATTTATATCCAGGCTGAATACCAAAAACTTGCTCTCCTCGAAAAGCTTGGCTTCAGATAACCGCGCCGCGAAGATGTAAATAACTTTGCGGCGGGGCATTAAATACTTACTGCGAATCAATAACCCCGCCATGAAGCTCTAACCGGTGAACGGGTTTTGAAAATAAGTTCCCTTGACTATTAAACCCTTCGCCGCCAATAAAATTTTATCCTAAAAAATATTTTTGAATTGAAATAGTAATGGTTTGTAAATATATTGGACTTGTTCGATAACTGAAGTTGCGGAAACTGCGTTTCCGATGAACAACTCTATTGAAAACCAAAGCCATCTGGACTATACCGGCTAAAATGGTGCCGCGGAGATTGACCGGGGCATCCGGGAGACCATTGAATGTATCCGGGTCTGCTATGCTGAACTTGCAAACACTAAAAAATTCCTAGCAGTTAACAAATAAAGTGTTTATCGCATGGGTTATGTGCGGCACATTTGTCACGTTTTTATCAATTTTTTCCTTGCCCATCCTATCCGCCTGCCCAACCGTCAGCTAAACTTTAAGCCGCTGATAGATGCCGTCCATTTTTGGCCAAGCAGGTTGTTTAACTCAATAATTTGGTTTCTATCCGTTTTCCTTTTGATTGTGCCTGCATTATGGCCGACGTAACTTGACGGCAAAAATATATAAACATCCGGCCTGGATAGTGAGCCATTACATTAATATTTCTATGGTTCTATCGCCACCACCTGTATACTGCTCTGATTCATTTTTTCTTGGTGTGGTAATGAGCATTCCCCTGTTTTTTTTATTTTTCTATCCGCCTTCACTCCATCTTGTTCTTCTATCACTGATATCCTAAACTGCTTATCGGTGTAGGCATAATATAGCCCTGGCCATATCTGTAGAAGATTTTTGATTTCCGCCAGGACCAGAAGGCTTCCTTATAGCGTCAATTTATATTCTGTATATAAGAGTTTACTTAGAAGGGGAACTTAGGCGACCAGATTGAAGAGCATCCCGGCGGAGGCTTGAGCGGCGGGCTTGTAGGGCATGACCGCGCCGGCGGCCTGGGTCTGACGGATTTGAGAGCGGTATTGTTCGATGAGGGCGTCTATCCTTCCATCTGAGGGGGAAAATTCAAGGTCCATTTCCGGTTTCGTTTTCATCCGGCCAAGCTGCTCAATGAGGACATCGAGGATTTTTAGTTTGTTTATCGTTACACCCCGGGTTCCTTCCGGAGCCGGTACGCCGGAAACGTGCCTGAAATGGGAATATATATAATTGGCCGGGGCCACAGGCAGGGACATCCGCCCGCTTCCGGACGTGCTTATTGCGTATCCGATACTGGGAAGGGCTGCTGCTGGTAATGTTCCCTTAATCATGTTCAAATTCCTCATTTTTAATATCGGACTTTATGAAAAAAAAGATTAGGAAACTTTCAAATGAACCCTAAAACTTCAACCCTAAGACTAAAGTCTTGGCCTAAAGTCAGTTTGTCCGCGCTTGCCGCGTGGTTCTTCATAAACCAGGGTTGACTCTGAGCCATTCGGCCAGGCTGCGTTCCAGGGAGCGGACTTCTTCTCCAGCGGGGCTGCGTATCCGGTCGTGAAGGTAAGGGAGGATGACCCGTTCTTTTAGGGCGGGCCAGTTTCTGGGGAGAATATTTGGGGGCGTGAGAAAGGCTTCTGGCGGCATATGTCCGAGAAGGCCGGGGTAATATTGGGGGAAGACTTGTTCGGTAACGGTTTTAAGAGCGGAGAAACCGCTGGCAATGCCGAAGTGGGTTTCGATCATGCGGCTCGTCCTGCTTTTTTCCATGAGGCCCAGTTGGGTCTCGTCCATAAAAAACCACTTGGTGAAAGCTCTGGCCGCTTTTCCGGCTTTGCAAATACCAAGATACACGGCGGCTTCTGACAGAGGGATGGCGCCGTCTTCAGCGATCCAGCGGAAATCAAGACCGGATCGCAGCTCGCTGCTGAGGGTAAAGAATTCAGAGCTGTCCATATAAGCAAAGAGAATGCGTCCCGCGACAGCGAGCTTCGCCGGAGGCTCATAGAAATACTTAAAGACGAAGTCGTCTTCAGCTTCAATGCCGGAATTTACTTCCTGTATCCATTTCCTGATGTAGAGGATCGCTTGGTCCAGCGCCCGGGGGTCCCAGACGAGAGGTGAGGCTTCCCGAAAAGATGCGTTAAAAAGAGAGACGGTAACAAAGAGGTATTCATCGTTCCATACGGGAGAAAAGCCCATACGTGAAAATGAGCCGCCTGTTTTACGGTTATATGCTTTCCCCAGGGATTTGATTTCTTCAAGCCCGGCTACAAAAAAGCTTGAGAAACTCTGCTCATTTTCCTTTGAAAAGATCATTGCGGGTATATTAAAGGAAACAGGGAACAGGTATTGTTTATTTTCTATGCGGCCCAGGGTCAGGAGCCGTGAATAAAATGAGTCGGGATTTATGGACTTATCCCTGAAAAAATTGTCCAAGGGGCGGAATAAAGACCGGGTAGAAGCACTTTTTAGCCAGCTCCCAACTGCAATATCGGGATGTTGTTTTGTGCTTGAGAGTTTCTGCGCCAGGGATTCAAAGTACCGCACCTCGATTTTATAGCGGTCTTGGCTGGTATTAAAATTTTCGGCATACAGGGCGAATTCTGGTCTATCCGTCCAGATGATGGCGGTAGAACTTTCGTCCAGCCCCAGGAATATTTTCAGAAAGACGAATAAACCCGCCAGGGGCAGGAGGAAAAGCGGGATGAGACGCCGACGCGCAATCGCTTTCCTGTGTGAGGTCATAGCGAAATCCTAATTTTTGCCGCCGCCGCCCGCCAAATTTTCCGCCGCCCGGTAGATAGCTTTATAAACCGGGGGAATTTTGTCCGCGTCCAGGGCGGCAAAGGTTACGCGCAGATATTTTTCTTCCAGGGCTACGGCGCCTATGCCGTGACGGGCCAGCAGTTCCCGCCGGAGGGTTTCCGCGCTGATTCCTTCGCAAAGGAAACTCATAAAATAGCCTGAGTTAAAAGGCAGCGGCTTGAGAACCGGATTCGGGCCTTCTTCTTCAATAAAGCGTTTGACCGCTTCGTAGCGGTTTCGGAGCATTTGATAATACCCCTCTTTTTCTTTTCGGGTGCGGGGATCATCCATGACTTTGAGCATGAGGTATTGAGCCGGGGTGTTGGCGCAGGACACGGATGAGCGTATGGCCCCCATATATTTTGTGATCACCGCGTCTGTCCCGCTGGCGTCCAATCCACGAGAGCCGAAACTAACAAAAGCTGTTCTGAAGCCCCAGGCATAGTCTTCTTTTGTAGGGCCGTCTATTTTTACCGCCAGCACTTTTTCGTGCAGGGATGCAAGGCGCGCGAAAAGAGATTCCTTGATGACGCCGTCTTCATAAAAAAGCCCGAAATAGGCGTCGTCGCAGAGGACCAGCACGTCTGCGCCGCCTTCGGCGGTTTCCTGAATCAGGCTAGTTAAGGCGTCCGCCTCCGCC
Organism: Treponema sp.; assembly: GCA_031288005.1. The sequence goes on from JAITSE010000018.1 coordinate 7,052, forward strand.
ATGGAAGGGGCGTATCCTGAAGGGTTGTTGGGAAAATTGAGAATGACCCGCACCGCGCCGGTTTTCGCGGCATCCCGGAAAGCGGCCTTTACAGCTGCAATATCGATGCCGGCTCCCCCGTTGAACAGAGAGATTTCTTTAAGTTTTCCACCCCGGCGTTCCTGGAAAATGAGGCTGTAGTTATCCCAGCAGGGGCCGCCGGAAAGGATGACCTGGCCCTCGTCCAGAAATAGGTCAGCCGTATAGCTTATCCCGGCGGTAATTCCCGGAACTACTATGGGCAGGGAACAATGGGCAGGATTCAGAGAAGGGTTCTTTTTCAGTATTTGATCCTTCCAGACCCGACGCACAGACTCAACTCCAGCGGTGGGAGCGTAGGCAACGGTTTCATTAGGTCCAAGACTGGGCATATTATCAGCGGCTGCCGACATTACAAGGGGCCGGCCCTTGCTATAGGCCATGCCTATAGTAGCGTTCGCTGTGTGGGCCGACTGCTTTGCCTCCGCGGACTGAGCGATAATTCCCCGGGGGAAATACAAACGGCGGCCCAATCCAGAAAGAAGCCGCCCAGCCGCCGTAGCATCTAGCCGGACATTGAGTTCTTCAGCAAGTGTGTGCATAGCAAGAAGGGTTTACCTTAAAAAGCGATCCCGTGTCAATACCAAAGAACAATCTCCATTGACTAAGCTCAAATTCCCGCCGTATTATAATCCTTATCAACAAGCCCGCCCTGAAGGGCAAACAAGTTTGCGACAAACTTGTTTGTGGCGAGGTATGTTATTCTTTAGTAGTGTTAGACTTGCAGAAACTTCGTTTCTGATCGCTACGAATAAAATTGCTAGGCTTGGCAGGGGAAGAGCCGTCATGATTGAAGCAAAGAGCATAGGCAAATTCTTCTCCGTGGTGAACGAAAAGGGCCTCGCCGAAGGACTCACCGCGGTCCTCAACGTGTCCCTCACCATCCCCGATGGGAAGATCGTCTCCATCCTGGGGCCTTCGGGCTGCGGCAAATCGACCTTCCTGGAAATCCTCGCGGGCCTCCAGGCCCCCACGGACGGCGCCATCTACATCGACGGCACGCTGGTCATGGAACCCCTGCCCGCCACCCGGAAGGAGCAGATCGCCTACCGCCGGCGCTACCGCTTCATCTCGCCCCTTGCCAACGGCGTGTTCCGGGATCACCCAAAACACGACATCGCCATGATCTTCCAGGATTACGCGGTCTTCCCCTGGATGACCGCCCTCCAGAACGTGGTCTTCGCTTTGAAACTTAGGAATGCCCGCAGGCATTCTGACGGGGGGCATTCCGCCGGGAAAAGCGGCCCGGCAAAACCCAGGAAACGGGAAATCGAAGAGAAGGCCCTGTTTTATCTGCGCAAGGTCGATCTCGCGGCGGCGGCCCACAAGTACCCCTCCCAGCTTTCCGGGGGAATGCGCCAGCGCCTGGCCCTGGCCCGGGCCCTCTCGGTGGAGCCCAAGATCATCCTCATGGACGAACCCTTTGCCGCGGTGGACGCCCTGACCCGGGAAAAGCTCCAGGACGAACTGCTGCGCCTCCTGGATGAGACCGGCGGCGCCGGAGCGCCCATCACGGTGATCCTCGTTACCCACGACACCCAGGAGGCGGTCTACCTTTCCGACGAGGTGATCGTGTTCTCCCCCGGTCCCGGCACGATCCGCAACCGGATTCCGGTAACGGTCAAGCGCCCCCGGGCCCGGACGGACGCGGAACTCGTAGAAATCCAGGAGCGTATTCTGGCGATGTTCCAATACGACATCAACCAGGAAGCCGACTACTCAATATAAAAGCGAGGTGAGAAATGGGGAATGACATTGCGGCGAAGCGCGGAATGATTTTTGACAGCATCATCGCGGCCCGGGGGAACACGCCCCTGGTGCGGCTGGGGAAAATGGGGAAGGACCTGCCGGGAACGGTCCTGGCGAAAGTGGAATCCTTCAACCCCCTGGCCAGCGTGAAGGACCGCATCGGCGCGGCCATGCTGGACGCCGCGGAACGGGACGGCAGGCTGAAACCCGGGGGCACGGTGATCGAGCCGACATCGGGGAACACCGGCATCGGCCTTGCCTTTGCCTGCGCGGCCCGGGGCTACAAACTAATCCTCACCATGCCTGAAACCATGTCCGTGGAGCGCCGCAAGCTCGCCCGGATGCTCGGCGCTGAAGTGGTGCTGACCTCCGGCAAGTCCGGCATGAAGGGCGCGGTGCAAAAGGCGGAGGAACTCACGGCCCGCATCCCCGGCGGCTTCATGCCCCTGCAGTTTGAAAACCCCGCCAACCCCGAGGTCCACCGCAAGACCACCGCGGAAGAAATCTGGGCCGATACCCAGGGCGCGGTGGACATCTTCGTGGCCGGCGTCGGCACCGGCGGCACCATTACCGGCGTGGGGGAAGTCCTCAAAGCGCGGAAACCCGCGGCCCGCATCGCGGCCGTGGAGCCCGACGCCTCGCCGGTACTTTCAGGCGGCTTTGCCGGGCCCCACCGCATCCAGGGAATCGGCGCGGGCTTCGTCCCCAAGGTGCTGAACCGCTCCGTCATCGACGAGATCGTCCGGGTGACCAACGAAGACGCCATTGAGACCGCCCGGGCCCTGGCGCTGGCCGAAGGCATCCTCGCGGGCATCTCGTCCGGGGCCGCGGTGTGGGCCGCGCTCAAGATCGCCGCGCGCCCGGACAGCCTTGGCAAAACGCTAGTCGTAATCCTCCCCGACTCCGGGGAGCGCTACCTTTCCACCCAGCTTTCAGACCTGGACGAATGATGGGCTTTTTCCCTCAATCCGCGGACCTTTTGATCCAGGGGCGGGCTTCAACCTGGGCGCCTTTCCAATCCGCCTTGACTCCCAGGAAACCCAGAAAAGTTAGAAACGTGAAGTAGGCCGGGGTAAAAACGATCTGGACAAGCGCAAGAGCCGCGGGCCCTGGAAGCGCCGCCCCAAAAAGGCCAAGGCAGGCGATTGTATTCAGTGTCATGGAAAGGAGGACCGCAGCCGGGAGGGGCCAGAGCGAGGGGACAAAGGGGAGAATGGGCAGAGCGAGCATCCCCAGGGCGATGCTCACCATGAGAACGCTGAAGTTCACCCGCGTCATAAGGTCTGGGCTGAAGAGGCCGCCGTTGTTCCAGCGCAGCGTTTGGTTGATCATGGGCTTCCATGCGTCTTCGCCGCGGGTTCTTACCCAGACATCCCGGCCCAGCGCGGCGCGGACCCCGTACTCCCCGCGCTCCCGGATCATCGAAACCAGAGCCGCGTCCTCAGTCAGGGAAGGCGGGACCTGGGCGTAGCCGCCTATGCTCTCAAGCGCCTCCCTGCTGACGATGAGATTGTTCCCAAAGCCGCCGCCCGCCGCGCCAAGTCCCACGGTTCCCGCAAGATAGAGGTAGCGTATCGCGTGGTCGAAGCTCTGGTAATGCCGGAAGAAGCCCGCGCCTCCTTCTTTTTTGAAGACGGGCCCGATAACAAGGCCGGTCTTGCCAGAGATGCGGGCGGCCATAGCGCCGATCCAACTGGGAGGGACCCGGCAGTCAGCGTCTGTAAAGAGGAGCAGCCCGCCGCGCGCCGCTTCCATTCCCTTGAGGAGAGCGTACTGCTTTCTGTTGATTCCCGGATTCACGTCAAGGGTGATAATCCTGACGCGCTCCCTTGTTCCGGCAAAGCGGCGCAGCATTTCCGGCCCGCTGTCAGTGGAGCAGTCATCGACAAAGATATATTCCGCCTCCGGGTAATCCTGCAGGGCGAGGCTCTCAAGGAGGCCCCCGATGCGCCGCTCCTCATTCCTGAGCGGGACAATCACTGAAACCTTGAGACCCGCAGACGGCTCGTAGGGTCGCACGGTTCTCTTGGACTTCCGATCAAAGAGCCACTCCCGGAAGAGGCCAGCGCTAAGGGCTAAGTGAAGACCGGTAAACACGGCGGCAAAACCGAAACTGAAAACGTCAAAGCAGATCACGATTCCTCCAGGGACATGGAACCTGAGACCCGCGACCTTCGGTCGAATGCGACTCAGGCAACATGAGATTCTTTGAGCCTCCGGGGTTGTAAATATCCGGTCTCAATGGGGTGCAATTTTTTTTTCGGGGCATTTAGGCAGCCATGATAAAGTCCCGAACCGAAGCGCCCCAACTCCCGCTTTCCTCCTTGGCCTTGAGCGTTACCATCTCTTGCGCATGGGCCTCATTCCATCTCATCCCAGCCTGTTTGCACCGCTTTTGTACCACCGTCTTGTTCCCGCTCTCTATCGGCCCGGACCCTATGTAAGACCCACGCCGCTTATATTCAGCGTAATCTATCTTCTCCTT
>JAITSE010000055.1 GCA_031288005.1 Treponema sp.
AACCAACGGCCAGCACTCCTTCTACCAACTGCTCCACCAGGGTACCGACATCGCGCCTCTCCAGTTTGTGGGATTCACCGAAAGTCAGCGGGGGGACGATGTGGAGGTAGACGGCTCGATAAGCCAGACCAAACTCAAGGCCAACCTTGCCGCCCAGATCGTGGCTTTTGCCAAGGGGCAGGCTGCGGGCGGAGGGGCCGACAAGACCAAAGAATTCCCCGGTGGACGCCCCTCAAGCCTCATCTACGGCAAGCGGCTTAGTCCCGCAGCCTTGGGGTCGCTATTGGCCCACTTTGAAAACAAGGTCATGTTCCAGGGCTTTGTGTGGAACCTCAACAGTTTTGACCAGGAAGGGGTCCAACTCGGTAAGATTCTGACCAAGAAGGTTCTGGCCGCCAAATCAGGCGGCGGTTCCGGAGACCCGGCCCTGGATGCATACAGCGCTATTCTGGGCATCTCTTGAAACCCCGGTTGGGTTTCCAGAGATGCCCATGATATAGTAAAATGCTTTAATGAACAAAGAATTTCTTCCCTATGATATGGTGAGGAACAACGCCCTCAAGCTTGCCCACCGCATCTGTCATGACGGATTTACCCCCGATGTGATCTACGTGTCCCTCCGCGGGGGCGCTTATCTTGGAAACGTAATAAGCGAATATTTCAAGGCAGTCCGCAAAGACGACCGCCCGGTGTATTATGCCGCGGTGGTGGCCCGTTCCTATACGGGGGTCCGGGAGGTCGAGGAGATCAAGGTTGAAGGCTGGACCTACGATCCGGCGTACCTGCGGATCGGGGACAAGGTACTGCTGGTGGATGATATTTTTGATTCAGGCCGTACCATTAATCATCTTGCGGGAATCATTCTGGAGAAAGGCATCCCCCGGAGCGACCTCAAGGTGGCGGTGCATGATTACAAATATATTTACGACAAACCGGAGCAGCTTCCTGTTCAGCCTGATTACTGGTGCAGACGGCTTGATCTGTCTTTGAATGACGGAGATCGGTGGATTCATTATATGAGCCACGAGCTTGTCGGCTTGACTTCCGGTGAGTTGGAAACTTACTACTATAAATCCGATCCGGAACTGCGGACCGTGCTAGACGTGATTAAGTAGGTGCGGGCATGATATACCGGCCTTCTTCCAGGGCGTTTCGAATTATTCTTGCGGGAAGTCTTCTGGCCTTCTGTTTTGCGGAAACTCTAGGCGCCCAGACCCGTACCGGTATTCTGACCAACGCCAGGGACGGCGTTTTCAACACAGAGCAGCGCCTGTGGTTTTCCGTGTCAGACAACGAATGGCTGCGTATCTTTCAGGATGGACGGGAAGCTTTCCGGGGGCCAAGTCCTGGCGCGCTTAGCCTTGGAGTTCCCCAGGGGGCCGAGCGGGACTACGAAATCGTCGTGGAGCGAATTTCCGTCCCGCCCAGAGAGCGGGTTCTTGAAACCCGGACTTTTTATATCACTGTAGACCAGAAGCCGCCTGACGCCCCGACGCTGAGCCTTGTAAGCGCCTCCAACGGTTTGTCAATGCTGGCGGCAAAGACGGAAGACGGAACCAGGGTGTCCACTCTTTTGGATATCAGAAATACGCCCCGGTACATTCCTGATATTGCCGCCATGGATCCGCTGCCACCAGTGTCCTACGCGGCGGTGGCTTGGGCGGTGGACAGAGCGGGAAATTATTCGGAGCCTGCGTCGTCCTATCTGGAATTCCCCAGTTGCCAGATACTGAACCCGGCGCCGGGGGTCTGGGCAAATTCCCAGCGCCTTGTTCTCTATGGCGCGGAAAACAAAGATGTTTTCTGGACTGCTGACGGAAGCGATCCTTTTGGGCCGGGGGGACAGCGGTATTCAAAGCCGGTTTTAATCAACAGGACCGGGGAGATATTGCTGCGCCTGGGCATACGTTATGGCGACGGACGCCTCCGGGAGGAATCGGTCTCTTACACCGTACCGTACTCTCAGGAAACAGGGCTTTCCCGGTCTCTTTATGACGGACTCCGCGCCTTGGAGGAAAAAGCCATCCGGGAGGAACTTTCTATGCCTATACCCGCCGGGTTTACATGGGCCATAGGCGGACTGCCTCGGAATCCAGGGGGGGCGGGTCTTGTTTTGAGGCCGGAACCTTTGATCAAGCGGGTTATCCCATTTCATATTGCCACCGGCGAGAGGATATGCCGTTTTATCTTCACCCTGGACGGCAGCCGTGAAACCGGAACGGATCCCCTGGCCCAGGAATTGACAACCGTAAAGAAACTCCGGGAAGAACGGTTCCTGCCGGTAATCGCCGTTTCCGGCGCGGTATACAGAAATATTGGGGAGCCACGACTGATATCCTCAGGAGCAAGCCGGGTAATCGTCTGGCCCCGGAATACGCGAATACGCTATCAACTTGGAAACAACGCCGCTTGGCTTGAGGGCGGCCCGCCGGTTCCTGTGCACCCCGCCGGGGAGATTCTCCGCTGGATCGTTAATCTGGGAGAAGAAGAAATAGGTCCCTTTTACCTTAGAATCGAACCTGTTACCTTTACTGCCGAACGGGAAGACGCTTATGTCCCGGGACGCTTCGTTTACCGTTACCTTGGACTGGACCGGGAGAATACGCGGGGAGCGGGCCTCCCGGAATCACAGATTTGGTACTGCGCTTCGGAGCTTATGGGATATACGGCGGAGATTGCTTCTCTTAAAACCATCGATGTCTGCGACGGGGAGGATATAGAATGGCGGTTTATCACCCAGCAGGGAATAGTCCGGGGAACTTGGCGCAGGGACAGACTGAGCCCACTGCCACCCGTTCTTACGGCCCCAGGAGAAGGCGCCTGGGTGAGAGGACCGGTTACACTTTCCGCTAAAAGCGAGAAAGGCGAAACCGAAGCCCTTACCCGTATAACTGCCCGTATCCGTTACGCCTCGGGAGGAAGCGAAGTCCTGGAAGGAAGCGATTCCCTTACCCTGGCCGGGGCGATTAATAACATTGCCGAGGTTCAGCTTGAAAGCCGAATGGAGGACGCCGCTGGAAACCAGAGCTCGCCTGTAAGACGGAATTTTGTGATTGATCCTTCAACCATTTATGTTTCAGCCTGGAACCGGGAAGTTAAGACAAACTCCGGAGGGGAACAAGGCAGCCGGGAAAATCCATACGTGTTTTTGGATGAAGCCCTAGACCTGGCCCAGAAGGAACAGCGCAGGCTTATCCGGCTTGCCGGATTTACGCTGCTACGCCGAAACATTGATATCACCGGGGATATTGAGATAGACGGCTCCTTTGATGAAAAATGGGAAAGGCCGGGGAGCAAAGCGTATATTGGAATCTCCCAGGGAGTAGGAATCAGGCTCATGGGCAGACTGAATATCAGGAATGCAGCTTTGGAACGGATGAACGGCACGGACAGCTTCTTTTTAGTACGCTCAGGGGGCGTCCTGATTCTGTATGATTCGGCGGTTTCCCACATGGGATCCCTCCTCGCCCTGGAGAACAACGGGACCTGCCTTATCCAGTACGTCAGCCTTCTTTCCATGATTTCCGGGAGCGAGTTTATTCCCGGGGGCGCCAAGAATCAGCGTATCCCCGTAGTAAGCGCTTCCGGGGCTTCCCTCACCATTAAAAATAGCCGCTGGGAATTGGAAGGAAACTACGGCATATTGAGTTCTTTTCAGGGTGGGAATTTTCAGGCTGAACTATGTAATTTCCGCATGGCTACCCGGACAACCGGGACGGCCCTCATTTTTTCCAGATCTGTCGTAAATCTGACAGATATGACCATCACCGTACAAGCCCAAGATTACGCTTCCGCGCTGGAACTTACAGAATGCCGCCTCAGAATGACATCGAGCCGTCTGGGGGTTTCCGCCAGAGACGGGGTTGCGGTCATTGCGGAAAACACCAACGCCGTATATTCCCGGACCGACTTTGCCGTAAACTCTTCTTTTGTGGCCAGAGCTATGGAGATACGGGACCGCTTTCCCCAGGTAACAGGGTGCAACTTCATCTTTATGGGATCCGCCAAGCACTCCGAAGTTTTTTCCGCCTTCATGGCCGGGGAAACCCGTTACGGGACCCTGGTCCCCGATGCCGGCGCGGTAAGTGAGAACAACTTTCAGGGATTTACACATATTCTGGGCAGCCAGTATCCTGTGGAAAGCCTTGAGGATTTCAACCGTGTCTTCGCCTCATCAGGGCGCCCTAATATACTCAGGTGATCTGCGGTCTTGATGAAGCCGGGCGGGGACCCCTGGCCGGACCGGTCTGCGCCGCCGCCGTAATCCTTCCGCCAGGCTTTCCACTGGACATTCTGAACGACTCAAAAAAGCTCTCCGCAGCCCAACGAGAGGCGGCCAGGGAAACCATCTGCCGGGACGCCTTGGCTTGGGGCCTGGGCTGGGCTTCTCCCGCCGAGATAGACGAAATCAACATACTAAAGGCCAGTCTCCTGGCCATGCGCCGGGCTTTCCTGAATTTGCGGCCGCCCGGAGCGGATAGTCCCGGCATTGCTCCCTGCATAAGTCCTGACGAAGCCATCGTGGACGGCCTCTTTGTCCCGGATCTTCCCATCCCATGCCGTGCATTGGTAAAGGCCGACAGCATGGTCCCGGAAGTCATGGCCGCATCCATTCTTGCTAAAACCGCCAGGGATCACGAGATGATCCGTTATTCCAGGCTTTATCCCCAATACGGATACGACAGGCACAAGGGCTATCCCACAAAGGCGCATCTTGAAGCCCTTGTCCGTTACGGCCCGTCGCCCATACAAAGGATGAGTTTTAGGGTTAAAGGCGGAAGCTGAATCCGCCTGAGCCTATACGGGAAACCTGCGACCCGGCAACCAAGGCTGCGGGGTCGCCTGGAGTTTTGTTTTCCACAGAACGGAAAACAAAACTCCCCGCATTATTCTACGAGGTCTGTCCCTGCAATTTACTTCGCAAATTGCTAAGGAGTTTTGCGGACTGTTATGGCCGTGAGGGAGGCTATTGAATACAACCGGGAGGCCGAAGGTCTCAGGTTGCACGCAAACTCCCCGCACTTCTCCCCGGGGATGTTTCCCGGACGGGTTGAAGCCTTATTCCGGCCTGCCGCCTCGTTTCACCATTATCCGTTTGGCCGGCTTTTCCCGGCCTTCTTTTTCCACGGGCTTCCCCAGCCTGCCGCCGTCCCCCTCGTCCCGCGTCCGGCTTCTGCGCTCATCCCCGGCGGCTTTGCCCTTCCCCCGCCGTTTCTCCCGTTCCGCTTTTTCCAGGACCCGCAGGGATTCGTCAAAGCCCTTAAGAAATTCCGTCAGGTCCTCCGCAAAGAGAACCACCGACTGGCGGTCAAAGCCGCCTGAATCCCGGTTCTTGCTTTCCACAATGTTGAGGTAAAGGTCCCCCATGCGGTTTTCCTTTACATTAAAAAAATAGGTCCGGTTTTGCAGCGATACCTTGGTAGAAAATAATTCGCCCCGTATTCCCATGTTTAGCGTCCTCCATCAGCTTCGGCAACCATGCGGCGCTGCCATTCAATAAGGTCCCGTTCCAGCCGTTTGTCCGAGCCCTCGACATCGGCCATAACCCGGAATACCGGCTCCGTAGCGGAACCCCGCATCCAGATACAGGCGCTTGCATTGCCCGCCTTGTTGGTAAATATGATACGCAGCCCCCCCCGGCCCGCTTCCCCAAACCGGGAGACTCCCAGCTTTTCCTCGGTCCCCTGATAAGCGGCGGCTGTCCAGCCCGTTATGCCGTACCGGGTTTTAAGGTAGTCCTTCCGTCCTTCCCATTCCCGCAGAAACACTTCCTGGTAGCGGTCTTTGAGAATTGCGTGATCCGCCGTATTAATCGAAAGAAGGGCTTCCTGAGTATACGAGCCGGTAGTAACAAAGGCGGGCAGCGCGGCGATGATGTCCGCAAGGGTAAAATCAGGATGGTAGAGATCGGCCTGATCCGAAAGGTCGCACCAGAGTTCAAAGAAACCCTTGCGCTCCCCCGCGCTTCGTATGGTAAGGAGCTTGATCAGCGCCGTCACCGTGTCTATGGGGTCCCGCACCGCCGAAGGGTGAGTGATGTTGCCCCCTGCCGAACCTTCCCCCAGGATGCGCACCGTGTAGCCCCGCTCCCGGAGCTTCCGGGCCAGGCTTACCACATTGGCTTCCCCCACCTCCGCGCGGAACACCGAGACATCGAAGGCGTGGGCGATGCGATCCACCCGCATGGACGTAGGATCGTTTACCGCTATGGCGGCTTTTTTCAGGGCGTTCCCGTAATTGTCAAAAGTGAGTTCCCTGCTCCAGACGAGATGAGCCAATTCGGACACGCAGGCCAGGGCGAAAACCTCCTGGGCTTCCAGCGCTCTTGCCTGGCCCGCGCCGTCGTCCCAGATAACCAGGTTGCCCCGGTCGCCGTCGCAGTCAGGGACATAGCCCAGGACAAAAGCGGGGTCTTTCCGGTGAGCCTCCTCAAGAAAGGCCCGGCAAGGCTCCAGGGCTTCCCCCTCGGGTACGATGCGGTGGGCTATGTCCCCGGGAAGGGCGTTAATCGCCTGATACCGCGCGCCCAGGCTCTCAAGGAACTCCCGGTCTATGGAAACGGTTCTGGCGGAACCGTTGAGGTCCGCGGCTATGCCCAGGGGCCGCTCGGCAAGGCCGGCTCTTATGGCGGCAAAGAGTTCCGCCTGGCAAGAGCCTTCCCCCGCCCCTGATACTACTTCCCGCGTAAAGCGGAGATAGGCCGCGGCCGCGGCGGCTTTGATTCGCGGAGCGTCTGAGTAAACCCGGGCCAGAACATCAGCGGTGGCCCGGTTCACCAGGGCTGCTGCCCGGTTTACGCGATCAGGCGCGTCCATAAAGGTTTTGAAGGCTTCGATAAGCGCCGCCGCTTCTGGCCCCGGCAGGACGCCGCCGTCCGCAAGGCCGAATTTAAGGCCGTTGTAGCCTATGGGATTGTGGCTTGCGGAGATGAACACAAAGGCCCGCGCGGGGAAACCGGCCTCAGCGCTATGTGAGACAAAGGCCATGATCTCAGGCGCGGCGGCGATAGAGGCGTACTGCACGGCGCAGCCCTTGCCCAGGAGTACGCGGGTCATAACATCCGCTATGGCGGGTCCTGTGGGCCGGGTATCCATGCCGATGATTACCACCGGGGCTTCTGTCCCGCTTGTTTTAAGGCGATCCGCCAGGTACTCCGCAAAGACCCCGGCGGCGGCGGCGGCAATGAGCGCGTGGGCTGCGGAAATCTCCGGCGTCCGGCTCTCTTCGCCTCCAGAAGCCGCGAACACCCCCCGCCAGCCTGAAGTCGAAAGGATCATGCCTTTCATGGTCTTGTCGATCAGGTCTTCCGTTAAACCGGGATCACCAGCTTTTAATGGTATTTTTTCCGGCCCGCCGGTAATAAACTTGTTTATCATGGTCCGCAGATTATCACAGATTTAGGACTAAAGTCATCGGGTTAAAAACCTGCCGCAGATTATACCAGCCCGGGGAATTTTTTGACCCTTATATAAAGAAGCTCACAGCGGCAAAGGGAGTCAAAAAACTCCAAGAGACCCGCAAGGTATCAGAGACCCGTGAAACCATCGGTTCGTAGAACCGATGTTTCTTGGGTCTCATGTCTGACCCTCCGTTTCTTTCATCTGTGTAATCACGTGAACTTCGTTCACGATGAACTTAGTTCACTAGCGGACAATCAGATCCGGTCCGGGCTGAATTGCGTTTCGTCCTAACGCTAGGGCGCGCCAGTCTCTCACTTTACCACAAGGGGAAGGCCGTAAGTTACGCTCCGCGGCTCTTTTAACAGGGCGCCTGCGCTTGAAACCCGCAACCGTCGGCTGCGAGTTTCAAGCGCAGGGATTCCGCAAATTCTTTACGGCATGAAAATTAGCAAACCGGACTTACTTTTACCATCTTTAGCTCATTTCTTGTCCCGCAAAAAATACGAATCGTGGTCCATACATAAAAGCTCTCCGGTTGACATATCATCACACTTCAAACTCAATCATGTCTCCTTCATAAATGACGCCAAACCTTATCGTATAATCATACCCGCTGTCATTGATGTTTTTGATTTGTATGTATTTTGGATAATGGCGCTGCTCGTTATATTCGATCAGAAACAAAGCGTTCGTATTGCTCTGTTCAGTCCATAACATATAAAGTTTTTCATATAACTCCGATATGCTGCTGCATCGCAGCCAAGGGTCCTGGCGGTCTTTGCCCGGCAATACTATGCTCTCTGGAATATCATTTACTACATCAGTAACTGCATATAAATATATCGCCTGAGGGCCGTCATGTTCCTGATGAAACCTATACCACCCTGGATGATCCCCTTCCCACGCTGCTCTATGGGTATTGAAAATGGCTGCGTCAAAGGGTTCCATGCGTATTTCTTCAGGTTCCACAGGTCTTTTCCACAAGCCCTTGCCGCCGTCAATCCTGTCTTTATCAAATGCCTGGACCACTGCCTCTGCCAGATAATCATATCCGCTGTCATCAATGTTCTTGATTTGTATGGCTGCCGGGTAATGACGCTGCTCATCATATTTGATCAGAAACAAAGCCCCCGTATAACGCTGTTCAGTCCATGCCGTGTCAATTTTTTCATATAATTCGGATACGGTATTGCACAGGAACATGGGATACCATGCGTGTTCCGGCGCGCCAGGCACAGAGAATGGATATACAACCGTACTTGGAACATCATCTACTACGGTAGTATATGCAGACGTATACACTGCAATCCGCGAACGTTTATGCGTTTGGCTAAAATTATACGCATCCGGATGATCCGCTTCCCACGCTGCTCTATGGGTATTGAAAATCATTCTGTCAAAAGGTTCCATGCTTTGGATTTTCTGAGCGGGTTCCTGCGCTCCCTGCGGCAGGGGAGCAGTGTTTTCCTCCTCATTAATCCCGGCTGCGTCTTCATCCTGGCTGGATGACTTAGCGGCAGCCGTCTCCTCCTTCATTTTCTGCGTATTGGAAGAATCAACAGGCTGTTGTATTTCCCCGCAAGCGCTAAAAAACAGAGCTGCAAACAGCGTCAATACTCCTAATGCCTTTTGCTTCATTTTCATAAACACTTCCTTGAAATAAATCAAAATCCGCGTACAAATAACCGTGGACAGTTTTTAACTTATTATATATTACTTGTTTAAACTTTGCAAGCGAAATCTTCAAAAAAGTTAAAAAATCTCAAAATTTTTTCGTACTTTTTTATATAAGTACCGCCTTAAATAAATTAAAATCCACGTACAAATAAACCGTGGACAGATTTTTAACTTCACTGCTGTCCGGTTTAAGTAGATAAGAAACCAAAAAGCTTGTATTTCGATCTTTAAAATAGTATAAAGAAGTTGATATAAATCCATATACCGGAAGGGAATACAAGCTATGGCATCGGACTTTAGTCCGCGTTTACCACAGTATTAGCCGGTTTGTTAAGACACCTGAGCAGAACCGATTTTGAAAAGACTGTAAAGGACCGTCAGACGGACAAGGGAGCGAGAACTCTTTCAACCTTTGATTTCTTCAAGCAGATGGTTTACGGGCAGATTTCAGGGTGTTTCAGCGTCCGGGAGATAGAAAACTACAGTTCAAGATTATATCATGCCGGCTTGCTGCCGTTAAAGCGTTCCACTTTTTGCGATGCCATGGAGAAGCGGGACCGCCATGTTTTTGAAGATGTGTTTCATGCGGCAGGAGGCGTTCATACGGGTATTAAAGCGCATCTGGGAGGATCACGGGCGGCCCTGCGGGAAGCTGTTTGCGGCCATGATACGGGACATGATTGACTTTCTGGTCTCATCGAAAGAGCCTGACTACGGTATCACCGGGGAGCTTAAAGCCCTGTTGGTCAGGGCGAGCGCATTAAAAAAGGAGTAAAGAAGGGATAAAAAAAGCCGATAGAGTGGGATTGGAGGCACAAATGATCCCCGAATCCATACCGCCCATCATCGGTTTTTTTCACGATATTAAAGACCCCCGGATAGATCGGAAGAAATGCTATCCCCTCATCGAAGGTATCGTCATCACCCTTTTGGCGGTGATGGCCTTCGCCAAAGGCTGGGAAGACATCGAACTATACGGGAAAACCAA
>JAITSE010000005.1 GCA_031288005.1 Treponema sp.
CGGTTTGCTTAGGAGTTTTTTGACACATCTTACCAATGTGAGCTTCTTTGCGGGTCAAAAAACTCCCCGCAATGGTTCTACGGAAATAAATCCGGGGAGTTTTGCGGAATCAAAACAGCCCTCCACACCAAAAACAGCCCTCCACACCAAAAACAGCCCGCAAAACTCCTAAGCAAACCGCTGGTTTGCACGGCTCCCGGTATACCAAGAGAGGCTCCCGTGCAATCAGGCGGAGCCGGATTGCTGCAAACCTGCGGGTTGCTAAGGAGTTTTGCGGGTTGGACCAGAGCGGCCCTTGGGGGCCGCTTGAAAACCCCTAAGCAATCAGGCTTTGCCTGATTGCAGGGGCCGCAAAACTCCCCGCACTTCTCTACGGAGCTTCTCCCCGGGAATCATCCCGGGGAAGAAATTCGGGGAGTTTTGCGAACCAGCGGCTGCACTGCGGCCCGCAAGGGCCGCGCTGTTCAAAAGTTCGCAAAACTCCAAGGGAACCCGCAGGGTTCCCAAAACTCCCCGCAATGGTTCTACGGAAATAAATCCGGGGAGTTTTGCGGAATCAAAACAGTCCTCCACACCAAAAACAGCCCGCAAAACTCCGAAGCAAACCGGCTCCGCCGGTTTGCACGGGGGCGTTGCGGGGGCAGCGCCTCCGCTGAGGGGGGTGCCGGAAGCCCGTAGGGCTGTAGGCAGTGGGGAGTCTTCCCCCCTCCTAAGTACTCATCATTTCTCACGTTAGTCCTCCGCATTATACTCAGCCCCGGCTTCGGCGGCCAGGGCGGCGCCGGTCCCGGCGCTTAGGGAATTGAGGTCCCTATATGGGGCTTCTCCGGGTTTCTTGGGGGCGGAACGTCCCGCTCCCTGGGCAAAGCGTTTTTTCGCGGCGTCCTGGTCCTCCAGGGCCAGTTTTGCGGCTGCCCGGACAGCGCGGGCGGCGGTTTCGCTTAGGCGGCAGCGCTCGGCTATGTCCAGAGGGGCGGCGGCGGCCAGGGCCTCCAGGCTGGCGTAGGCTTTCATGAGCGCGGCGGCCCGCTTGGGGCCGATGCCTTCCACGGACTCCAGGGCAGGGAAGGCCAGGTCACGGGAGCGGAGCCGCTGGTTGAGGGATGTGGCGAAGCGGTGGGTCTCGTCCCGGACAAACTGGAGAACCTTGAGGGCTTCGGAGCGTTTGGAGAGGCGCAGCGGTTCACGGGCGTAGGGGAGCCAGAGTTCCTCGTCCCGTTTGGCCAGGCCCACAAGATCGCTGTCCATGCCCAGTTCGTCGAATACTCCTTTGGCGGCGTTCACCTGGCCTATGCCGCCGTCTATGAGCACCAGGTCCGGCAGTTCCTTGCCTTCCCGTATGAGCCGGGAGTAGCGGCGGCGCACGGCTTCCCGCATGGCGGCAAAGTCGTCTACCACTCCCACCACGGTACGGAGCTTGAAGCAGCGGTAGTTCTTCCGGTCCGGGACTCCGTTCTTAAAGGAGATGAGGGAGGCTACCGGATGTTTCCCGTCAAGCTGGGCGATGTCAAAGCCTTCGATCCGCTCGGGCCGGGTTTTAAGCCCCAAGGCTTGGGCCAGCTCGTCCAGAGCGGGACCCGCGCCTCGCTCCTTGAGCCGCCGTCTCAGGTCCTCCTGGGCGTTCTGGCGGGCCATGGCCAGAATCGCCTCGTGGCGCTTTTCGGCGGGAGGGAGCAGTTCCGGCGCATAGCCGAACTGTTCCCGGAACCAGCGGAGAAGGGATTCATGGGAGTCTTCCCCATCGCCTGCGGTCTTATCCAAAGCGGCTTTATTCAAAGCTAAGTAAATTCGCGGCGGCGGGGGGCGGTCCGGGGCGTAGTAGGATGCGGCAAAGGTTTCCAGCGATTCGGCTTCGCCGGCGGCGGAACGGGTGCGGAAAAGTTCCCGGCCCGTCATCTTGCCGCCCCGCATGGAGAAAACCGTAAATGTAGCGAAGACGCCTTCGGCGGCCCAGGCGATGTAGTCCCGGCCTTCGCCGTCAAAGTCCACCACGGTGACGCCGGCGGAAAGCTGCTCAATGGCTTTTATGGCGTTTCTAAGCTGGGCGGCCCGCTCGAATTTCAGTTCCGCTGCGGCTTTGTGCATCCTTTCGGTGAGATCAATGATGAGGGAGCCGGTTTCCCCGGCAAGGAGCTTTTCCACCCGCTTTATATGGAGGCCGTATTCTTCGGCGCTGATCTTGCCGCAGCAGGGAGCGGCGCAGCGGCCTATGTGGTAGTACATACAGGGAACTTTACTGCCGGAATCGCCCTTCTTCCGGGCGGGAAGCCGGCGGCACTTCCGCAGGGGGAAGAGCTTGTCGATAAGCTCCAGCATGGTATCCACCGCGGGGATGTTGGGGAAGGGGCCGAAGTACCGGGACCCATCCTCCAGGATGTGCCGGGTCCTGAACACCCGGGGGAATTCCCCGGCAGTGACGCGGATCACCGGGTAGGTCTTGCCGTCCTTCAGGTTAATGTTGTACCTGGGGCTGTGCTGCTTGATGAGGGTGTTTTCCAGGAGCAGGGCTTCGTACTCGTTGGCCACGATGATGGTCTCTATGCTCTGGACATGACGCATCAAAGTGGCGGTCTTGATGTCCCTGCCGCCGGAAAAATAGGAGACCAGCCGGTTTTTAAGAACCCTCGCCTTTCCCACGTAGATGATCCGGTTCTCGCCATCCTTCATGATATATACCCCCGGCTCCCGGGGCGCATCCTGGGCCGAGGCTTTGAGAGAACTCCACGTATCGGAAAGCCCTGTATCCATACCTGCAATATACACCCTGTCAATATATGATCAACAAGTCCCGCCGTGAAGTTCTGGAAGTTTTCTTGGGTATTAAACCTTCGCTGTGAACAAAAAGACAAGGGGCGCGGTTTTTCGTTGTTTTTTGTCTTAGCATTGAAGCAAAACAGCCTCTCCAATCCATAAAAGGAATAGATAAATGATCCGGCTTGGTATCCGGCATTTTGAAATCTTTCAAATCACTTTGAGGAGGTAATTATGAAAGTAAATTATCGGTTTCTCAAGCTTTTAGTTTGGGGAAGCATTGCGTTTCTGCTGCTTGTCATTGCGGGCTGTTCTCTTGGTTTGGAATTGGATGCGGAGAAAGCGGCTCCCAATCCGTTGAGCCAGGAGGAAACGGAACAAGAAGCCGGCAAAGAGGAGCAAAGTTCTGGTGAAAATCAGGAAGCTCAGGAAAATGGCGGCGAAGGCGAAGATGAAAACGAAAACGAAGAAGAGCAAAGCCAGGGTGAGAATGAGGAAACGCCCGAAGACAACGCTGTGACTAATTATCCAAAGGACAAAGTCTGGGCTGCGGTATCAACGATATCCGTCAAGATTGACGAGGATAAGTTTATCCCTTACAAGGATTTTTATTTAAGCGGCGAGGATGCGGCGAATCAAAAAGTTACTCTTCCCAAGGGAATTTACAAGATTGAATCGCATTTTCTGGCCCATAATACAGACGCCGTTTTAACGGAAACTATTGAAATTCAAGAGGAGCAGAAAACCGTAAGCATCAAGGCCGGGGTTTCCGAGGATGACTTTCCAGAACCCAGGGAATTTTCATCATCTGACGAATTAAAAAACTATCTGAAAGGTCTTGACGACAATACCGCAGATAACCCATATCCGGTAAAAATTTCCGGAGCGGATATTTCAAGCAGGGAAAATAAAGGGTGGACGCTGAAAACTTTATATGAGTCGCTAAACAAGTATGTTACCCTTGACTTGAGGGAATGTACGGGGACCAATTTGATTTCGGCATCTTCTGCCAGTATCGAAGAGAGGAAAAATATCGTTTCATTAATTCTGCCTGACAGCATTACTGAAATTAACGCAAATGGTTTTTCAGGATATACAAATTTGAAAACAGCGCTGCTGCCTAAAGTTCAAATAATTAATCGTTTTGCCTTTAAGGACTGCGGGCAGTTGAAATCGGTTTTTGCGCCTGCCATGATAGAAATTGCAAATACCGTTGACACCAATGATACTGAGAGCGGCGCCTTTGCCAAGTGCGCCGCTCTGGAAACGCTGTACCTCCCCAGTCTTGTGACTATGGGAAAATACGCCGTTTACGGCTGCGGCAGTCTTATCGAAGTGTCTTTTCCGAAACTGACGACACTAGGAGGGCTGGCTTTCAAGGGCTGTATCTTGCTGGAAACAGTGAGTCTTCCATCCGTTACAAAAATAGGCGCCAGCAGCTTTGAGGGAGACAAAGCCCTGAAGTATCTCATACTTGGACAAACCACGCCAGAGATTGAAACGAATATTTTTAAAAGCAGTGATTTTTCCAAAGATGGCGTTATTTATGTGCCTTTTGACAGCTTAGACGCCTATAAAAATACCGGCGCTTCCAACTGGGCTGCATTTATAGGGATCGTAAAGCCCCTTCCTGCTGCTCTTTAATTCAGATAACCCGCGGAGAAATAAGGGCCGGCGGCGGTCTTTGTTTTTCGCGGGTTTCATTTTAAAGCGCCTCTAGAAACCATGTTTGATTTCTAGAGGCCCGGTTGTAAAAAGACAGTCACAAAATACTTAGCAGACAGGGTTTCGATATTGAAAAACATCTTGCAGCGGTCG
The DNA here is from genome assembly GCA_031288005.1 of Treponema sp. Next base: position 4,570 of record JAITSE010000005.1, read on the forward strand.
ATATTAAACAAAAACGTAAACAAGATATCGGTTTTTTTGGCCAATACAGCCTGCGAAAACTGCCGGCGAAACCAAAAATACTTAATGGTCTTGTTCATCGGAAGCTACGGAAAGTTCGTAAACGCCGAAAACTTGTTTCCCTAGGTTGGAACGTTTCCGATTAAACAAGTCTAATATTTCTCCCTAAAACACCCTTTGTTTTCTGAGTATCTATCCAGTCAAAGGTATCCTTTGAGATTTTTAATTTTACCCTTTCAGTATTGCCTTGTAGAACAAAAGAGAGAGAATATGGAACTAATTCTTTTTTTATATGCAGAATATGAAGAACGGGTAAGAGTATCAGAACAAAAAAGCAATCTCCAGGAGATCGTTATAAGAAAACCTAGCCGCCATCCGTGGCTGGCGTTTTGGAAAATGCCGTTGTTGTAACTGGCGCCTGCGGTAAGGATGACCAACGGAAGCGTTTCTTAAAATTACTTGTTCTTCAGCAGCGGTCAAACTCACGTTGCAAATGGCCTCCCTAAAGCAGAAATCAAAGCGCAGGTTCGCCGGGCTTTTAGCTTGGCTGCGTATTAAATTATCCTTCTGAATAAACTAGTCTGGTCCGGTATATACGTCTAAACCAAAGTCCGGGCTATCCGCACTATATCCGCGAAGACGCCCCCGGCGGTAACCTGAGCGCCCGCGCCGGGGCCTTTGATCACCATAGGCAAGGTTGAATACCGGTCGCTGGTAATCACCACGATATTGTCCGAATCCACAAGGGAGCGGAACGGACTCCCCTCCCCTTCTTCCCGGAGGGAAATCCGGGCGGAACCTTCCTCTATGATCGCCACATACCGCAGAGCCTGCCCTTTGGCCGCGGCATCGGCGCGGCGCTTTTCAAAGACCGGGTCCACATTCCGCAGTTCCGCAAAAAAGGCTTCCACTCCCTCAGCCTCAAAACACGCTGCGGGGAGGATGGGTTCTATGTTCACGGATTCAAATTCCAGGGACATTCCACATTCACGGGCCAGGATCAAGGCTTTCCTGGCGGCGTCCATGGCGTTGAGGTCGTCCCTGGGGTCAGGCTCGGTATAGCCTTTGGCCTTAGCCTCCCTGACCAGCTCTGAAAACGGCTTGGAGCCGTCGAAGTTGTTGAAGATGTAGCTCAAGGTTCCGGACAGGACCGCCTCTATGCGCCTGACCCGGTCCCCTGAAACAGCCAGGTCCCTCAGGGTAGAAATAACCGGAAGACCGGCGCAGACCGTGGTCTCGTAGAGATAGGGGATGCCCCGGTCTTTGGCATACTCCGTCAGGGTACGGTAATACTCCAGCGAGCCTGAATTGGCCTTCTTATTGGGGGTAACAATGGGGATGGCGGCTTGCAGGATTTCGGCGTACCGGGCGGCGACATCGTTTCCGGGGGTGCAATCGCAGAAAGCCATATTGGGAAGGTTGAAAGCCTTCATTCTGCTAATAAAAGCGTCAAGGTCAAAAGGTACGGCCCCGGGCAAAGCCCCGGACTCCGCTCCGGCATCCGCAGAAAGCAGGGCCTTGACGGTTTTGGGGTCCAATCCGTCAGGATCAAAGATCATACGCCGGGAATTGGCTGCCCCGGCCAGGTTGATGCGTATCTTGTGCTCGTCCGCCAGGATTTCCCAGTGCCCCGCGATCTGGTCCACCAGCGTACCCCCAATAAGTCCGATCCCCGCAAGGAAGAGATTCACCGAGCGCACGCCTGAGAGGAAGAAGGCTTCGTGTATCGCGTTCAGGGCTTTGGCCTCGTCGTGCCGGGAAATAACCGCCGAGATGTTGAGTTCCGATGAACCCTGGGCTATGGCCACGATGTTGATCCCGTTCCGGCCCAGGGCGTGGAAAACCTTCCCGGCTATACCGGATCTCCGCTTCATATTGAAACCCACCACCGCGATGATGGCCAGGCCGCCTTCAACTACCGGCTCATCTATGGCGTCGCAGGCGATCTCCCGTTCAAATTCCTCCCTCAAAGCGCCGGCTGCGGCGCCGGCGTCGGCGGGGTTTACGGCAAAACAAATGGAATATTCGCTGGAACTTTGGGTTATCAGAATCACGCTGATCCGCCGCCGGGCCAGGGCGCCGAAAAGCCGGGACGAGAATCCCGCCGTCCCCACCATACCCGTCCCCTGGAGGCGCACCAGCGTGATATTCCCCATAGAGCTGATCCCCCGTATGGGATAGGGACTGTCCTGGACTTCCCCGGTAATCCAGGTTCCCGAACATGAGGGATTGAAGGTGTTGCGTATCACAATGGGGATGCCCTTTTCCAGGGCCGGCCTGACCGTAGGGGGATGCAGGACCTTGGCCCCAAAATGAGAGAGTTCCAGGGCTTCTTCGTAAGAAATGCGGTCTATTTTGAAGGCGCTCTTAACCATCCGGGGATCCGCAGTGAGTATGCCGTCCACATCGGTCCAGATTTCCACCGCCTCGGCGTCAATGGCCGCGCCGAAGATGGCCGCCGAAAGGTCCGACCCTCCCCTGCCCAGGGTAGTGGTACATCCCTCGTCATCCGAAGCGATGAATCCCGTGGCGATTTGCAGGGCGGGCCTGTTTTCCAAATAGGCGCGGATAGCATTGCGGGTTTCCCCGGGAATGAAGTGAGCCGCTCCATAGGACCTGTCGGTTTTGATAACCTCCCTGGCATCCAGGTACCCGGCGTCAATGCCCCGGGAACAGAAAAAACGGGCTATCAAAGAGGCGGAAAGCCGCTCGCCAAAGCTCATGATGTAATCCAGGCTCCGGGGAGACAGTTCCTTGAGTATCATCACCCCGTCCAGGGTACGGGAAAGCTCAGAAAAGGCCCCCTCGATCATCGCCCAGGCGGACTCCTGGGACTGCGCATCAAAAAGGCCGGCGGCCAGATCCCGGTGCCGGCGGCGCATATCTTCCACCTTAACGGTATAGCCGCCGTCTCCCCCGGCTGACTGACGGGCTGCGGCAATGAGGCCGTCGGTCATCCCGCTCAAGGCGGAAACAACCACCACCCGCACTCTGGACCCGTGTTCCCGGTCGTTTACAATAGAAAAAAGTTTTTCCACCGCTAGGGCGGTTCCCACCGAGGTGCCGCCGAATTTGAGGACCAACATTCTTAGCTCCATATTATTTCACTGATATTAGGAGAGTGATACGCTTTTTTAAAGCTTTTTACAAGGTAGGTCCCGCCACAGGGTGCAATTTCTTTTTCGGGGCAAAACGGGAAAGCATGCTATACTTGGGGTATCTCACAGGAGGGGATACCGATGGACACAAACGAACGGGAAAAACTCATAACGGACGCCGTAGCGAAATTTGAGGCGGGCCTGCGGTCAAAAGCAG
>JAITSE010000023.1 GCA_031288005.1 Treponema sp.
ACGAAAAGATGCAAAAACCGGAGTTGTCAAAAAATATGATAAAACACTTTTTTATAATTCCCCCGATTCTGGTATCCCTGCGGGCCAGGACCGCGGGAAAGAACTGTAGCGACAGCGTATTGACATAAGGATTCGTTCCCCCGATAGTCTATTTATACACTGATATGACTTTGGTAAAAAAATCCGCCGGACAAGGGTCCGCAATATGCTGACTCCCAATACTCATCGAACTCGTATTATCACGGATATTAGGAAGGATTTATGAATGATATAGAATCTCGAAACGGGTATACTCCAACGAATGTCTTAGCAAGACAGGGAGTAACCGCGATAGGCTGCCTCATCGGCGGCGCCGGCCTCCTGATTGCCGGGGCGCTTCCTCCGGTTGTTGGGATTATCACGGGGGTTGTCGTGGGAATAGTCGGCATAGCGGCTGTCAGATCCAAAGACCCGGAGGACCGGAAGCCGGGGCTTATTGCCGCGGTTGTGGGGGGCCTTACCGTTCTCTCCAAAATCGGGATAGCAAAGCCGCTGACCGGAACCCTTCTTGCCATAGGCGCGGTTGGGTTTCTGGCGATAGGCATCTGGAACGGCATCAAATTCATCAAAGGGCTTAAGACCAGATCGTGACGTATTTTTTCGAGACCTACGGGTGCCAGATGAACACCGCCGAGTCGGCGGCTCTGGACCTGGCGTTGAAGGAGCGGGGCTGGCAGGCCGCGCAAGACGGGGAAACCGCCGACCTCGTACTTCTCAACACCTGTTCGGTTCGGGAAACCGCGGAAAAGCGGGTCTTGGGCCGGCTGGCCCAGTACGCCGCCCTGAAGAAGAAGCGGCCTTTTACCCTGGTGGTAGCCGGTTGTATGGCACAGCGTTTGGGAGAGGGTCTCAAGGAAAAGGCCGGGGCGGTTGATTATGTCATGGGAACTTCTTCCCGTTCCGTCTTTCCCCTGATCCTGGAAGCCGTGGAGCAGGGCCGGAGGGAGATTCTCTCCGAGGAAAAACCGGTCTTTGCCTTTTCGTCTTCCCATCTTGAGGAAGGACAGTTCCGTAGTTTTGTGCCTATCATGCATGGGTGCGATAATTTCTGTTCGTATTGCATAGTCCCCTATGTGCGGGGCAGGGAAATCTCCCGGGACCCGGTTTCTATAAAGGAAGAAATCAGGCTCCTTGCCGGACGGGGGGTCAGGGAAATTACCCTGTTGGGGCAGAACGTGAACACCTACCATTGGGAAGGGGCCGGGGGGCCGCCGGACTTTCCCGGCCTCCTGGAGCTTGCCGCCGGAGAAACAGCGGGGACTTCTATAGGGTGGATACGATTTTTGTCGGCCAATCCCAAAGATTTTTCTCCCCGTACCATCGAAGTCATGGCGGGAAACCCGGCGTTCTGCCGGCATCTCCACCTCTGCGTCCAGCATGGCTCCAACCGTGTGCTTAAGGCCATGAATCGCCGCTATACCCGCGAATCCTACCTGGACTTGGCGGCGGAGATCCGCAAAGCCATGCCGGGCGTGAGTCTTTCCACAGACATCCTCGTGGGCTTCCCTGGAGAAACCGAAGCGGACCTGGAAGAGACCCTCTCCCTCATGGAGGAAGTCAAGTTCCTCTACGCCTACATGTACCACTACAACCCGAGGGAAGGGACCGCCGCCTACGGGCTGCCGGGACGCATCCCTGAAGATGTCAAACGGGAACGGCTGGGGCGGGTCATAGCCCTTCAAAAGAAGCATACCCGGGAATTGCTTAAAAACCGTATAGGAATGAGGGAAAAAGTTTTAATTGAGGGAATTTCCCGGAAAAATGCCGATGAATTAATAACCCGTACTGAAAAAGATGAAATGGTGGTAGTCTCCGGTTCACCCGATCTGATAGGTTCCTTTGTTCACGTTACCCTTTCATCCCTGCGGGGAAATACTTTTCGTTCAAAGGAGATCAGCTTATGCCGTGGCGATTGATTGGATTCATAATTCTCTTTGGAATTCTTCTGACGTTCATAATGTTGAATTTAGGAAATACCTGCAATATTTCCTTTGGCCCTTTTGGGGGTTTTGATAACGTACCGGTGTTTCTTACCGCCTTTTGCGCGTTTGCTTTGGGGCTGCTGTGCGCCATTCCCCTGTCAATTTCCTTCCGTTTGAGGAAAAGAGCCAGACAGAGTAAATTTTCCTCTCCTTCTGAAAGAAAATCCGGGATAAGAAGAGGCAGAACTGCCTTTGATGAAGTTCCTGAAGGATCCCCTTACCAGGATGAAAATTCCTATGGGATCGATTAATCGGTTCCGGGCTATTGCGGCCGCCCTGATCCTTGCCTGTCTTGGCCTCCCGCTGTATGCCCAGGAAAATGGCTCCGCCCTACTGTCCGCCGAGATGGAATCTATACAAAAAGCCTTGCAAAGCCCGGAACTTTCCGCAGCCAGCAGACGGGACGCCTTTACACGTATGGCCCGGTTTTTGACCCTCACTGGAAACCTTGAGGGCGCTGCGGATGCCTGGTTTAAGGCTGCCGCCCTCCCGGAAGGATGGGATGCCATGTGCCTTTTACAAGGGGCCCGCTGTCTTGCCGCCTTGGGTCAGTTTGACGCCGCTGAAGATCACGTAAGGAACATCCTGCTTGCCGGGAATGTTCAGGGAGCTCAGTTGGAAGCTCGTTATCTTGGCGCCCAAATCCATGCCTTAAAGACGGGGAACGGAGCGATACTGGCTTCTTTACTTATGAACGGCGAATATACGGAAAGGCGGCCTTCCATGTTGTATACCCTGTGGCGGATCACCGGAGACAAAACCTACAAAATCAGGCTGGAAACGGAATATCCTGCCAGCCCGGAAGCGCGTATTCTTCTGGAGGACTCCGTCGGGCAGGTTTTGGGGGCGTCTGCCGCAATGTGGCTGCTTTTGCCAGGCAGGGAAGGGATCGTCCTTGGAGAACCCATTATGGCGGATGGGAGCCTCCGCGAAGCGATCACGGCTCCGGCTTCTTCCACCGCCGAAAGCCCCATACTCCAGACCGGCCTTTTTCGGAGTGAAGAAAATACCAGGGTTCTGGCGGAGCGGCTAAAAAAAGCTGGTTTTATCCCTCTCATAAACCGGCGTATGGTGAGCGGAACGGAATACTGGACTGTAGGCGTTTCTCCAGGGAAAAATATACAGGATACCATTCTACAGCTTAAAAATGCAGGCTTTGAATCCTTTCCGGTGTATTAGCCGGGTTTTTATCGTTCCGGCTGTTTGCGAAATTTTGGCCGCCCTGCGTTTGCGTAACAAACGCAGGGCGGCCAAAATGTGGCGGTGAAAAACCGCACAAAGGGCGTTAGCCCGACTACGGTTGCGAACCTGCGGCTCGACGCAGCCTGATTTATCGTAGACGGCGAAGCATATACATACCGGTTATATGCCTCTTGCGCCTTGCTCAGTTTTTTGTCCCAACAACCCTATAGCGTAATGCCGCCGGTAATCCGCTTTGCCGCTCCCATCAACCACATATACCTTTCGCTCCTCCATCCGCTCAGTCGCTTCGATTACCGGTACAAAAATATCAGCCGCAGCAAATCAAGAGCGTTCTTAATTTCTAGCCCCCGCGCCAATGCTCCAAGCTCTTTTGTCTTGGCTTCCCACCCTTATGGCATGACCGGTAGCAGCCGCTTAAAACCGGCCCCCCCCTTTTTTTTTGAATTCATCATGTTTTAATGGCTTTGTTAAGTAAACGTATATGGAGCATTAAACCCTCAATACGAATCAACAACCCCGCCCTGAAATCGAAGCTGCGATGGGACCTCCGGTGCCGTGACGGGGTATGTTGTTCTTCACCGGTGGTTAGACTCGCAGAAACGCGGAAACATCGAAAACTTCGTTTCCGCGTTTCTGATGTTTCTGGAGGTTTAATACCCTGCCATAAATCTTCCCCACGCAAGCTGGTTTTTGGGTATTAAATCCTTTGCTGCGAATAAAATTTTGCTTGCCAAATTAAACCGGTTTGTGATATATTATAGGCGTATAAAATCAGATATACGAAAATTCGGCAATACCCATAAAGTGTAGAGGCTGGGTGGGTACTGCCTCCTCTGCGGATTGAAGCGTATCTGGTTTTACAAAAATTTGGAGGTTTAGTATGACAGTAAAAACTAAAATCACTGCGATTTGCACATTGCCGGTTTTATTTACATTGTCGCTTGCTGTATGTTCCAATGCTTACGATGTAAATAAAATAAATCAAGAAACCGCGGCTATCCAAAATGATTTGCATAAGTATGATTATGTATTTCGTTTAGTGGATACAGCGGATAACCGCTCGGCGTTTTATGACAAGATAAGCGGTCATCGAGACAGCTTAGAGATGCTAGCTTCTTTCTTTGCAGAAAAAGGAGCGGTCGATAGAACTGCGGAGAGTTCCGTCAATATATATGACCATTTGGCGCAGGTTGCGTATATCGCATACTCATCGCCAGAGGTACATACTCTTGTTGAAGATTTAGCGTCAGACGGTTTATATGTTCAGTTTTCTTACAAGGAGTTTCTTGTTGATCAATGCTTCATCCCTGAGAACAATTCACGAACAGCTTCTGAAAAATTTGGAGTGATAAAGAAAAATATATTGGTTTTTAGTGGAAGCAGCGTCAATCTAGAAAACTGGGCAAGTGAATACCGGGATATAAGGTTTCTTGAAACGGCGCCCGCTTCCCGTTCGGCAGTTGATACTGAGCCGTCAACAATCACCCTTTCAATCGCCAGCGAGAACGCAGAACATATTCAGGCATATATGGCTAGTTACACAGAAGTTCTTGCTAATGCGGCGGATGCAAAAATTTCTGAAAATGGAGACGGTTCATATACCATTGTAAACGGCTATTTGACTACCGATATTGAATTTAGCACGGGAAGGGAATCCAGAGGTCTCTTTTCTAGCTTTGTAAAAAAAGTAAAAAGCGCTTTTTCGAGTCCTGCTAGGGCATTTGCAACAGTATGTACAATTACCCTAACGGCAGTATCGATAGCTTCTGGAGCGGGACTGATAACATTACCTGCTTATCTTTCAGTGACTGGCGGAGCTAATGCATCAATAACATTCGTTATCCTGCTTTAAATGTGCGTTCCGGGAATTCATATTGGATTCCCGGAACGCGCCTGAAAAATATTGGGGGTTGTTTCTGCCTTTAGGCAAAAACAAGCTATTTTACTGATTTTATTTTGGAGGATACAAAATGACAAAGAAATTTTTAATTCTTTTTTGCGTTTTTTTTACGGCTTCCCTGCTGTACGGACAGGAAAACGATACGGAGACCGGAGAGTCCCTCAATCTGCTGCTGCATACGAACAAAAAATTTGCTCCTTTGTCCTTTCAATTTTATGACGGCCCTCCGGCGGGTATAAGAGAGATACTTAAACTTGGAGCCGCTGTTCCTGAAAATATCCCGTTGATTGCCAGTGAGAAATTCTGGTGGAATACGGCGCAGGTATGCCGCATAGTTACAGCAGCTTCCGGGATTGGCGCTTTGATATGTCTATTTGCGGATGACTTTCCATATCAGCAGCCTGTATCTAACGCATCCGCCGTCTTAATGGGAACGTCGTTTCTTGGTTCCATCGCCGCAAGCCAGGCGGCAAGCAGTACATTGCTGCGGATTGTCGATAACTACAACTTATATATCCTGGGGATACCTGTAAAAAGCGGCAAATGAGACGGCTTCAGGATACCTGGCGGCCCTTCGTCCCGGTGAAACCAGGATTGAATCGCAAAACCATTCCTGAAAAGGTATGGCCCTGCGGTTCAGTGAGGCAGATATTTCCGATCCCAGGTTAAATCGCCTGGGACTGGGATCGAAGGGGCGTTGGCGGTTTTTTTGTTTTACCGGAATATACGCTGCGGATTTTACCGGCTCTGGAGGATTTTGTGGATATTTATAGGAACTCCTGTAATACTTTCAGAAACTATTGCGCCAGAATAGAGGCGCTTCTATTATGTTTTGGCGTCAGAGGATGCGCTACTTGACGTTTTTTTCAATCTATGACATTATCCTATTTTACTGCTATCTTGGTTTGGAAGGTTGTTAAGAATGAAGACTGTATTTATTAAACCCGCCGATGTTGAGCGGAGATGGTTTTTGATTGATGCTGAAGGAAAGGTTTTGGGCAGAGTTGCAGCTAAGGCGGCGGCAATAGTCCGGGGGAAGGAAAAAGCGGTTTTTGCGCCTCATCAGGAAGTTGGGGACTATGTGGTGATTGTGAATGCGGAAAAAGTCACGGTTACCGGTCAAAAATTCCAAAACAAAATGTATTATCATCATTCTGGTTATGTTGGCGGGCTTAAATCTCAATCTTTTGAAAAGCTGATCGTCCGTCGCCCTGCCTCGCCTCTTGAATTAGCTGTCAAGGGAATGCTCCCAAAGGGACCACTGGGGCGGAAATTGCTGAAGAATGTTAAGGTCTATGCTGGATCCGGGCATCCCCACGGGGCACAGAATCCACAGACCATTGAGATATAAGGGAGTATAGTGTGGTAAAAAATCTTGGTATTGGGACCGGAAGAAGAAAAACATCTGTCGCCCGGGTGTATATTCGGGATGGAAGCGGAAAAGTTGTCATCAATGGCAGGGAATTAGGTATTTATTTTCCCCAACCGGAACATTCCTTGCTGGTCCGTCAGCCTTTGGTGGTTACCGCTAGTGAGAATAAATTTGATGTGTTAATTAATGTCTACGGCGGCGGTTCCAATGGACAAGCCGGCGCCTGTCGTCATGGACTTGCCAGGGCGCTCTGTCAGGTGGATCAGGGTAATTATATGAGCCTGAGGAGCAATGGTTTCCTAACAAGAGATTCTAGGATGGTGGAACGAAAAAAATATGGACAGCGAGGCGCCCGACGTCGCTTTCAGTTTTCCAAACGCTAATTTTTTATCGGCCTTTGCTGATGAAATTAGCCGCCGTTTAGCTTTCAATGCCAACCGGAGCCGTCTATGACGGTGGTATCCTTAAAATGCGAAGAACAGACCGGTGAAAAGAAATTTTTTCGGAAAACCGATCCTATGGTTTTTCGGATAGCACTATCTGATGGTTCAATGTTTTCTTTTAAAGCCGCTTATCTGTCCTCTGAATATGATGTAGAGCAGATTTGTATTCCTGAGCGGGAGTTGTCTCAGGCGGAACTGGAAGCGCTTAATTTTGCTTCGGCCTGTTACCGGACGGAACAGGCTGCCCTGCGCCTTACAGCCAGGGCGGAACAGTACAATTTTGGACTGATCCGCAAGCTGGAAAGCCGCGGTCATTCCGCTTCCTGTGTCCTGGCCGTAGTTGGCGTCCTTTCTTTTGAAGACATCATTAATGACAGCCGTTACGCCTCCCTCTGGATACAGTCCCACCTTGCCCGGCAATCAGGGGTCAGTCCCCGCGCCCTTGCCGAGTCCCTGCGGCGCCGGGGTCTCTCTCGCTCCGCAGTTCAGGGGGCTCTTTCTTCCGTCCTGGATGAAGAAACCGAAGCCGCTCTTCTCCGTTCCTACTTGGAAAAGAATCGCCGCCGTCCCGTTTCGCGCTTCCGTGCCGCCGAGGAAGGCAGCCTAAGACAACTCCTCCGTTATGAAGGCTTTTCCCCGGACCTTATTGACCGATTCCGGGAAGAATGTATTCTTCTGTGAAGTCCCTAAGCCCTTCCGTACCGGACATTTCCGCCTTCTTTGCCCGCGTCAAAGGCCGTGTTCAAGGCGTGGGCTTCCGCTATGCCTGCCTGCATGAAGCCCGGCTCCTGAGTCTCTCGGGCTGGGTTCGAAACACCCATGATGGCGATGTCGAAGTTTGGGCCGAAGGCTCCGGGGAAAAATTGGAAACTTTTCTCCTTTGGCTTCATCATGGTCCTCCAGGCGCCTGCGTTGATACCGTGGATTACAACCCCCGGTCAGCCGCCGGGGACGGCAAAGATTTTAGGGTTGTGTATTGAAAATATTAATTTGCCCCGGTTTCATTGGACCGGAAGTCCAAATCCGGCTGCCGCGTCCATTAGGTTCAATAGAGTTGTTAAATCAATAAGCCCGCCCTGAAATCGAACCCTCGATGGGGTATGTTGTTCTTCAGTGGCGGTTAGACTTGCATAAACTTCGTTTCTGAAGGTAATACCTTAAAGCGTAATTGCTTAGAGCTTGCTCCCGGTTTACTCCTTGCCGCTGTCAAACACGATCTTCCCCAGAGCCGACGCACTGGGAGCTATAGCGGCCCGGTATTTCTCCAGGGCTGTTTTTTCCCGGTCCAATTCCGTAAAGGCGTAAACCGCTTTCCCTGTTTCGTCCAGGGAGACGTCGGGATTGGCGTAGGCGCCGAATTCCTTGATGAGCCGGTCCTGAGCTGCGGCAAGGTTTTGAGGCCGACATTCTTTAGTATGGGGGATGATTTCCTGGGGCTTAACCGTCAAGGGAACATCCCAGATACGGCTGTACCCGCTTTTCCTAAAATTTTCCAGTTTCACATCTTCATTATCCCGCTTGTTCAAGACGAAACGGAGACCAGGGATGAGCCAGAAAAGCAGGGAAAAGATCAGGGGGACTAGGCCCAGGACAAAGACGATGATGGGAAGAGGATTGGCGGAGACAGCGGAAAGGAGCACATAGAGGACGCCGTACAGATAGGAACTGGCGTTGAAATCCGCCTGGGTGAGGATGGCTCCGGTCTTCAGCGCGTTATAAAGGAAGTACGAACCGAAGACAAGATTCACCCCATTGATCAGGCTGAACCAGACGTTCATCTTCTTTTCGTTAGACGAAAAAGATTTAAGCCGTTTGATAGGCCCGGACAATCCTGGGAAGGAGCGGTCCTTAGTATCCGCCCTTAACAGGAGATCGTCAAAGCGGTAAACTACCGTTCCATCCTCGGTGGCCTCAGGAAGTCCCCCGAATTCGACGCAATAGGAGGTGATCCGCTCTTCCGCCTTATCCGGGGGAAGCCCGGTCAGGGACATCAGTTCAGGCAGGGAGATAAGCCCTCGGTTGGCCTGGATATAGGCGATGACCGCCTGTTTCTCCCGGCTCGGCCAGTCCGCGTTGGGGTCCCCATCGCCGAAGACAAAGGAAAAAATCGCCTTGTGCAGGGGGCGGCCCCTGGAGCGCGCCGGGGAACCAGTTCCCCGGTAATGGGGGTCTGTGGCCTTGAGCAGTTCTGAATAGAACCATATATGAATGATCATATTAAAGATTCTGGAGGCCAGGAAAAGTCCGCCTATGCCGTCGTCCCGGCGGGAAGACCGGTTATTTGAACTAGTGCTTGCCGCCATGGATAGTACAAGGGCCGCCAGGGCGATGAGCATAAAAAAGACAAAATAGCCCACCAGCATCAGCAAGATCCACACCTTAAAGACCCAGGAAGCGGCGATTTTAATTCCCTTCTTTAATTTTTCCCCGGCTTTCCGTAAACCGGCGCGGAATCCCCGGTATTTGCTTACAAATCCATGGGGAAAAGAATAGAGGATTTCTCCCGATTCGGTCACTTCCAGACGGGCGGAATACTCGTCTGCGGCAATGGGGACCAATTCCCGAACGGTTTGCAGGGGGAGGGCGGTTTTGGCGACAATATCCGCAACCGTTGCCCCGTTTCGCCGCCGGCGAAACGCATCCGTAACCTTTTCATATTCCGCCCTGTCAAAATGCCGTTCCATCATATAAACGCCTCCTTGATCCAATTCAATATTTTATTCTGTTCAGGCATGGAAGTCCGCGTTATATTCCTAAAATAGTTGTTGAGAAGATCAAGCGCATCTTTTCATGTACCAGTCTCTTGTAATAAGCAGTCTGGCTGCGGGCAAGCTCTTTTATCGAACCAGGATTTCAGCAGGGTATTAAAATTTCGCCGCAAATCAAGCGAGCCCGCCGCAGAGCCTCCCCCGCGCAAGCGGATTCTGGAAACAACTGCCTCGATTAGTAATCGTCATGAAGAAATATCCCGCCCCATTACAGAAGTTAATGGGATTCTAATATGTATTAGGAAAAAATAAAAGGCGGAACGTCGCCCTGCAACCGCTGCGCGGTTGCTTTGGAGTTTTTAGCTCCTATGAGACCTTCGGTCTCCGGGCTTCTCCCGGGGGCCGGTTCTACGGGGAAAACATGCGGGGAGTTTTGCGGAATATCAAAAAGTTCTAAGAGACCCGCAGGGTCTCACATCCATAAAAGCCCGCAAAACTCCTTAGCAATTTGCGAAGCAAATTGCAGGCTTGCGGCGGGCGTAGACGCGGTTATATTACTGTTCCAGGATAGAGCACAGCATTTTTTGGAATAACGATGATCCCGTCCACGATGTAGTAGTGGCCATAGTTGCCTTCGCTGCGGTTAAGATCGTCTATACCTATGCGGCAGCCTTCGCCTATACAAGCGTTTTTGTCGATAATCGCGCCTTTAATAATGCTGCCCCTGCCTATGCCCACATTCGGCGCCCGTTTTTCGGCGTTTTGCTGTTTCTGCGCATTGGTCTCGTAGAAGTCGGCGCCCATACAGATAACTCCGTTAAGGCTTGCCCCGGATTCTATGATGGTTCTGACACCGACTATGGAGTTGGAAATCGACGCGTTTGTGATGATGCACCCTTCCGCGGCAATGGACTGGTTCATGTTGCTGAAATTCATTTTTGATGGGGGAAGATTCCTGATGTGGGTATAAATAGGTTTATTTTCCGCATAAAAATCGAATTTCGGCGTCAGACTGGTCAGATTAAGGTTGGCCTCGTAGAAATTTTTTATTGTACCTATGTCTTCCCAATAACCATTAAAGACGTATGCGTTGACTTTTAGGCTGTTGATGGCCATGGGAATGATCTCTTTGCCGAAATCTGTACATTCATTGGCAAGGCAGCTTTCCATGGCTTCGGCGTTGAACACATAGATACCCATGGAAGCCAGGAATTCGTCCCCCCTGGATTTATCCTGCCGCAGTTCAGCGGGGGTCTTAAAATCGGCGATATCTTTTGTGGGGCCGGGTTTTTCCAAAAATTCAGTGATATTGTTATTTTTATTTACTTTGAGGATTCCAAGCTGGCTGGCGTCATCACGGGAAACCGTCGTACAGGCGATAGAAATAGCCGCTTTGGATTCCCGATGCTTATTCAGAAAATCTTTTAAATCCATACGGTAGAGTTGGTCGCCGGAAAGGATCATGTAATACGATGGATTCTGGGTTCTAAAATGAATAAAATTTTTCCGTACCGCATCAGCGGTGCCTTCGTACCAGCCTGAATGGTCAAAAGTCTGTTCCGCCGCAAGTATTTCAACGAAACCCTTGGAAAAAGAATCGAAAATGTAGGTCTGAGACAAATGTAAATGCAGGGACGCTGAATTAAACTGCGTCAGTATGTATATTTGCCGGAGGTTTGCGTTTATACAGTTAGAAATAGGAATATCAACAAGCCGGTACTTTCCTCCAAAAGGGACAGCCGGCTTCGCTCTGGCTTGAGTTAAGGGAAATAAACGAGTTCCCTTGCCGCCGCCTAATACTATTGATAAAACTTCAGCCATGGGCTGCCTCCTTATTTTCTAAATCTATTCCTTAGTATAATAGGGAAATATCAATTTGTCGATACTGTTTTTTTACGTTTATTTGCAGCGAAAGATTTAATACCCCGCCGAACCTTCGATTCGAGATCTGGGGCGGTTAAAAAATAAATATTAAATCCTGAGTGAAGCCGCCTTATAAGAACAGCATACCCCGTCCGCTTGCGGTGGTGTTCTTCATTTAGATACAATAATAAGCCATGGATAATGCCGCTGTGTTGGAAAAAATCCTCGCTGATCCCGCCTTCGCCGGGAATATCGTTGTTGAACGGCGCCTCCCGGCTAGGGAAGGGGTATATGCGCCGTTTCCCGAAGACCTGGAGCCGGCGATTGCTGGCGCGTTACGGCGGCGGGGGATAACCCGGCTCTACAGCCACCAGAAAGCGGTGTGGGACGAAATTCGCCGGGGCCGCCATGTGGTGGTGGTTACCCCGACGGCTTCGGGGAAAACCCTCTGTTACAACCTGCCGGTTCTCCAGGCCCTGCTCAGGGACGAAAAGGCCCGGGCCCTCTACCTCTTTCCCACCAAGGCCCTTTCCCAGGATCAGCAGTCGGAACTGAACGAACTGATTGGCCCCGATGGGGAGCTTCCCATCAAGGCCGCCACCTATGACGGGGATACGCCGGACAGCCTCCGGGTGGCGGCCAGGGACCAGGGGCGCATCATCATCTCCAACCCCGATATGCTCCACGCCGGGGTCCTGCCCAATCATCCCCGGTGGATCAAGTTCTTCTCGAATCTCGCCTACATCGTCATCGACGAAACCCACGCCTACCGGGGCGTCTTTGGAAGCCATGTCGCCAATGTGATCCGCCGCCTCCGCCGGGTCGCCGCGTTTTACGGGTCCCGGCCCTGTTTCATCCTCTGTTCCGCCACCATCGCCAACCCCCGGGAACTGGCGGAAACCCTTATCGGGGACCGGGCCGTCCTCGTGGACCGGAACGGCGCGCCCCAGGGGGAGAAGCGGGTCATCCTCTACAACCCGCCCCTGGAGGACGCGGTCCAAGGCATCAGGCGGAGCGTGATCACCGAAAGCCGCCGCTGGATGCTGGCTTTCCTCAAGGGGGGGATCAAGACCATCCTCTTTGCCCATTCCCGTATCAAGACCGAGGTGGCCGCTTCGTATGTAAACGACGACCTGGCCAACATCTTCACCGGCAACTCCCGTATACGGGTGGAAGCCTACCGGGGCGGCCTGCTTCCCAATGAGCGGCGGGAAATAGAGCGGGGCCTCCGGGAGGGGACCATACAGGGGGTTGTGTCCACCAACGCCCTGGAACTGGGGATAGACATAGGCGGCCTTGACGCCTCGGTAGTGGCGGGCTTCCCCGGCTCCTTCAACTCCTTCTGGCAGCAGTCGGGCCGGGCCGGACGCCGGGGGGGCCTGTCCGTGGCGGTCTTTGTGGCTTCTTCTTCTCCCCTGGACCAGTTCATCATGAACAATCCCGAATGGTTCTTCCGTAAGAGCGCCGAAGAGGGCCGCATTGATCCCGATAACCCCTATATCTTCTCAGACCATGTAAAGTGCGCCGCCTTTGAGCTCCCCTTTCGTGATGAGGCCCTGGAAGAATCGGCGGAAGCCGGGGGAGACCCTTTTGGGCCTGATACGCGGGAGGCCCTGGGCTCCCTGGAAGAGGAAGGGATAGTACGCCATACGGAGGGCCGCTGGTATTGGGCAGCCCGGCCCTGTCCGGCGGAAGGGGTCAGCCTGCGGTCGGCGGCGACGGACAACGTGGTTATTGTGGACGGCACTTCCGGCAGGAACCTGGTGATAGGCGAGATGGACCGGCCCAGCGCCAAGGAACTCCTCTTTGAAAACGCCGTCTACCTGCACCGGGGAAGGCAGTACCTGGTGGAATCCCTGGACATAGAAAACCGGAAGTGCCTGGTCCGTGAGGCGGAGGTGAACTATTTCACCGACGGCCTTGTAAAGACGGACATCAAGGTCCTGTCGGAAGACGAGCGGATCGGGAATGGCGTAGTGGGAGACATTCTGGTCCGCTCCCAGGCGGTTCGATTCAAGAAGATACGCTTCCATACCCACGAAAATATAGGGTACGGCGACATAAGCCTGCCGGAGGAGGAGATGGAGACCCGGTTCCTGGCCCTCCTTTTCAGGGCTGAAACGCCGGAAGGGGCGGTCCTCAAGGACCGAGGAGAGACGGAAGCCGGTTCCATCCTCTCGGGCGCGGGGACCCTGATCAAGCGCATCGCCCCCATCTTCCTGCTCTGCGATCCCCGGGACTTAGGGGTAGCGGAACGGGTCCGGGACCCCCACTTCGGTATTCCGGCCCTCTACATCTACGACAAGTATCCCGGCGGAACCGGCCTTTCCGAAGCCCTCGCCCGCCGGACAGAAGACCTCTTCCGCTCGGCCTACGGCGCGGCGGCGGCCTGCCCCTGTCAAGGAGGCTGCCCGTCCTGCGTAGGACCGGGGGGAAACAAGGCGGGGACCAGGGCCTTTCTCAAGGCCCTCGCCGATCATGGGAAGTAACCTGCGCTCCCGGCTCAAGCGCATACGGGAAATGGGGCGTGACAAGCCCGCTCCCACCGGCTCGCCTCCTCCCGCCGCTCCCGCCGGGACCGGACCAGAGGCGCTGCCGGAACGGGCCGGTTTGGGGCCGGATTGGACTCAGGCGGGGTATCTGACCATGAAACGGACCCTGCTCCTAGAGGCTCCGCCGCTTGCCCCGGCGTTTCCTCCTGCATTGGGGATAGTCGTCCCGGATCTGCTGCGCTATACCCCCGGCAAGGCAGCGCCCGGGGATCTCCTCTTCTTCGACCTGGAAACCACCGGGCTTTCAAGCAGCGCGGGGATCCGGGCCTTTCTTGCGGCCTTTGGCCGCCTGGTTTCAGCCGCCGGGGAAACGAAGCTGGAAGTCGCCCAGTACCTGCTTCTGGACTATCCGGGGGAAAAGGATTTTCTGGAAGCGGTTCTGGCGGAATTCCGCCCGGGGAAGAACGGCAAAGCGCCCCTTACGGTTACTTATAATGGAAAGACCTTTGACGCCCAGGTATTGAAGACCCAGTGCCTGATGTGGGGTAAGCCCCTGCCGGTCTTCTTTCACGCGGACCTCCTCCACCCGGCCCGGCGGCTCTGGAAGCGGGTCCTCCCTTCCTGTTCCCAGGGGGAAATCGAGACCGCCGTCCTGGGACTCGACCGGACCGGGGATACTCCGGGGGCCATGGCCCCTGACATCTGGTTTGCCTTCCTCAAGACCGGGGAAACCACAGCCCTGCGGGGTATGTGCGATCACAATGTAAAGGACATATTCGGACTGACCCGGCTTTTTTCAGCCCTGGTTCGTATCGCCGAAGATCCCCTGGGAGCCTCCGGGGTGTATGCCTATGATGTGGAGAGCCTTGCCCTGCATTGGCGCAAGGCCCTGTGCCGGGTCTGCCGGCCAAACCGGGAACAGGGCAAAGGGCCTTTGCTTGAAGGGGAAATCCCCGATACCGGGAAAGCCCTCCTCCGCGCGGCAGCCGGTCAGGGGCGTCCCCTGGCGGCCCTGGCCCTGGCCCGGGACCTCTTCCGCGCCGGGGAGCATGAGGCGGGCCGGGGGCATCTGAGGAGGATTCTGGAAGGGCGTCATTCCCCCCGCATCACGGCCCTTGCCTGCCGCGCCCTGGCCATTGACGCGGAACGGCGATTGAGAGACCCTGCCCTGGCCCTCTCCTACGCGGAAGCCGGGTTGACCCCGGATACGCCCCTGAGCCTGCGGGAAGACCTGACCCGGCGTAGGGACAGGCTTGCGGAAAAAATCAAACATACCTCGCCGCAGAGCCTCCCCCGTGCAAGCGGGTTCTTGGGTATTAAACCCTCAATAACAAATAAAAACGAATGAACCTCCCCGCCCTGAAGGGCGGGGTATCTTGTAATCGTTACATCATTTACGAGGTTCGCTCTGTAAGGAAATTATTTAACTGTGGGGTCTACTAACATTTTTGTTGGTGTTACCAATTCTAACCGTCCTGAAGTCGTAAACGCGGAAACTTCGTTTCCGCAGTTTCCGATGTTTCCACTCGACCAAGTCCAATGTTTCCGCTCCATTCGGGCGGCTTTTCTGTAACGAAGAAGCTGTTCGTAATAAGGATTTACTTACAGGTTTTCAAAAATTAGTTTACGCTGAATTTTATTTAGGCTTATTCGTACTTTTTTTATAGGTTCTGTAACGAAGAGAGCTATTTGACATATCTCTATGAGGGTTCCGGGGATTATTTCACCGCGTATTTCTACCGCGGCATGTTCATCATTTCTGCTCTCTCCCATGATGTCTGAAATATGCTTGGAAATTTTTTCTTTCTCATCTTCCAGACGACGCAGAAGTTCTGCCATTTTTACGTGCTGTTCAAAGTTTTCATTTTCCTTTTGGAGAGCCATGAGTTCCTTAAGTTTTCCTAATTTTGCCGTCAGCATACGCAGTTGATTGTTGGATTTCTCCTTTTCGTGTTGGAGGGTAAAGTCAACGCCGCAGTGAATCTGTGAGGCTTTCCCTGATTTTTTGCCCAGGTTTCCAACCCTAAGTCCGTGAATTGCGTAGATATCGCTTCCCAGAATAGTGCTTTTATCACTCATCTCTAAAGTATCCATAGTGAAAACTCTGGAATTAATGATCTCCTTGTCAACAATTATGGATTTCCGGCATGCGACCTGGCAGTTATCAATAAACCTGGCTTTGAGGTTTCCCCCGACCTTCACGAAGGCCCGGCCCCGGCCAATAATGCCGCCCGCCACAGTGAGATCATCCTTTGTGACCACATCTGTAACATCGAAAGTCTGCTTGATGTTTACAGAACCCCCAGAGTATATTTTGAAGCCATCGCAGACCGGTCCGTTTATTACTACATTGCCGGGAAAGCTGATATTTCCCGTGGCATAACCTACAGCTCCCTTGATGACCAGTGAATCCTGGACATTCATTACTTTGTTGTTTTCTACAAGCTGTCCACTGATTACGGCGACAAGAAACTGTCCGTCAATCCGGGTGTTTTGGCCGGGTTCTATTCCTTCCGGCTTGAAAACCCGGTAGGGAATCACCTTGCCGTGAATGTCTTTTCCGTCCTGCCCTGTCTTGCGGGGCCGAAACTTTGCCAATACCTGATTTTGCTTGACGATGATGAAAGGAGAGTATTCACGGTAATCAATACGGGCGTTGCGTCTACGGCGGCTCTGAGATTGATCGTTCGGCGGGGCGTTGGATACGGCAAGATGAGGGTTCCTTTCAAAATATTCGCCTACCTCGTTTACCGGAGCATCCCCCCGGGCGATGATGACATTTCTGACTACCCGCCTATTGAGATTACAGGCCGCCGCGGCTTCTCTGATGGCGCCCCATTTTACTCCGTGAACGATGTTGAGTTTTTCTATGAGATCAGCGATATATTCGTCGGAAATCAACGCCCCCTTCCCCAAGGGGGGGAAAAAATCAGCTCTGACTTCAATATCGCCGTCTGAAAAAGTAACAGCTATGTATCCGTCATTTTCGTTTTCCGGCAGTATAGCGGCAGCGATGGGAACGGCGGCGCCTTCTGGCCCCGGCGAGGTTTCCGCCTGATTCTTAGACAGCCCCATGAATGGTACCCTCCAAAGAGACCTCTCCTTATTAAATATCGGCTGGATTAAGGTTAAAAATTAAAAGTTTCTTTATACTAGACTTGTTCATCAAACTTTAAGTTCGCACAAATCAGGTTACTGAATAAGTCTATTGAACGGACGCTACAGTGTCAAGAAAATTACCGGAGTTCATAAAAGCCGCAAAACGCGCTATTAATATCTCTGCGTCGAATCTAAGGTTCGCAAGATGCCCATTAATAGCGCAGCAGGCTCCTAGGCCCCCCGGCTTTCCAAGGCAGATGAGGTTTCTGCCGCGAGTTTCAGCATTTTTGCTATAACGAGCGGCATGAGGACCCTGATCTTTCTTAACCCCCTGCCCCCGCCTCTGCTTTGCCAGGCTTTCTCCGCCTCTTCCCATTTTTCAAAAAATCTGGGGAGAAACATCAGCATAAGGGAAACCAGAAGGCTTATGTTCAAGCCTTCAAGATGAAGCAGGGTTTCAAGCCGGGAGAGGGATTTTTTTATCTCCCCCACCGTAGTAAGGGCGAAAAAGAGGGCGCCCGATGCAAAGGCAAAAATAATCCTGAGTGCAAAGATGATCCCGTCCTTGAGGCCCGCCGGGTTTAATGTCAGGGGGAAGGAAGTATCCGCCCAGGATTGAGGATTAAATTCAAGGGCCTGGAAAAGAAAGATTAAAGCTACAAAGAGGAGGAGCGAGCGGCTTCCCCGAAGGAGTTCCCAAGGTTTGATTCTCGCCAAAAGGGAGAGGACGGTGAGGAAGATAGCCAGGGGTGGAAAGACTTTGAGACCAGGGAGAAAAGCTCCCAGGGAAAGACAGAGGAGGATGGCGAGTTTTGCGCCGCCTGAGAGCCGGTGCAGGAGGGAGTTCCCTTTGCGGTAAGCCCATGGAGTATATTTGTTCATGACTCTCCAGCCTTACAGCCAGCAGCAATCTCCAGCGTTCCGGTAATCGCGGCGGGGGTCTCTGACGCCCCAGGCATTTTCCAGGCGATCAAGCACTTCTTCCGGCTTTCCCTTGTCCCGGATCTTTCCCATCGCCAGGATCACTAGCCTGTCGGCAAAGGCCAAGACCTTTTCTAGTTCGTGGGTGAGGATGATGGCCGTCTTTCCTTCCGTCTTGAGGTCCTTAAGGATTTTGAGAACCTGCGTTACCCCGGGCCAGTCCAGATTGGCAAAAGGTTCGTCCATGATGATGGTTTCACAGCCCATGGCGAGGACCCCCGCCGCGGCAAGCCGCCTTTTTTCCCCTCCCGAAAGCCTCCGGGGAGGAAAATCCCTCTTCTCTTTTAGTTCCAGGGCCTTAAGGCAGTTTTCAAGGCGTCTGCGGGTTTCTTCTTCCGGGAGTTTCAGATTCTCCGGGCCAAAGCGTATATCTTCCTCCACGGTTTCTCCGATTATTTGGGCATCGGCATCCTGAAACACCAGCCCTATATGGCCTTGGAGCAGGCTGCCCCAGGATTTAAGGCTCTTTCCTTTAAAAAATATCTCCCCCGAAGACGGTTCCGTGAGACCCGCCAGGATGTGCATAAGCAAGGTCTTCCCCGATCCGTTGGCCCCGGCGATGAGAAGGCATTCGCCTGAAATAATATCCAAATCTATGCCTGACAACGCTTCAAAGCCATTGGGAAATTTTTTTACCAGGGAACGGATCGAAAAGAGGATTTCATCCATCCAGATGGTCCGCGGTGAGGGCCCGCAGCCTGGGCGCAATGAGAGCGGCGGCTATACCTTTGATGATGTCCCCCGCGAGATACACGAAGGGGAAGGGGACAGCGCCCGCCCCGGCCAGCACAGCCTTTGTCCAGTTCAGGTGGGTGGGGCCGAAGCGCAGCCAGAGTATACCGGGGATATATAGCGCCAGAATACCCGCAGCAACGGCGGCGATGAGAAAGGGGAGGGAATTCTTTTTCCCCGCTCTAGGACGGCCTAGTATGGCCCCAGCGGAGACAGCCATGAATAAGTAGCCTATGAGGAAGCCTCCGGTGGGACCCGCAAATCTTGCGATGCCCCCGGTTCCTCCAGCGAAGACCGGCAGGGAGAGGAGTCCCGCAAGGAGATGCAAGGCCTCAGCGGCTCCACCCATAAAGGGCCCCAGGATCATCCCCGCCAGGAGGACCATAAAATTCTGAAGCACCATAGGGACAGGTCCCAGTGGAATGCTTATAAAACCCCCCGCTGATATGAGGGCCGCGAAAAGGGCGATAAGGCAGATTTTAAGCAGCCTTTTTTTTGAATTCAACGCTGAATTTCTTGTGTTTTCCATAATTTACCTCTTTAAAGTTGATTCTTGATAATGAATGATATGGCGCCGGGCCAGAAGCTCAAGATTCCCCCCCCGTCTGTTTTAAGCAGAGCCCGGCCTAAGGGATCTGCGCCAAGAAAAACCCCTTTTATTCCGCTTTCCGCTACCGCCTGCCTGCCTATGGAATCGGAAAGGGCGTTCCAGTGTTTTTCCAGACCTCCATATCCGGCCTTTTGTAGCCCGCTCCATTCCTCCAGGACCCCAAGGAGGACCTCCCTCCTCGAAATGATGCGGCCCGAAAGTTCCGCGCAGGAGACGGCGGATTCCCCTCCGGGCCTGTTGTTGACGTTGATCCCTATACCTAAGGACATCCATTTGACCCTGTCGCCGTCGGCCCGGAATTCCGTGAGGATTCCGGCAAGTTTCCTTCCTGCCCCATAGACATCATTGGGCCAGCGGAGGAAACATGGTTTTCCGCAGATTTTTGTCAGGGTTTTGCTCGATGCGATTTGGGCCGCCATTGCGGCCCGGTAGTATTCCGAAGCCGTAAGGGAGGGCCTTTCCAGAAGGGTAAAAAAGAGGCCGCCTTTTCCTGATTCCCATTTTCTGCCGTTCCTCCCCCGGCCAGCGGTCTGTTTTTCGGCGCTTACAATCGACCCTCCCGGGCAGCCCCGGTCCGCAAGTTCCGCGGCCCTGTTCATGGTGCTGTCCGTGGAGAACCAATGGTGAAAGAGCTTTTCATTCTTCCCGAATTCCCAGGGATAGAGAAAGTCGCCGTCTTCACCCATCCAAGCATAACCCTTATCGTTTCCCTCAATGGGGTATCCCGAGGCTTCCAGGGTCCTGACGGCTTTCCAGACGGCGGTACGGGAAACTCCCGGTTCCGCAGCCAGGCGCTGGCCTGAAAAGAAGGCGCCGGGATTTTCTCTCAGCCTTTGAACAAGAAAAGCCTTCAAGGATATTTCCCGGTTTTCGATTCTTCCTTTGTTAACCATGATAATAATGAGGTTAACAAAAATATTCGAGATATGTCAAGACAGCGTATTGTTTATTGTATGTGGAGGACAGCGAACCTGCCGAGCCTCTGGTTTGATCACTACAGCGGTGTTAGTTGATTGAAAGGCGGGGTCCATACCCCGGAGATTGCCCTGGAAAATCTAAAATACATCGAAATGTTGTACAATAATTTTCGGATCGGGGTATGGATCCCGCCAGTATAATAAATTTTCTATCCAACGAAGATATCGGCAAGCACACTTGCTTCGAGCTTGCTCCTGGGTTCTTTGTTGGACCTGTTCATCGGAAA
The DNA here is from genome assembly GCA_031288005.1 of Treponema sp. The sequence goes on from JAITSE010000023.1 coordinate 20,629, forward strand.
CTGCGTTTCCGATGAACAGGTCTCGTAAAATGCAGGGCACTTTGTAGTTTCAACAAGTATATTGGTTTTGGACTCATTCTAACCCGGCCCTGCGCCAAAGTCCCCATTCGACCGTTTTGTTGAATAAGGATATTTCCGGTACAGGGCCGCTTCTTTCGGCCTTATCAGCGCCAAGTCCCCCATAGCACGTTGGCTTTGTTAGCGTCCAAGCCGCCCAGGACGGCATTATCCCAGCCGCCCACGATGTAGTGGTCGCCCCCGCCCCAGAGATAGCTGCCAAGCTTGAGACCTTCGTCTTTGTCCCAGAATTCCCCTCTCCCTTTTGTGGTGTTGACGTCGAGCGTTTCCTTAGCGCCGGCGCCGCCATTAGCCGGATCACGTATGGAGGCAACGAGCTTGGCTCCGCCGCGGAACTTGAGTTGAAGGACAGACGGCTTCCAGCCTCCCATGGAGTTAAACTGGTCAAGCTTATCATCTGGATATGTTATATTATGCTGCCAGGAATAAGGCAGGCCGTATTTATATACAAAAAAGAAACATTCTTTTCTGTATGCGTTCCATACTGCATGATAAGTACCGTCTTCATTGGGCCGCGGCGGAAGATCCTGGTCGTACAGGGGGCCATAGTTATAGCGGGAGTTCCACAGCGCGAATGCCGTGACGCCGCCGGTTGAGGTTATAACGTTTTTTTGCCCTTCAAATTCAAGAATCGCGTGAATCTCATGGTCATTCCAGCGCACATAGTACTGGGGCTTAGCATTGTTAGCATTGTTAGCATTGCTACTAGTAGCCAGCCACCGGTTGTTGGGGCCGAATTTCCCCAGCCAGGCGCCGAAAACATCTCCTGTCTCCGCATACTTCCAGGCGCGGCTCCAGCTTGTGTCAAAACGGAGTTCGCTTTCAGGCCTTTGCTCATTTAACTTCTCAAACTCATGGTAGGGGCCCAGGTCGACCGGGCTGAATTGTCCATCGTCCAGTTCTATCTTCGCGTTCACGAATATAACCCGTACCCTTGTGCGCTGCTCCAGCGGCGTTATCTTGTAGAGGACCGGTATTTTGTTCAGATGCCCGTAGAACGCTCCGGTCCTTTCGTCCTTAATGTCATCAAAGTTAATATATTCATAGGGATTCTGCTTTTTCCACGTATAGGTATCTCTTTCGCTGGTCCAGGCGTTGCCGTTGCCCGGGATGATGCGAATCCGCGCGTCCGTGGTGCGGCCTGTTACGTATACAGGAGAATTATCGTCCCAGTTGCCGCCGTAGATAACAAAGACTTTCTTATGAAGAGCCTCGTCACCTTCGACACTCGTCGCTTCCGCGTATCCCCAGCGGTAGCTCGGATTGCCTTCATTGTCCAAGGGCCAGCCTTCACTTCTCTCCAAGGGCTTGTCCAGTTCTATGGTCTGAGCCGCAGGCAGCCAGCGCGCGAAGAGTCTTGCCGTCTCGCCTTTTTTTGTTTCAAGTACTGTTGCAAGCT
>JAITSE010000054.1 GCA_031288005.1 Treponema sp.
AGCTCCGTGTCCACTTGTATGGGCCACATATAAAGCAGAACTTTCCGCTCGTCATCCACAAGACGATTGCTGAATCCCGCCGCAAGAAGAGTCGGGCTTTCTTCTCCATCCGCCAAATGGCCCATCAGCAGAAGAAAAAGCTGCGAGCGGTCAAGGTTAACAGGAGGCACCTTAAAAACAGCGCCTTCTTCACTTTTTTGCCGTCTTGCTTCGGCGGCATAGAAAATACTCCCGTCCGTCCCGTCCACCACCACAAGCTGTGAAAAATTCGCATAGTTATTTATTAAATTCATGGAGCCGCCGGCTCCGGGCATAGCTGTCCGCTCTGCGCCGTACAGAGACCTGGCGCTCACGCCCTCTCCGTCAAGTTCTATCTCTACGCTAAAGGGAGCGGAGGGAGAGGGCTTCCCCCTTGCCACAGGAGATTCCACCGCAACCGGATTGAAACATCCGGCCAAAATCAATGCTGAAACAAAATATAGTAGTACCATAGCTTAATACTATAAGCGTAAACTGTAAAAAAACAATGCTCCCTGAAAAATCCATTGCCCCAGGACCGGGGGCCTGCATTTGCATCAGTCTCCTACGCGGATAGACAGCCACGCGTCGTCATAAAGCTGGAGGTTTTCGCCTACATCGTCCTTGAGTTCCACATTGACAAGCTCCTCCGCCGTGTAGTAGGGGCTAAGCTGTTTGAGGGCCCGGGCGGGGATGTTGGCGGTGGCGGGGAAACCGAAGTAGTCGGTAAACTCGGCGTAAATTTCAGGGCGGTGAATAAAGTCGATAAACGCATAAGCCAGGTCCATGTTCCTTGCGCCCTTGAGGATACACATACTGTCGATATACGCGGGGCCGCCTTCCGGGGGAATAAAGAAGACGGTGTCCGCTTTGAGTTCGCCGGAGATCTCCTCGTACACAACTTCGGCGTAGCCCTGGACAACCCAGAAGTCCCCATCGGCAAAACCCTTGCCAAAAGCTTCGGCGTCAAATTTGAGGAGGTTCGGCTTCCAGGTGTTGTTGATTAAGTCCCGGGCCGCGGCGATTTCAGCGGGGTTCACGGTATTCACAGAATACCCAAGGAAGCTGAGGGCGTCGCCCAGCACTTCCCTCATGTCGTCCAGCATGGTCATTTTTCCGCGCAGGTCTTCGCGGCCAAAGATGGACCAGCTCTTTTCGTAGTCCGGGACCCGGGCGGTGTTGACCGCGATTCCGGCGGCGCCGAAATAGTAGGGAACCGCATAGTCCATGGCGGGATCATACGTTGCCTTTTGAAGCACTATCGGGTCGATGTTGCCCAGATTCCGCAATTTGGACTTGTCGAGTTTTTCGAGCATCCCCTGCTTGATCATAATGGAAACATAGTCTCCCGACGGGAACACCAGATCGTAACCCGTACCGCCGGCCAGGAGCTTGGCGTAGAGTTCCTCGTTGGAAGCAAAGGTGTCGTACACGATGGTCACCCCGTATTCCTGCTCGAACTTTCGCAGGATAGAATCGGGGGTGTAATAGGTCCAGTTGTAAACGTAAAGCCGCTTGGAGCCTTGCTCCCGGCTGGACGCCGTCTTTGACCCCTCTTTCTTCACGCAGCCTGATGAAAGGGCAGCCAGTACAATTACAGCGAGCAGCGCGGCGGAAGCCGCAAAATTTTTTTTCATCTTTAATCCTCCTTGCCGCTGAATTCTTTTTTCAGCGCCATTTGTGTATTTTGAATCCGGGCCGCCGTTTTCCGCGGCGGAAGTCCCCGGCGATTCAATGCCTGTAGTTATCCTATTTTGCGGCGATGTATTTCAGAAAGTTTCTGAGCAAATAAGTAAGCGCCACGGTTCCCAGGATCATAACCACCGACAGTGAGTTTATCACCGGAGACACTCCAAAACGTATGGCCGAGTAGATATACAGCGGCAGCGTCGTAGAGCCTGGACCCGCGACAAAATAGGTAATAACAAAATCCTCCAACGATATGGTTACGGCTGTCAGAAAACCGGAAACAATGCCGGGCATACAAATCGGGACGGTTACCCGGATCAGTGTCTGGCGCTCATCTGCGCCCAGATCGCGGGCGGCTTCAATAATGGAAAAATCAAACTCGTCAAGCCGGGCCATCACCATAAGAAACACGAAAGGCAGGTTGAACGTGGTGTGGGCGATAAAAATTGTGAAGAGCCCCAGGGGTATTTTTACCCCCGCAAAGAACAGGGCCAGCGAGACGCCGATGATAATTTCCGGAAGTATCATGGGAAGGAAAGAAATAGTCTGCGCGTAATTTCTCAGCCTGAAACGATACCACTTGACGCCTATGGCGCCGAAAGTTCCTACTACCGTCGCAGTTCCCGCGGAAGTCAAGGCGATAACGATACTGTTCCGGAAGGCTCTCCACAGGTCTCTGGAATGGAAGAAGAGCTGTTCATACCAGACAAAGGAGAAGCCGGCCCACTTCATGCCCTTGGAGGCGTTGAAGGAATAAAGAACAAGCACAAAAAGGGGAAGAAACAGAAACACGATGGTAGCGATAAATATGGTCTGGGAAAAGGAGAACCGGCCGCGGGCCGCCCGTCTGGCATGCCGCGCCGCTTCCCCCGGCGCTCCCCCGCCCTTGAGGGGAGTAATAAAGCTGCGAATGTTTAGTTTCATACTCCCTTCCTCCCGTCCAAGCTTCCCGCGCTGTGACGGCTCTGTTCCGCAATGCGTCCGGCATCCTTCCTCTGGAGACTCATCATGACGAGAATACCCACCGTAGTCACCAGAGTAAGGACCATGGAAATCGCCGACGCCAAAGGCCAGTTCCGGGCCTTGGTAAGCTGATCCGCCACGACATTCCCCAGCATATAGGAGTCCTTCCCGCCAACCAGCAGCGGTACCGCATAGGCTCCAAAGATGGGGATAAACGTGAAAAGCACCGCCGTATAGATGCCGCTCCTGATATTGGGAAACAGCACTTTTACTATCGCCATAGGCTTGGAAGCCCCCAGGTCCCGGGCCGCTTCCAGCAGGGAAAAATCGAATTTATCGATAGTAGAAAAGAGAGGCAGGATGGCATAAGGCAGGTACATATAGACCAGCACCAGGATCACCGCCGGCTGGTTGTAGATGAATTGAATATAATCTTTCAGTATCCCTGTCCGCATAAGGAATTCGTTCAAAAAGCCATTGTTCCCCAGAATGTTCATCCAGGCGAATACCCGGATAAGAAAATTCGTCCAAAAGGGGATGATGATAGCAAGGAGCAGCGCCGTCTGATGCCGGCTCTTAGCCATGTAGTATCCACAGGGCAGGGCAAAAAAAATTGTAACCGTCGTGGCGGCCAGGGACGTTATAATCGTGCGTACCGTGATAAGGATAAAGCTGGGGTTCCCCAAAGACTTGTAGGCGTCTAGAGAAAGCTGTCCCGCAGCTACGCCCCCGTAAAGCCCTTTCCTGTGAAAACTATAAGCTATGATGATGATGATGGGCGCAAGGAAAAAGGCCGTAAACCACAGGGTCATTGGACCCGAATAGAGAAGTCCGTAGTTATGCTTTCCGGCGGCAGGCAGGTTTTCCGCGGCCGCCGGCTTTCCCCCAGGTTTGGCGGGATACGGCACTGCGTTCACGGCTCTTTAACCCCGACGATATACCCGTCATTGGCGCTCCAGGAAAGAAATACCGAATCCTTCCATACAATATCCGGCCCTTCATCTGAATATTTGGCGTGCTGCTTGATAACCCGGATGACAACATTCTCCGCGATTTTCACATAGAATTTGGTCTGAAATCCCGAATAGATAGGCTCGTCAACAAGGCCCTGAAAATGGTTTATATCCTCCCGTTTGGTAACAGACTTTTCCTTGGAGATGACGATCTTTTCCGGCCTGATAGTAAAACTAACCTTTTGGCCCGGCTTTACAGGGTCTACGGTAGTCACCTTGATCCTGCCCAGTTCCGGGATGTCCAGTTCCGCCATATATTCCGGCGCCGGAGCGGAAGGTTTGTCAAGCTTTTCCGCAGAAATGACTGTCCCATCAAAAAGGTTGGCCTCGCCGATGAAACGGGCCACGAAGTCCGTAGCCGGACTCTCGTAGATTTCGTGAGGACTCCCTATTTGGAGAACATCCCCCTGATTCATCACCGCAATCCGATCCGAAACCGACAAAGCTTCCTGCTGATCATGGGTAACATAGATAAAGGTAATGCCGATCTTATCGTGAATCTGGTCCAGCTCTATAAGCATGTGCTGCCGCAGCTTGGCATCCAGAGCGGAAAGCGGCTCATCCAGAAGAAGCACCCGGGGTTCATTGATCAGCGCCCTGGCAATAGCGACCCGCTGCTTCTGTCCCCCGGAAAGCTGGTTCGGCCTCTTTTGGGCGTGCCCTTCCAACTGGACCAGCTTGAGGTACTCCTTCACCTTCGCGCTAATCTCCGATTGAGGAGTCTTCTTTATCCTTAGGGAAAACGCCACATTTTCAAAAACCGAAAGGTGGGGAAATAAGGCGTAATTCTGAAAAACCGTGTTTACCTGCCTGCGGTTAGGAGACAGGGGAAGCACATCAGTTCCCTCAAGCATTACCGCGCCGTAATCGGGGCTCTCAAACCCCGCGATAATACGCAGGAGGGTTGTTTTACCACACCCTGACGGCCCCAAAAGGGAAAAAAATTCACCCTTTTTAATTTCAATATCTACATCATTTAAAACCGCAAAATCACCAAAGGATTTAGAAACGCCCTTGATGACCACATCGCTCCCTTTCAATACGGTTCTCGCAACCTCCCTTCGCCGGGCAGATAACAGCCCCCTTCCAGGACCGTTTTGTAAAATACAGATAAAAGGTACAATGCGGATTTTAGCCGGCATTGTCAATAGTCTCCAAAGTTTTCCACGCCTATTGCTCCGAAAAGATCTCACTAAAATTTTAATTCATTAAAGAGAGAAAAAGTCATAATCTTGCTCTTTTTTCCGGGCGCGGGCCTTTAACGCCGCGGGTAGGCCCAAAGTTTCCCATCCGGCCCCCTAAGGTAGTAGACCGGCCCGCCGGGACTTTCCCCCTCCCCGGCGATACTGTCATCGCCAAGGCGTATCTTGCCGCCTCCGCCCGGGAGGTCTACGGCGTAGGCTGGGCAGTCAGGCCCCAAAAATTCTTTCAGCTTCCGGTAGATGGCAAGCCCCTCCTTGAGGGGAACGCGGAAATGAGCGGTTCCAGGCGCAAGGTCAATCTGAAAGAGATAATACGGGCTAAGCCCCAGGGCGAGACATTCCCTGAAAAGCTCAGCCAGAAGCGCGGGATCATCATTTACGCCCCGGAGAAGCACAGTCTGGACCAGCACGGGGATGCCCGCCCCGGAGCAGTCCGCAAGGACCTTGCGGGCCGCGTCCGCCAGTTCCCGGCAATGGTTTATGTGGACCGCCATACGCAGGGGCTTATACCGGCTGAACATGGCAATAAGCCTGGGGCTTATCCTTGAGGGAACGGTAATGGGGATTCGGGTACAGATGCGGAGGCTGAGGGGTTCTTCCCGGACGCCCGCGTTCCTGAGCCGCCGGAACAGTTTTTCCAGGACGCCGTCCGATGCGGTCATGGGGTCTCCCCCGGACACGAGGATCTCCCGGATTTCAGGATGCCTTTCCAGGTAGGCGCTTACAGGATCGAGTTCGCCGGCGTTGATGAAAAAACGGGAAGAACCCAGCCAGACCCGGCGGAAGCAGTGGCGGCAGAATCCGGCGCAGCTTCCTCCGGCCAGAAGCAGGGCCCGGTCCCGGTACTGATGTATGAACCTGGGGGCCGCAAGATGTCCCGCCTCCCCTAAAGGATCGTCCAAGGCGAAAGGGTCAGGCGCTTCTTCCCGCGGGTCTGGGAAAAACTGTCGCCTTATGGGGTCATCCGGGTCAGGCCCGGCCAGGGAAGCGAAGTGAGGGCTCACGGCGAAGGGAAGTCCGCCCCGCCCGCCCAGGAACGCGATATATTCCCGCTCCTCCGCTCTGACAGCCAAGGCAAGGCGGCGAGGCAGGTCTTCCGGGGAAGTAATAAGCCCCTTATCCGCAGGCCGCATATCCCGCCCTGACAGCCTCCGCGTTTAGAGAGACGAACTTGTGTTTGTCGGGGGGGAAAAACTTCTTTAATATCTCCTCAATGCCGTCTATGCTAAGGGCGCCCGTCAGTTTCGCCATAACTCCCAGGGCGGCCATATTCGCGAAGCGGGCGTTCCCGGCCTTCTCCGCAAGCCCCAGGACATCGACCCGGACCGCCCTTACATCGCTCCTTTTGGGTTCGTCCCGGACAAGCCCTGAGTTAATAACCATGAGGCCGCCGCTTTTGAGCATTCCCTCGCAGAGGGGCAGGGAATCGCCGTTCATCACCAGAACCGAATCTGGAACCGTTACCAAGGGGCTGGCAATCTCCCCGTCAGAAATAATGACCGAAGCTCTGGCTATGCCGCCCCGCTTCTCCGCCCCATAAAAAGGGAAAAAACTGACGTTTTTCCCCTGCTCCATGGCGCAATAGGCCCAGATTTGCCCAAGGGAGATGATCCCCTGGCCGCCTAAGCCGGCAAAGAAAGATTTCTCAGTCATTTGCGGCCTCCCGCACGGAGGAGGGCGGCCAGCTTTCAGGGAGCGTATTTTTTACCTCCCCCAAGGGGAACACAGGGATCATATTATTCTCAAGCCAGTCAAGGGATTCCAGGGGCGCCATACCCCAGTTGGTAGGGCATTGGGAGAGGACCTCCACCATGGTAAAACCCTCTCCCCGCATCTGGGCTTCCAGGGCTTTCTTGATATAGATTTTAGTCTTCCTGACATTCCCGGCGCTGTTCACCGCGCCCCGGGCAATGTAGCGGCTTCCCTCAAGGCCGGCAAGGAGTTCCGCCACCCGCATGGGATAGCCCATGCCCGCTTTTTCCGGGTCCCGCCCCAGGGGAGCCGTGGCCGCCTTCTGGCCCACGAGGGTCGTGGGCGCCATTTGGCCGCCGGTCATGCCGTAAATCGCGTTGTTCACGAAAACCGTCGTGAACTTTTCGCCCCGGTTGGCCGCGTGGATCATCTCCGCTGTGCCGATAGCCGCCATGTCTCCGTCCCCCTGGTAGCAGATCACCAGATGATCCGGGAGAACCCGCTTGATCCCCGTGGCCGCCGCGGGAGTCCGCCCGTGGGGAGGCTGCACCGAATCGAAATCGAAGTAGAGATCGGCCCAAATGGCGCAGCCCACGGGATTCGTAATCACGGCCCGCTCCCGCAGCCCCATTTCGTCAACCAACTCCGCGATAATGCGGTGGATTATCCCATGGCCGCAGCCCGCGCAGTATTTCGTGGGGACCTTGTAAAGGCTCTTCGGGCGTTTTCCTATAAGTTTCATGTCTTCTCCTGTTAAAAGCCGCTCTTGCCGGCCAAAACAGCCTTTGCCCGCTCAAAAATCTCCTCTTCCGAAGGAATCACCCCGCCTGAATGTCCCAAAAGATGAACCTGCTTGAGGGAAGCTTTTGGCTCCGCTTCAAGGAGCGAAAGTTTCACGTCCTCCACAAGCTGGCCCAGGCTCATCTCAACAGTGAGGATGGGCTTCCCGCCGGAAGCGATCTTTGCAAGGGCTTTGTATGGAAAGGGCCAAAGGGTGATGGGCCGGAACAGGCCCAGGTTGACGCCCTCCTTCGCGGCAAGCTGCCGGGCGCCCAGCGCGGCTCTGGCCGAGGTGCCGTAGGCCGCAATCGTCAGGTCCGGGCCTTCCCCGCTAAACCCGCCACCGCCCGTATTGAAACCCAGAGCCTCAAAGCGGAGTTGCTCTTTCTCCACCGTCCTGTAGCGCTCAAAACGGGCCCGCGTCTTAGCTTCAAGATCTTCGGGAACCAGGTCAAGCGAAGTGATGTGCCGGCTTGCCCGGCTTTCTTCCGCCATGCGGCCCACGGTCCAGTCCCGCGGGGGGAGGCGTCCCGGGTCTAGAGGCGGAGGCAGGACCACTCCCTCCATCATCTGCCCGATGACGCCGTCGGCCAGAACTATGGCGGGCATCCTGTATCTGTCGGAAAGCTCAAAGGCCAGAAAGGTGAGGTCCGCGCACTCCTGGACGCTCTTTGGGGCAAGGACTATGCAGCGGTAATCTCCGTGGCCCCCGCCGCGGGTGGACTGAAAGTAATCGCTCTGGGCCGGGGCGATGGAACCCAGACCGGGACCGCCTCTGACCACGTTTACCACCACCATAGGAATGTCGGCCCCGGCGGCGTAGGAGATTCCCTCCTGCTTGAGGCTTATTCCGGGACTGGAAGAACTCGTCATGGCCCTGTACCCCGCGGCGGAAGCGCCGTATACCATGTTCACCGCCGCAGTCTCGCTCTCGGCCTGGACAAAGACCCCTCCCCTATCCATCATGTTCGCGGCCATATAGGCGATAAGCTCATTCTGCGGGGTAATTGGATAGCCGAAATAAGCCCGGCACCCCGCGCGGAGGGCGGCCTCGGCGATGGCCTCGTTCCCCTTCATAAGGAGCTTTTCTCCCCGGCAGCCGCCGCGGCAAGCGCAGCCGGAATCTTCGCGACCCTTCATCCCGCGACCTCCTCTTCCAGGTCGAACACCTCGATGCAGACTTCCGGGCATACCGCGAAGCAGTTGCCGCAGCCCGTACACTTCTCTATCTGAAGCGCCGACGCGGGGAAGCTCCCCTGCATATTGAGATGTTTCTCGACATCCAACACTTTTACCGGGCAAGCGCGGATGCACAAGCCGCAGCCCTTGCACAGCTCCCGGTCAATCACTACTTTCCCTTTTCTGGCCATGGGGCCTCCCCTGTAATCCGCATGAGACATGGAACCGCAGGTTCCTTAGGTCTCACGGGTTGTTTAGAGTTTCAGACAAGTGAAACGCTTTTGAGACCCGCGTCCGCGCGTCCCTTGCGGCTTTATTTAAGGTCCGGACTGGTCCGCTTAGGCCTAAGAAACCTGATAATCCCCGGTCCTGAGTTTCTTGAATCATAAAATATATTTATCTTAAAACCAAGACCTTTAGCATGAAGCTCTATAGTCTTTTGTGGAAGCCTTATAGTCTTTTGTCCAGAACTGATGACCCTCTTTCGAGTCATAGAACTGTAGGACGGCCAAAACTTTTTCATCGATTCTGGTCATCTGATCCTCTTGCTTTGATGAATGGGACCTAAGTCTTCGGAGACAACGCTCCACACCATTCATCGCAATATATTTTTATAGGCGGGACATACAGTCGCCGGGGACAACACCCCACACCGCCTAATTTAGCCTTACGCTGCTTCCTAAGCGTTCTGCTGGTAATAATCCAGTTCATCGTCCCAGTCGTTAATGACTGAAACGTTGGCGCCACTGTCCGCAAGCTCCTCAGCGGCGCTTTTCCTGTCGTATTGGCCGTTCATGTACCCAATCCTGATGTCCTCAACCGATACCCTGTTCATCCTGTACCTCCAATAAAAAAAGCGTTGGTTGGAACCTCGGCCCTGCCCGGCTCTGGCTCCAATCAACGCTCTTTCTTTCCCGGGGCAGCGGGTTAAATCTTTGTTTACGGAGATATTGCCGATAATATTCTATGTCCATTTCAAGAGAAGATCTCGTTGAAAGAATAATGGCCGCACTCGATAAAAAGGGACTTAATAGGACTAAACTATATGAGATTGCCCCGTCTGGTACAATTTCAGCTTGGAAAACTAAAAGGCAAAAACCGAGTGCTTATACCCTCTTTGAGATAGCTAAATTTGTCGGGGAATCTTTGGACTATCTTTTGACTGGTTCAGACGGTCTTACGGAGACAGAACATAACCTTCTAGATGCATACCGCAATCTAAATGATGTCGGTAAAAAGGCCGCTATAGACGCAGTGAGGGATCTGTATGCTTCTTTCCCTCAGCCATTAGAACAAGGTTGGAGTCTCATCGTAGACGATAACATAAAGCCAATAACACCAAAATAAGGGGGAATGATATGTCAGACGAATACACTATCAATGAACAAGAAGAACTTACCGGGTATGGGGACGTTGCGGAAAAAGGCGATGAACCGGTATTTGACGGACCGGGAAACAGAAAAATCGTCTGGAATCCTATGGATTTTTCGGTAGAAACGCTTTACTACAAGAAAAAAGGCGGCGACCTCGACCTTAGCCCCCCATGGCAGCGCAACTATGTCTTTGACAAGACAAAAGCCAGCCGGCTTATAGAATCCGTGCTACTGGACGTACCTTTGCCAGCGGTATATCTGGCGGAGGAAGCGGACGGAACCCTGAGCGTGATAGACGGCCAGCAACGCCTTACCACTTTCTTCGGCTTCATTGATGACCAGTTTCCAGTGGGGAAATCGTATACCGAATTCAAACTGAACGGCTTGGAGATACTGACCGAACTGAAAGGCTTGAAGTATGCCGGGCTTGAAAAACCCCTCCAGCGAAAAATCAGAGACACCCCCATTCACGCCATAATTATTAAAAAAGAGTCTGATGAGGACGTAAGGTTCGATATTTTTGAGCGGCTGAACACCGGTTCCATGAAGTTAAACGAGGACGAAATCAGGAATTCCGTCTACCGCGGCCCCTATATTGACCTGTTGGACGAACTTGAGGAGGATAAAACCTTCGGAAAGCTGGTCAACAAGCCTAATTTCAAGAACCGTATGCTCTACCGGGGTATGATACTGCGGTTCCTTGCCCTTTCCGAGAAAGATTACCGGGACTACCGTCCAAGCATGAAGCAGTTCTGCAACAAAGAACTCAGGGAACGGCGGAATTTATCAAAAGAAAAAGCTAACGAGTACCGGAAACGGTTCAGAACATGCGTTGACCTCTGTCATTCGGTTTTCGGAGAAAACGCTTTCAGGCGGTTCAGTCCGGGGAAAGACGAGAGCAACAAGGATGGTTCCTGGGTTGCCAGCCGGATCAACATGGCCTTATTTGATGTTCAGATGTGCTGCTTCGCCAAATACGATCAGAGCCAATTCCAGGGGCATTGGAATGAGATTCGGGATCGGATGCTTGACCTCATGTGCAACGATCCCGAATTCGGCGATGCTATCGAAATTCAAACAAGCAGTACCGTGCGTATGCAGAGTCGGTTCACCAAATGGCTTGGCGTCTTGGACTCTATCGTCTCAAATCCAACATCCCGAAATTTTAGCTACGAGATCAAAAAACAGCTTTTCGAGAAAGACCCAACCTGCGGAATCTGCCATAACCAGATTCTCGCCATCGAGGATGCCGAAGTGGACCATATAGACCCATATAGCAAAGGCGGACCTACGACCATCGAAAACGCCCAGATTGCCCACCGGTACTGCAACCGGCATAAGAGCGATAACACATAATTTATAAAAAACGTGGTTGTGGTTTTCCACAAGTTGCCCACATCAGTTTTTCTAAAACTGAATAACAATTAAATTTATATTTATATTAAATTTACATTACTATACTATATATGGAATGGTATAGATAGGGTATGGAAGGGGTATCTATAGGGTATCAATACCCTACTTCTTATAGAAGAAAATCGGGACTGGAACCAGTTTACCAAGGCAATAAAAAAGCCCCGGATGTCCGGGGCCTGACTCTGCTTCTTACCTGCTTATTAAGTAACTGCCGCAGTTCTTGGACGGATCTTCCCCCGGCCTACTAAATCATAGCAAATGGAAAGCCCTCTTTTTGCCAGGGAAGCTTCCGCCCTTTTGTTTCGTTCTTCCGCAGTCATTCCGGCGGTTTCGTCCTGTATTTTTAACCGTATAGCATGAATCTCCCTGATAGGCTCCATAGCCGCCATCATTTCCGGGTCATTGGTGATCCGGGGATCATTCAGGTAATCTTGTACTGTCTTCATAACGCTAATACCTCCACAGGTCTATATATCCCGATAGGGTTAAAACCTTCTTGTTTATTGACCCGCCTGACCCGTTCGATTGTCCAGGGCCGGGCTATATGTTCAAAATTAAGGCTCACAGTGAAGTCTAAGCCGTTGAGCGCCGTAATTGCAATATGTCCGGCATCTGTAGGATAACTTTCAGGAATCGCCTTGGATTGGATATAAAGGGACGCAAGCCTTTTCGATTCTTCTGTCTCCGGCAGAACCTTGACATTGTAATCCGTAATGAGCCGCCACATATTCTCCCGCTTTTCATGGTTGGTTTCATCATCGATTTCATCAGTTGCCAGGATAGAAGTATAAGGTTCATACTTCCCAGCTCTAATCAGATCAAAGACCTGGCGAACCTCCGCTTTTAATTCCAGGTATGGCGGGGCCGTCCGCTTTTCGTAATAAAAGCTGAACATCGTCGTTTCAAGATAGATTTTCGGAACCTCAATACCATCCATAAATACTCCTTGACTTTAACGTATCCCATCTACCTTATTTGTCAATAATTTTCCGCAATTTTCTCAAATTGTTTTCCTTGGCCGCCCACGCTGCCCCGGCACCTTGGGCGGCTTTTCCTTCCGGGGCCTTCCGCGGGGCCGCTTCGGTCCGGCTGCTTCCGGCTGTTCTTTCTTAGGCCGTCCAACCGGAATCTTCGCCTCCCTTTCAAACTGCCGCTCCTGGTCCAAGGTGAAGTAATAACTGGCCTCACGCATCTCTACACCATGCTCACAGGCCCATTTCCGTACCTTCTCCGGAGACCAGCCAGTCTTTTTCGCAATGGTTCTTGCGCTACGGGGTGCGCATTCCATGGTCCGCCGGCTCAGGAACGCGGCTTCCTGGACTTCATCAAAAAAATACCTCCCGGATGTTCGCTTCATACCGTGTTCCCGGGCCCAATTACGGACCCTGAAAATAGACCTGCCGGAAATCCGGGCTAGCTCTTCAACGCTCTTCATTCAGTCCTCCACCCACCTTGGATAGTACCGCAACCGACAACATCCGTCAATAATTATTGGACTATTTTTTCAACTTTTTTCTGGAAAGACTAAAATGCGCTTAAAGGCCGCAGCGGAGTTTATTTTACTTTTTGGGGGAAAAGTATGGCTTAGGCTGATAAAGCCCGCCTAAACCCTCCTAAAGAGGCTTTGAAAAAAGGCTTCGCCTATACTTCTGGATTGAACCAAAACAGGAAAAAATGAATATAAATATGAAAAATGGCTATCAAGTTGAATAGCAGCCTCCTAAAGAAAGGTTCTGCCAGGGGGCCGCCTATCCTTTTTAGCGGGGTTTTTCAATGAAAAAGGTAAAATGATAAGGGGGTGGTCCAAATGGAACGCTTAGCGCCCTTCTACCGCATTTTACTTATCCGACTTTCCCGAAATTCGAGGCTTTCTCCTCAAGGATCGAGGCTGTACCCTCAATTACCGAATCGATCTTGGTTCCTATTTCCCGAATGGTTTTTTTCGTGGAGTGCAAATAGTTTTTTGTCGTTTTGAGGTCCGAGTGATCCAAGAGATCCTGGATATACCGCAGGGAAACGCCGCGATCCTCCAGGACTGAGGCTAGGGAGTACCGGCTGCTATGCGGGACAAGCTGCCGGCCGTTCAGCTCAATGCCAGCCCGGGCCAGCCATTTTTTAAAACGGCCTTTTATCCAGGAGGATCCCGGGGTTTTCCCATCCTTGAACGCAAAAACAAAGCCGTGCTGCTCGTTCGCCTGCCAAAGATCCCTGATCGCCTCCTGCAATACCTTATCAAACGGAGCAATCCGTTCCCGTTTGCTTTTCGTAGGCCCCAAGTTCCGCTTCCGGTATGAGAAATTCTGCCAAGCATGGGACACCGTGATCTTCGGGGTGAACCAATCAAGATCCTCCGGGCGCAGCGCAAAAATCTCCGACCGGCGCAGCCCGGCCAGGAACATCGCCGCGCAGATTGCCCGCTCCATTTTGTCCAGCAGTACCCCGGGCTGGAACAGCTTAATCACCTCTTCTTCCGGTAGCGCGTCCCTTACCGTAAACCTGATGGTCCTTGGAGGCTCTATGTCTTGGAAGGCATTATACCAGCCGGGACGGTTCTTTCCGTACTCCTTGAAAGCCATGCGGAGAAACTTCACCAGTTTGTTAAAGGTTTCTGAGCCGGCCATTTTCGGCTTCTCCTCTTTGTTCTTGTACCGACCCTGCAACTCCCGACGCCCCATGCGGCTGATGAACTCAAGTGCATCAACCGGCTCTACCTCTACCATCAGCATATTCATAAACGGAGCATCTTTCATGTGGTTTTCATACAGCCCTTTCAGACGGTCTACGGATTGGGGCTGTTTTGCCATAAAAATGAATAAAGAAGACCTGTTAAAATATCTTTTAAAATATAGCCATGCATCGCCTGAACTTGAAAACAATCCGGTATACCTAAAAGAAAGGGAAGAATATAAAAATTTTCTTAACGAAGTAGAAAAATTAGAATCAGAAGAAGAATATTTATTAGTGGCAAAAGAGATAATGTAAAGCTGCTAAAATTACTAAAATCAAGAAAACTTCAAACTCACGTTAACAAAAAAATGGGATAACGCGATATTTTCAAAATATTTTGTTCGTTGATACGAACATAATTGTATAGGAGCTATTATATAATGCGGCGAATATTATTTTTCTTTTCTTTTATACTCTTTGCTTTTCAAGGCTATGCCTTAACCCTTACGGAAGCGATCAATCTTTCGCTTGAAAACAGCGATAAAATAAAGCAGGCACGGGCCGGAATTGACGCGGCGGACTACACACGCCAATCCCTGCGGGCGGCTTTTATGCCCAAGGCGGATCTTTCCTATACATATACAAGCGCGGAGCTTTCAAATGTGCCGAACCCGCTTACCGCTAAGGAAGAAGACGCCACAAACGAAGAGGCAAATTTAAGTTTATCGCT
>JAITSE010000067.1 GCA_031288005.1 Treponema sp.
TGCTGCGTTTTGAGCTTAAATACCAAGCCTTCGGCACGGAGGATTCAGGCGGAAAAGACTGGTTTATCCGCAACGGCCTTGTCCGCGCCGGCGCGGACTCCGTGAAAAAGGCTGATGCCGGGGGCAGCGCCGCGGGCGGCGGATCGGGAGGCAAGTTTGTGATCCGCTTCGGCGAAGGCATCCCCGAGACTATAGGGGTCCCCGTATCCACAGACCTCGACGAATAGTAAAAATGAACCCCCGGGCCCGCTCTTTGGGCCTGGGCGGCAGGCCGCTTTTCGCCGCTGCGGAAAATGGCCGGCCCTTTTTCGCCGCTGCGGAAAATGGCCAGGGAGTTTTCCCCGCTTTGGCGGGAAAACTCCAGGGAGGGGAGCGTTCCGCTAAAAAGCGGAATATATTCAGGCAGAATAAAGGAGGAACGCATGACGTTTCCGCGCATATTATGGGCGCTGCCTTTCGCCCTGGCCATGACATTCTCAGGCTGCGGCGGCCCCACTCTTTTTGATTCCAGCATGAGCCGGGTAGACGCCATAGACCTTTGGGTCACCCCGGTCCGCTGGGAATACGATGAGGGTAATGAGTTCAAAAAGACCTCGGAACATTTCGCCGTCCGGGTTGAGGACAGAAACGGACGTTATCAGCGGCTTTCCACGGACGATCCGAACATCGCTCTTTTTGTGGACGAGACCCCGGTCGAAGCGGACCCGGCCCTCATCCTTACACCCGGGCGAAAATTAGTCACCGTAAACTACGGCAATTTAAGCGCTATATATAACATCCGGGTCTGGAAGGAAGGAGAATCGCCCGGCACTTCCGGCGACTCAGGCAGTTCAGGCGGAACTTCCATAGAAATCCGGATCAACTGGGCAGAGTGAGAGCGAGGTTCTGATAATGAGTAAATTCACATCCCCAAGGCGCGAGCTTTTCGCCCTGCCCTTGGGTTTAATTCTTTTCGTATTTTCTTCTCTTCCGGCGCGGGCCCAGCAAAGCTTGGCCATCCTGCCCGGAGACATAAGCATCCGCAGAGGCGCGGGCGGGGAAGGCTATGACCTGTACATCCGAAAGCTCCCCGGAGTCGGCTCGGTGCTGCTCACGGAGTCCACGGAAGACCCCACCGGCGCGGAGACGGTCTTTTCTTACCGCGCCCTTGAGTGGAACGATATAAACGGCAATGAAACCAGGGTTCGGCCTTCAAACCCGCCCACGGGTCCCGAAGAAGGCTGGATTCTCATGGATTCTACGCCGGAGTCTCATCCCGTTCTGGGCCAGGCTTTCCATATTTATATTCCCCCGATGATCGCCTACGGCGCCCCAAATACCCGCAACGGGATCATAACGGTTCAAGACGGCCTCTTTGTCAATATCCGCGCCTTTTCCCAGCCCTATATCGACTATAACGGCCCGTTCATGGACAATCCCTTTGTGCTGTCGGCTTCCGATCCAACGGACGACGACCCGGACAATCCTTTTCCCCTGGAGTCAGCCCTGATCCCCGCTTCGGAGGCGCCGCTCCTTCCAAGTCCGGCGCAAGAGGCGGAGAGGTCTTTCCTGCCGGAAAAAACCAGGCCCGGACTGAATATTACGCTTCTGGGAGGGGCCGTGGTTTTCTTCTCCGGCCCGGAAGGGACGGCGGCGGAAATACCAAACAGGATTTTCCCCGTGGGAACCGGGGCTTTGGACTATAGATTTACAGAAGTTTTGAGTTACCGCCTGATCTTTGACAGAGACCCCATATTGGGGAACCGCATCACGGTCCGGGCCGCCCTGGATTCGGAGTTTATTGACATTGAAGCCGGCCCATATTTTGGTTTTCTCAATACCGAAACAGGCTATATAAACGCCGGGCTTTCCATAGGCATCCACGCGCGTTTTCCAAACACGGTTTTGCGGAACTTTTTCTTTTCTTCCCGCTATGACGCGTCCCCGGGCAAAGACATTTCCGTTTTAGGGGAATATGTACAGTCCTTTGGCGAAATCAGCGCGGGTTATGCCTTGCCTTTTGGGCGCCTCATCCTGTCCGTATCGGGGCGCTCGTCCTCGTTTATGGTGAAGAATAATAACGGGGGGGTGACCGATAGGGATGATAACAACTGGACCCGCTACAACCTGGCCCTGGAGATCCCCCGCCCGGAGGCCGCTCTGGGTTTCAGGATAAACGCGGGCTATCAAAAGCTGCAATGGTGGCGCGAAGGCGGCGCATATAACTATAAGTACAATCCGGTTTACTTGGGTTTTGAAATGCAGGGCAGGATAAATCCTTCCGTCAGCATGATTTTCGGCCTGGAAGCTCCGGTGTATCCCTTTGAATACCATCTCATTCAGAGTATTGATTCGCCCCAGGCCCCTCTTTTCTGTCAAGGCGTTTTGGGTTTCCGCATTGCCGTCCCTTCCGGCGGGCCTTGAGGGCTTGGCGGAGGGCTGATTCCGTTGGTTCATTACGTGTATTGGAAAGTCCGTGGGGGGCTGCCGGGGGGTTTAGACGGGGGGCTTGCAATTTGTTTCGCAAGGGGGGAGGTATAAGCGGAGGGAAAAAGCCTCAAAAACAAGACTTTCCACCCCAGTCCAATACCAGGGTCTGACCCCAGTATCTTCATCTTCAAGAGGTTCGCCTTCCAGTATCTCCGACCAATACCGGTCTCCCCAAACGTGTCCAATCCGTCCATCCATTCCGTTAAACCTTTGAGCGAACACTTGTTTTACCCACTTCATAATCGCCGGAAGCTCGAAGCCGTCCGCTGGCCGGATAAAAAATACAAGCCAGTCATCCTCAAGCCGCAAAGCTCTGACCCTGAACCCGAACTGCTTCCTCACATCCTGGAACACCCGTGTAAACAAAACGAGCGCGTCTTTTCTTCTAAACAACGGCTCCCTGTTATTTACCCTTGTCCGAACTAAATACCAAACGCCTTGCTCAAGCAATCTTAACTTTCTCATACTCCTTAATACGGTTCAGTTCCGCAATTTGCTTCAAAAAAGTGGAAAAATTTCTTTTTTGGGGAAATCCTGGACCGGACTGCGCTTTTCATAATCCCGCTCTCTAGGATTAAGATAAAGTCCGTGGAGGGCTGCGGACTGCTTTGTGGGCCGCATTTTTCTCCGGGGCTGTTCTCCGGCCCTGGGGTCAGACCTTTTTTAATCCGCGGACCATTTTATCATATAATTTGCATTACCCCGCGGGCCTTGTTAAACGAGGCTCTGTGGTTTACCATTGCCCCATGACGGAAAAACAGGTGAACCTGGAGCTTTTGCGGCCCGGCCGGTGCGTCTATTTTGTCGGCATCAAAGGAACGGGAACCTGCGCCCTGGCGGAGCTGCTGCATAATTCCGGCGTCCGGGTTTCAGGCTCCGACAGGAGCGAGGTTTTTTACACCGACGCCGTACTGCGGGAACTAGGCGTACCATATTACGAAACCTTTGACGCCGCCCATATAAGGCCGGGAATTGACCTTGTGGTCTACTCTGCGGCTTATTCGCCTGAAACAAACCCGGAAATCCGGGCGGCCCTGGCCTTGGGCATTCCCGTGATGAAATATCCCGACGCCCTGGGCGCTTACTCCGCGGGCTTTGACGCTGCGGGCATAGCCGGGGTTCACGGAAAAACCACCGTTGCAGCGATGGCCGGGGTTCTTGCCCGTGGAACCGGTCTCCCGGCCCAGGTCCTTGCGGGGAGCGCGGCAAGCGGTTTCGGCGGCAGGTCCACCTTAAGCCTGGGGAGCGTCTATTTCATCGCCGAAACCTGCGAATACCGCCGGCATTTTCTCGCATTTCATCCCAGGCGCATAGTCCTTACCAGCGTGGAAAGCGATCACCAGGATTATTTTCCAAGCTACGAAGCGATCCGGGACGCTTTTCTGGAATATGCCGCCAAACTCCCGCCCGGGGGGGCGCTAATCTTCTGCGCCGATAACCCCGGGGCAAGTGAAACGGCGGCGGAGGCCGCAAGGAGAGGGCGGGGGATACGCCTTGTTCCCTATGGATTTACGGCGGCAGGGCCTTTCGGCATAACAGACTTCGCGGTTTCGGAAGGCCGTCTGGCGCTGCGCCTCCGGGTTTTTCAGACGGAATTTGTTCTGCGGGTTCCAGGCCGGCACAACGCGTTGAACGCGGCGGCCGCTCTGGCCCTGACGGATTCCCTGGTCAGGGCGGAATTCGGGGAAGATGGCTGGACGGAAGGCCGCCTGGAGAAGGCGCGTCTGGCACTGGAGGCTTTCCGGGGCAGCAAGCGGAGGGCCGAAATCCTGGGCGAATACGGGGGCGTCCTTTTTATGGACGATTACGCCCACCACCCCACGGCTGTAAAAAGCACCCTGGAGGGTCTCAGGGAATTCTACCCCCAGAGGCGGCTGGTCCTGAGCTTCATGTCCCACACATACACCAGAACCGCGGCTCTTTTGGATGAGTTCGCTTCTTCGTTTAACGCGGCGGATATTCTCTTTCTTCATAAAATCTACGGCTCCGCCCGGGAAGAATATTCCGGCGGCCTTACGGGAAGAAGCCTGTTTGAAAAGGCACGCTCCCTTCATGACAATGTTTATTACGCCGAAGAACCCCTTGAGGCGGCGGAAGCGCTGAAGAAAATCCTCCGTGCGGGAGACCTTTTTCTTACCATGGGCGCGGGGGACAACTGGAAATTGGGACGGCTTTTGGCGGATTATTACCGGGACAGAAGCGCTGGAGGGGCAGGATGAAAAGCATGACGGGATACGCTTACGCGGAGCGGCGGGACGAAAACATATCCCTGTCGGTGGAAATCAAGGGCTACAATAACCGCTTCCTGGAAATAAGCGCTGCCCTGCCTCCCTTTCTTTCCGCCCTGGAACCGTGGATACGGGAATATCTGTCTGACAGATTCAAGCGGGGCAAGATCGAGCTTAACCTCCGGCTCAGGGAGATCAGCGTTCCGGTTTCGATCTTTGTGAACCGCGAAGCCCTCCGCGCCTACAAAGAGGCTTTTGCGGTTTTGGCCGAAGAACTCGGGGTTGAAGAAAAGCCTCCTCTGGCGGCCCTTCTGGGCATGGAAGGAATACTGGACCTGGAAAAAAACCGGGACGATGGGCGTTATCGCCGGATCATAGAGCCTATACTGCAAACCGCGGCTGAGCGTTTTGAGGCGGAGCGTATACGCGAAGGGGATCACACTGAAGCCGACATACTTTCCAACATCGTCCTCCTGGAATCCATGGTGGGGAGCGTCTCGAAGCAGGCGCCGCTTATGGAAGCGGCTTTCCAGGAAAATCTAAGGAGCCGTTTTGCCGGGCTTTTGGGGGAGGCTGTTGACGAAAACCGCATCCTCACCGAGACTGCGGCTCTTCTTGTTAAGTATTCGATAGCGGAGGAAATTTCCCGGCTTTCTTCCCATCTGACGGAATTCAGGGCCGAAGCAAAACGGAATCTGAGTCCGGGGAAAAAACTCGATTTCCTCTGTCAGGAGATCAACCGGGAGATCAACACCATTGGCTCTAAGACGCCGAACCTGGAGGTGAGCCGCGCCGTGGTGGAGATGAAAGACGCTCTGGAAAATATTCGGGAACAGCTCAGAAACGTGGAGTAGGGGAGAGGCCCCGCTTTGTCCGGGACTTCGTAATTTGTTATATCGCAAAAAATTTTAGGAGGGGCAATGAAAAATCTGGATCAAAAAGAGATGAAAGCTCTGGCAGGCCGGAGCGCGGTGGACGCTCTCGTAAAAAGCGGGATGAAACTGGGGCTCGGTACCGGCTCTACCGCGGTTCCAGCGATACGCCACATAGGCGGCCTTATGGCTCAGGGCGTCTTAAAGGACATCAAAGCCGTGCCAAGCAGCTTTCAAACCGTTCTGGAATGTGAAGCCCTCGGCATACCCCTTTTCAGTTTGAATTCCAGGGAAATAGGCGGCAGTCTGGACCTTAGCATAGACGGCGCCGATGAGGTGGACCCCCGGAATTTTTGCACTAAAGGAGGGGGAGGGGCCCTTCTTTTGGAGAAGCTCATAGCTTACGCCTCTGGTTTATATGCAATCGTCGTTGATGAAACCAAAACAGTGGACAATCTGGGGCTAAAGTTTGCCATTCCCGTTGAAGTGATCCCCGAAGCGAGGGTTCCGGTTTTCCGGGCGCTGCAAGCTCTTGGCGCTGAGCCTGTCCTTAGGGAAGCCCTGAGAAAAGCCGGCCCCGTGATTACCGAGCATGGGAACCTCATCGTGGATATAAGGCTAAAACAAACGGAAGACCCTGTCTTTCTGGAAGCGGAACTTAACCGCATTCCCGGCGTAGTGGAAAACGGCCTTTTCACCCGTGTACGCCCCTCGGTTTTTATTGCCCGCGGGAACGGCTCAGTAGAACGCCGGGACTAGGAGCTTTCTCTCCACGGCTTCCTCCGTGAAGTCTCACGTTAAA
>JAITSE010000026.1 GCA_031288005.1 Treponema sp.
AAAGCGGGACACTAACAGCGAGTATAAAACCGTTGAGTGGTGGAATCCCTGGTTTTTAGTCGCCGCGCTATAACAAATGCTTCTGCGCTATAATCGTCTTATGCTGCGATTATAGCGCGTTTTTTCAGATTATTTGAAAAGGGGTTCCGATGAAAAAAACAGCAAGCTATATGCTTTTTATTTTAAGCGGCGCGGTATTGTATACTGACTGCACAGCTATTTACGAAGACTTTCTGGAAACAAAGACAGTCCTCTGTAAAACAAACATAATCGGCATAACCGGGCCTTCCGCAGAACCGGGAGAGGAATATATTGAAATCCGCTACAGCGCCGCGGATGACGGAAATCCGGGATACAATAAAACGGCAAGCATTATGGTCTCTCCGCCCTATATATTTCAGAATGAGCGGGTGTATATGCAATATGACTTATATAAACGTGTGCTGGAATGGCGTCCGCCCAGCAGAGATGCTGTTGGTTATCAGCAATATATGCGCCATGACTATAATGAAGGCGGCGCTGAATATTTACGGATAATTAATCATTCCACAGACAAAATCGTGGAGTTTTTCATTGCAGGCGGCCAGGATATGCCTGACACAATCGA
The DNA here is from genome assembly GCA_031288005.1 of Treponema sp. The sequence continues at coordinate 608 of JAITSE010000026.1, forward strand.
AGGATCTAATATATATGGTGAAACCTTTAGTGGTTCTTATTTTCTGCCGTCTGTCAAATATAAAAAAGCGCCGGTGCAGTATCTGCTTTTTCCAGACCGGAAACCAAAGTATAACTTCAGCTTTTATAAAGATCTCTATACATTCGATGGAAACCAGTGCGGGGATATTACCGTCACTGAACCCTGGACAACCGACATGGTAAATAATTTATACCGCGCCGAATACGGCCGCTCTGAGAAAATAATTTTATTTGTTGATAATAAACCAGAACGTATGGTTGACCAGTTTCCAGGTAAAATATTTTGGAGTTCAATACAGCCAGAAGAAACTTTTCAAGGAAGTGATAAAATATGGCTGCTTGCAACCAATGGCATAATGTTTCAAGATGAACGTGACACTGCTTTCCAATAAGAACCGTTGATACATGGATGCGCTTAAGTGGTAAAACCATCTAGTCATATATTCTTTTTTCCACTAATTCTTCTTTGCTGTAAAACACCGCATGAATACTCAGGTTCGCTTGCGCCTGCGGCGTTGATATATATGATTGCCGACAATAACCTTGACTACTACGCTATATCAAATATCAGGCAAATGGAGCAGGGTATTTCAGATGACAGGGATGGAGTAATTTTTGTTTTTATTGATCGCGGCGCGGGAAATCCCAGCCATCCCTATCTTATGCGTATAGAAAGGAACACTGAAAGCGATACAATTACATCGCCAATTCTACAGGTATATCAGGAAAAAAATTCATGCGATCCTGACTTTTTACGCCAAGTTATAGCCGATGTAAAATCCTACAGCGCCCGGCAAAAAGCCGAATTGCGGCGGCTGGTTCTTTGGTCGCATGGAACCGGCTGGCTTCCGGAAGGCGCTCCTTTTAATGAAATTGATGATGAAGATGAGAATATTAAAACACATAAAATGCAATTTTCTTTTGGATTAGACAATAAAGGCGCAGATGACGAAATTTTATACAAAAAAGAAATGAACATAAAAGAATTATCCGCTGCGCTCCACGGCGAGCGCTTTGAACTGCTGATTTTGGACGCCTGTTTTATGGGTTCTATTGAAACTGTCTACGAATTACGCAATACCTGTGATTATTTGCTCGTTTCTCCATCCGAAATTCTATCAAGCGGCTTTCCCTATAAAGATATCATTAATGATCTCGCATATAAAGATATAGAACCGCTTGCGATTGCGGTAAAATTTCACAGCTATTACAGCGGCCAAAAAAATGCCTTACAATCGGCTGCAATAAGCGTTATAGACACCCGCGGACTGCCTGGCCTGGCAGATAAAATGATACGGGTCTATGACGATTATTTTTTATACCGGGATGAAATACGAATCGATGAACTATTGCATTATGACAGAACAGCATCAAATTATTTTTTTGATCTTAAGGATTTTGTTGTCCTTGTTTCTAAAAAGACCGGAGAGACCTATAACGATCTATTAGACCATTACAAAAAAACTGTGCCGTTTTATCTGCATACTTCAAAAATGTTTGACACGCTTGACCTTGCGGGTACATCCGGTTTAAGCGTATATATACCGAATACATTTACCACGAGGAGCGGACTGCATGAATATTATCATGGGCTTGAATGGACACGTGATTCCCGCGCTAATCTTTTGTTTGATTAGTTTTTTATCATTAAATAGTTCTTGCCGCCAAACGGATAATTTCCCTGAATCATATATAATAATATTCAGCAATGACTATTTTGAAACGCTGGAATATGTAGAGATTGGCGATCAAAAAACAGAAAATATTGCTATGGGAGAAGATAGAAGATTTGAAAATATTGGCCGCGGGAATTACCGGATTACGTTAGTAACCCATTCTCAGCTAAAAATAGAAGCTCCTGTTACTTTGGCAGGATCAAACCCGTCCATAAGAATAACTATAAAAAACACAGGGAAAATTTCACTGGAAGAGCTTTTATAGCTTCCCGCTATATAGAATGAGGTCTGTCAAATATCTTGGCATAATATGGACTTGGCGAACCGCGTTTCTACGAACCGATGATTCGCCAACAAGCTATTCTAATGAACCCGGAAACCGGAGACTTTCAGTTGTATGCGTCCGAAGGTCGCAGGTTTCTTTGGGTTCGGGATTCCAGAATAGCGGCCATATTTATGACCGCCACCGCCGGGTATTCTGTCCCTCCGCTGGTTGCGTAAGCATTAAAAGCTAAGTACAACTCATAGTCGGTAAACGCCGGACGGCATGAGACAAGGCGGCGGCAGCGTCACTGTGCCGCCGGACTTAATGGTGTGCATATATAAAAATTTTTCTTAACAATTCATTGTTACCGTCCTAAATATTACGATTCTATCGCCGCTTGATGCGTAGCAAAACATGACCAGAACCATAGCTGTCTATGCCAGGCTCTGCCACAACCAGCACATGTGCTATATTTATTTTAAATAATTATTATAGTGCGGGGTTTTAGGTTGTTTTATGAAAAGAAACCCAATGCGTCGTTTCTAATTTTAAGCTGTACGATATTATTTTAGGGTTGTTTTGAATAGGCTTGTTCGTCGGAAACGCGGAAACATCGGAAACAAGTTTCCGATGTTTCCGCAACCCGAACCCGATAGGGTTCATTGGAACAGGTTGTTGAACAAGTCCAATATCTTCCAAGCAATTATATGGACTGAAAAAAATTTGGGAATTATTAACGATACGATGATTGCCAAGGGTCATAAGGATGTCTCATCCTTGAATATACAGTATCCCGCAAAATACCTTGTAAGGGGATACCCTCGGCGGGCGCCCTTTCCAGATGTAGTTTTCTTCAATGATGGGTAACACCTTCTCGTTAAAGCGTCCTTCCCTTATCGGATACTAGCGTTTGTTTTCCAGACGCTTTTTCCCTCCGCTTGTAACCCTGCCACAGCCCGCCAGGTGTTTCAATCTTTGCTAACAGCGCCAGATATAAAACGCTCTCCGAATCCAGATGAAACCAGCATCGGCGCTTGGATGTCCCCGCATAAGCGGCCTGAAAATACAGGATGCCCTCCATTCGGCATCATCATTATAATTTGGGGTAACATTTTCTATTTGAAGCAATGCGGGGAACTTGACTTTTATTTTCTTAGAGCATACCATAAATTAACTATTTGATTTTGGAAAAAGGAGCGACCATATCAGAGGGGACATCTGAAAACTTCAGTTTTTAGATGTTTCTTGCTTTGGTATAGTGACAATAACTCTGTCGTAATTCTTTATGCTGCAAACTTATTTTGTACGGCAAAACTGGTTTGCCAGCGTCTCTGGAATCCCAATCGGGGTTTTCAGAGGCGCCTAACAATATATGTAAAACTCTATGACTAGACTGGACCACGTCATGTTTTGGAGGACAGTTATGAAACGCAAACTGTTGCTTTCGGGAATACTCAGCCTCGCTCTGGTATTCGGATTTTGTTTGGCTGGATGTACTACCTTTCAGGCATCGGGACTTCAAATGGGAGCAAGAAATTCCCAATTTCAAGTCTTGGGTGATTTCACTACAAAGGTTTGGGTCCACAAATTTTTAGGTACGGCTGCCGGACCAACTCTGTTTAATATAGGCTCTGAGCTTTCAGAGAGCGTTATACAGAAAACGATAATGACCGAAGTAACCGCGCGCGGCGGAACCGCCGCAATAAACATAAAACTGAAATGGGGATCAAATCCCGTACAATGGATTCTAAACGGGATTACATATCACGTTTGGGCGCCAACAACACTTACTGTGAGCGGTACAGTAATTAAAGAAAACTGATGCCCTCTCCAAGCGGTACACCTGCGGGTATACCGCTTTTTTTAAGAGCCTTTCCACGAGCGGCTCCTTTCGTTTAAGCGGCCTGTAATTCAGAAGACCCAAAGAGTCTCATCAATTTTAGGTTTAAACATCTAGGCAGCCGGGGGGATGTAAGATTCCTGGGTTAGCGGTTCGCTAAAATCTAAGCTCCATAGCTCATCCCAAGGCTATAACTCATTACGGATTGCCCGTATCCTCTGTGGCGGGAAAATCAATTTTGTACTATAATGCTACTCAAAAGGATGAAAGGGGGGCTTATGAAAATAAAGATTCGCCTGTCAAAATTAGCGCGTTCCAGGCAGGGCGCGGCGTCATGGAATGCGGACAGCCGGACAGCGGTGATGGAATTCCATATCCGCCGGGAACAGAGGGAGGAATTCGGCCTTGAAAGCGGCCTCTTTTCGCTTACCGGGAATGTAATTCTGGCTGACGTCAAAGAGACCAGGGAACTTGCGCGGAAGATTAACGCAAAAGCGAAGCGCCCGGAAGAAATGGTGAAGGCAGGGCAGCTCAACGCCATGGGGCTTATCGATGAGATTCTGCACTATGCGGCGGCCCTCTACCGGGAACAGGTGCAGCCTGACGCTTTTGAGCGCGCCCTAGACAGGCTGGAAGAGCGGCTTGGAGCGGGCAGACTGCCTGAACTTTTACGGGATTTCAACGGACAGTTCCCCCCAATGCAGGTTTACGCCGGGAAAATAGGGGTAGACGGCTATCTGAAAAGCTCTGAGGGCGGGGAAAGCTGCCGGGCCCTGTCCCTGGAAGAAATCATGCTGCTGGCCCTGGCGAACCTTAACCCGGCCTTCCGGCCCTTCCTCTTCCTTTTTGACGATAATGACCTGGAAGCGCGCACCGCCTACTCTGGAGCCGTGGAGGAGTTGAAAGCCTTCTTCGCGGAGCTTCCCCCCTTTGGGCCTGACGGCTTGAATCTCTGGGACCTCCTCCGCAGTCCTGCCCTGGCCTGCCCTGATTCCCTCTATGGACAGCTTGAATTCATCCGGGATAGATGGGGCGCTTTCCTGGGCAAGTACCTGATCCGCCTTCTTATGAGCCTTGATGTGCTGAAAGAGGAGGATAAGCCTTCTTTTTTCGGGCCGGGTCCTTCCAGGGAGCTGACTTACGATGGCCAGGACAGCGAATACGAGCGCTTCAGCCCGGACCAGGAGTGGATGCCCCGGACTGTGCTTCTTGCCAAATGCACTTTGGTATGGCTCTATCAGCTTTCCCGGAAATACGGCGCCCCCATAGAGCGGCTTGACCAGATTCCCGATGCGGAGTTGGACGAGCTTGCCCGGCGGGGCTTTACCGGCCTTTGGCTCATCGGCCTGTGGGAGAGGAGCGCCGCTTCCCGGACTGTCAAGCAGTGGACCGGCAACCCAGAAGCCGCGGCCAGCGCCTACAGCCTCTACGACTACGATATTGCCGGAGAACTGGGCGGCTGGACGGCCCTTGAGAACCTGCGGGACCGCTGCTTCCGGCGGGGAATCAGGCTTGGCTCCGACATGGTGCCAAATCATACGGGCATAGACAGCCGCTGGATCATGGAGAGGCCGGACCGCTTTCTCCAGCTTTCGCAGCCTCCCTTCCCTTCGTACACTTTTAACGGCGGCAACCTCTCAAACCGCGATGGAACCGGCATTTATATAGAGGATCATTACTACAGCCGCAGCGACGCGGCGGTGGTGTTCAAGCGGGTGGACTTCAGCACAGGGGAGACCCGCTACATCTATCACGGCAACGACGGGACCTCTATGCCCTGGAACGATACCGCCCAGATAGACTTTCTCAACCCGGAAGCCCGGGAAGCGGTGATCCGCACTATCATCGGCGTATGCCGGCAGTTCTCCATTGTCCGCTTTGACGCGGCCATGACCCTGGCCAAGCGGCACATCCAGCGGCTCTGGTACCCGGAGCCGGGCCGCGGCGGGGACATCGCAAGCCGCTCAGAGCACGGCCTTCCCGCGGATGAATTCAACAGGCGCATCCCTAACGAGTTCTGGCGGGAAGTTGTGGACCGCTGCGCCGAGGAAGCGCCCCATACGCTGCTGCTGGCGGAAGCCTTCTGGATGATGGAAGGCTACTTTGTCCGCACCCTGGGGATGCACCGGGTTTACAATTCGGCCTTCATGAATATGCTCAAGAACGAAGAGAACGCCAAATACCGGGCGACTATCAGGAATACCCTGGAGTTCGACCCGGAGATACTCAAGCGCTTCGTGAACTTTATGAACAACCCTGATGAGGAGACCGCGGCGGCTCAGTTCGGCAAAGGCGACAAATACCTGGGAGTCTGCACGCTCCTCGTTACCATGCCGGGGCTTCCCATGTTCGGCCACGGCCAGATCGAAGGCTTTGAAGAGAAGTACGGCATGGAGTACCGCCGCTCCTACCGGGACGAGAAGCCTGACCCGGCCCTGATAGAGCGGCACGAGCGGGAAATCTTCCCCCTGATGAAGAAGCGCTATCTTTTTTCCGGGAGCGCCGCTTTCCGCCTCTTCGACCTCTACGGCGGGGACGGCTCAGTGAACGAGAATGTCTTCGCCTATACAAACAGCGCCGGAGACGAGAGGTCTCTCGTCCTGTACAACAATGTCTACGGCTCAGCCTCCGGATGGATCCGCGATAGCTGCGCCAGGATTCCGGTGAAAGGCCAGGACAGCCTGCATCAGGCCCTGGGTCTCAGGACAGGGGACAGGTTCTTCGTCCTGCTCCGCGAGCAGCGGCGCGGCCTTTGGTACATCCGCTCTTCAAAGGATATTGCGGAGCGGGGACTCTCGATTGCGCTGAGAGGCTATGAAGCTCAGGTTTTCCTGGACATTCACGAGGTGGAAGATTCAGACGGCCAGTGGGCCGGTCTCAATGAGGAACTAAAGGGCCAGGGCGTCCCTGACCTCACGGCGGCCCTCATGGATATTTCTTACAGGGAGTTGTACGACCGCTTTGCGGAGCTTTTCAAAAAGGAGCGGGAATACATACAAGGGATAGTCCGCTTCTTCGCCGACGGGAACCCAAGGGCCGCGGACGCTGAGATTTTCATTGAGAGCTTAAAAGAGCCGGTTTCGGCTTTTATAGACGCTGCGGCCCGCTTCCTGCATGACGAGGGACCCGGAACCGGCGGGCGTCCTCCCATTAAACCGGAGGATGTTTGGACTGACTTTGCCGGCGGCCTTTTCAGGCTGATTAAATTCGCCGAATACGTTAAACCCGGACATCAGGGCGATGAAACCATGAAGAAGGCGGGCAAGGACGGGGAGCGGCTTCTCAGGACCGCTGCGGAAAACATCGCCGCCCGTCCTGGGCTCGGCGCCTTTGCCGCGGGCTACGGGGTTTTGACCCTCCTCCGGGCAGCGCTGGGCCGCGGGGCTCAAGGCGGGGACGCGGCGGCCCTGGCGTCCAGATGGCAGCTTGACCGGAAACTGCGGGAAGCCTTCGGCGCTCTGGGCATACCCGGCGATGAAGCCTGGCGGGTAACGGAGCTTATGAAAGCGGTTCTGGCCCGGACAGCTCCGCTGGCCAGGACTGCTCCGCTGGCCAAGACTGCTCCGCTGGCCAGGACTGCTCCGCTGGCCCGGACAGCTCCGCTGGCCCGGACAGCTCCGCTGGCCAAGACTGCTCCGCTTCAAACCGCCGCGGCGAGAGCATTTTCCGTGCAGGCCCTGATCCTAGAAAACTACGAGAAAGAGGATTTCAGGCGGATTCTGGGCGTGAACCTCTTTGACGATGTAACCTGGTTCAACAAGGAAGCCTTTGACGAGGCGCTTTTCTACGCGCCCTTCTTCCTGATTCAGGAGGACGGGAGTCTCTGGAAAGCCGCCGGGGGGAAGCCTGAGACCAAGAAACCGGAGGTTTCCGGACTAAAGTCCTTGGGACTAAAGTCCCTGGCGGGATGGGCCGCCTGGATAAAAACCATAGCCGCCGCAGCGGAAACCTTTCGTAAGGCCGGAGAAAAATCCGGATGTAAGCTTGCGGCTCTTGGCAATGGTTCTACGGATGGTGAGCCGCGCCCCAGCCTTAAGACGGGCCCCTCACACCGGCTTTAGTGCGAGGCTCACACTAGCGTTAGTGTGAGCCTCGATCAGGAGCTAGATCGAGCCTCGATCAGGGGCTAGATCGTGAGACCATGAGACCGGAGGTTCCACGGGCCGGGCGTCCTAAGGAACCGGAGGTTCCACGCGGCTTGCAAAATCCAGACGGGGAAGTGTAGTATACGGGCATGGGCGATAATGCTTGGACGGCCCTCCGTGACGGTTACACGGAGCCGGTCAGAGATGTCCTTTGGGGTCATATCTACCTTAGCCCCGGTATGACCGCATTGATCCGCTCCCTTCCTTTCACACGGCTTTACAGGATTCTTCAGCTTGGCCCGGCGTATATGGTTTATCCGGGCGCGGCTCATACCCGGGCGGCTCATTCCCTGGGGGTGTATCATCTGGCCCGGAGGCTCCTCCTTAACCTGGCGGAGCGGGGCGCCGATTCCTGGCTCAGCGCCGAAGGGGTCCGCTCCTTCCTGTGCGCCGGGCTTCTCCACGACCTTGGGCATTTCCCCTACACCCACTCCCTCAAGGAACTGCCCCTTGTCCCGCACGAGACGCTTACCGCTAAACTTATCCGCGCAGAGCCGCTGCGGAGCCTGATTGGAGCCGCGGGCGCGGATCCCGAAATGAGCGCCGCGATTGTGGACACCCTGGAACCAGGAGCGGAGCCTGAAAACGCGGAGCTGCGCTTCTACCGGAAACTTCTCTCAGGCGTTCTCGACCCGGACAAGCTTGACTACCTTAACCGGGACGCGGCCTGCTGCGGGGTTCCCTACGGCGCCCAGGATGTGGATTTTATCTACAGCCGCCTTTATCCCCACCCGGAGCGGGGCATAGACATAGATTCCAGAGGGCTGCCCGGAGTAGAAGCCGTGCTTTTCTCCAAGTACCTCATGTACCGGACGGTTTACTGGCACCGCTCCGTCCGTTCCGCCACGGCAATGATCAAGACCGCCGTTCTTTCAGGTCTCAGAGACGCCTGTTTTTCCGAAGAAGCCCTCTATAACCTGGATGATCAGGGACTTTTCGGCCTTCTTGACGAGAGGGCGCATCCCCGCTTCTCCCTTGCCCGGCAGGTCCGGGACGGCCGGCTTTACTCTGTTCTGGCGGAATTCCCCTTTGACGAGGAGAAGCATGGAGGGCTGAGGGATGTCAGTTCCCGTTTCCAGTACGAAGAGGCGCTCGCTGCAAAGCTGTCAAGCCTTGCGGGTCTTGAAGGCGGCAGCGGGGCGCGGGCGATGGAGCCGGGGGAACTCATCATTGATATACCGGAGCCGGTTTCTTTCGAGACCGGCCTTTATGTCCGGGACGAGGGGCGCTGTTTTACCGAAAGCAGCGGGATTTTCCAGGCTGATGTGCTGCGGGCTTTCATCAAGTCATTGCGGATTATCCGTATCTTTGCCAGCCCGGTTTTTGAAAAGGCATTGCGGCATAAGGACCTGCGGGAAATCTTGTGTAATTGCCAGAATTGCTTATACTGATATAAGAGACTGTCCTTAAAACTTAGGTTTTGGGGACAGCCGCAGAGGATTCATGTTTACAGAAATTCATAATGCTGTTGAGGATATTGTTTTTGCCAGGGTTATAGAAGCCTGCGGCGCCATAGAAAAAAGCGGGAGGGATGATATCTGTACCTGCCGGCAATGCCGCATTGATACGGTCTGCTATGTGTTAAACCGCATAAAGCCGCATTACGTCAGTTCCAGCCGGGGGGTTTCCCGAATGGCGCGGAAGACTATAGCCCGGCAGCAGGAAGAGGCGGAAATTGTCAGCCTTATCTATGAGGGCCTTGAGCAGGTCAACCACAACCGGCGGCCCTTCATTAACCATAGGTCCAGGAATGCCGCGCCGGAAAAAGCCCTGGCCGCGCCGGTTTTCAACGTTCCCACGATTGTGGGGCGTATCTTTAACGGCCTCAACTTTGAGCCTCTGGCGGAGGCCAAAGTAGAACTCCGCCGGAACGGGGACCTTGTGGGCATGAAGGACGCTTCCTGGCAAAACCCTTTCCTTATGGTGTCCAATACCGAAGGGGTCTTTACCTTCTGGCCGGCTTCCATTCCGGCGGAATCGGCCAATGCCAATAAGGTCTTTGAGTATTCGGTCCGGCTTGAAGCGCCAAACCTGGAGGCTATGACGCATTTTTTCAAGATTCCTGTTACAAGTGAGGCGCAGACTGCCGGGACTTATTCCGTGGAAAGGTCTTTCAAACTTCCCGATCTTTATATGTTCCCGCCGGGCGGCGGGGAAGACCTTGTTTGACGCCTGGCAGCTAAACAAAGGGCCGCAGACGGCGCGATTCGGGGAGGCGGGACTCGAACCCGCGACGTCTGGTTCCCAAAACCAGTGGCGTAACCGCTCGCCAACTCCCCGTTTTTCCAATAGAGTTGTTCGATAACTTCAGTTATCGAACAAATTCCTTATAAAAATCGGCAAAATACGTAGTATTTTGCGAGACTTGTTCGATAACCAGAACCCGAAGGGTTCAGTAAAATAGGTTATCGAACAAGTCCAATATAGCTTAAATCCCCCGGGCCGTCAATTTCTTCTGTACATAATTTAAAACTGTAGTTTCAAATTACGGAGCCTGTCCCAAAACTAATTGACTATGCGCTAAAACGCATGGTTTTGGGACAGGCTAAAGCAAGGTTGCTTTCCCAAAAACTGAAGTTTTGGGAAAGCCTCTACGGATACTTTCTTTTGAAACCTTCAACCCTGGCGGAAGCGGTAACAGAGAGAGGCGACCTGTCCCCCCGGGCCAGGTACTGATAACCGATGCCGGCAATCATGGCGGCGTTGTCCCCGCAGAATTCCAGGGGTGGAAAAATGCAGCGTATATCCTTCCGCTCCGCCAGGCATGAGCGCAGACGGGAATTAGCCGCCGCGCCGCCGCCTGTAGCCACCGTATCAAGCCCGGTATCTTCAACAGCCCGGAAAAGGCTTCGCAGCAATATATCTACCGCCGTCTTCTGAAAAGATGCGGCAATGTCCGCGGCCTCGTTTTCCCCGGAGGCGGGCTTCACGCGGAACTGCTCAAGCTGGTTTATCACAGCGGTTTTCAGCCCGGAATACGAAAGGTCGCAGCGGTGTTCCAAAATTCCACTCCGCTTCAGATTCGGCATGGGAAAGCGGAAAGCCTCGCAATCCCCGCTTTTTGCCAGCTTGTCAATCGCCGCCCCGCCGGGATACCCAAAACCGTAATGCTTGGATACTTTATCGAAGGCTTCCCCCACGGCATCGTCAATAGTGGCTCCCAAAACAGCGATGCTGTCAAAATTATCCGCCCGGCAGATGATGCTGTGACCCCCTGACACAAGGAGGCCCAAAAAGGGATAGGCCGCCGGCTCCTCCGCCCGCCCAGGGGCAAGGCGGGACGCGTAGAGGTGGGCCAGTATATGATCCACCGCAATAAAAGGGATATCCCTGGCCCAGGCAAAGGCTTTTGCAAAGTTCAGGCCCACAAGGAGGGAACCCAAAAGCCCCGGCCTGGCAGCCGCGGCAACTCCATCTATATCGTCAGGCTTCAATCCGGCGTCAGCCAGAGCTTTCCCGGCTACGCCGGAGATCCATTCCGTATGTATGCGGCTTGCAAGCTCCGGGACCACTCCCTCATAAACCGCGTGCGCCGGAATTTGACTGGCCACCACATTGGACAGAACTTCCCGCCCGTCCAAAACCACCGCCGCCGCGCATTCATCGCAGGAAGATTCAATGCCTAAAACTTTCATAGATATAAGCTCCTTAAAAACAGAGACTTTTTCAAGCCGGAGTTTTGCGGAATTAGAAAAATCTTTCACCGGAAACCCGCAGGGTTTCATAACAATCCGCAAAACTCCTAAGCAACCGGGAGACCCTACGGGTCTCATAGCGGTTGGAGGTCTGGATAAGCTAGGCCGGGGGGTCTGGATAAGCTAGGCCAGGGAGTCTGGATAAG
>JAITSE010000028.1 GCA_031288005.1 Treponema sp.
GGGGAAGGGTGTCTGATATTTGACGATACGATAGTGGAAAAGGCATACATGGACGAGAATGAAATAATCTGCCGGTATTATGACCACAGCAAAGGCAGGAATGTAAAGGGGATAAATATTCTTACAGCGTTTTACACGGCGGAAAACGAATACGGGAAACTACAAATACCGATAGATTATCAAATAGTATCCAAGACAAAAGTGGAAACGGACATGAAGACGGGGAAAGGAAATACCCGATGAGAATCCTCTGCCGGTATATATAAAGGATTTGAAATTTCTGGGAGTTCTTTATAAACAAGTTTTTCAAAACAAAGACGGGTCTGTGGGGGTTCGGTATCTGGTAACCAATGATAAAACAATGAACGGTGACCGATTCAAGACGCTCTATAAGAAACGGTGGGGTGTTGAGGTATATCATGAAAGCAGAAAACAAAATACGAGCATAGGGAGTTCGCCTGCGCATACGGAAAGGACGCAAAGCAATCATGTGTTTGCGTCAATATACGCATATGCAAAATTAGAGTTAGCAAAACTCAAGCACGGTTACAATCACTTTGCGGTAAAATCACAGATTTACCTGGCGTCATTGAAGAGGGCGATGGAATTACTGTCTGCTTTTAACCTGGGGGATAATGGCGTTCTTGCGTAACTTGAGTTAATATTAACATTATGGACTGAATAAAATAACATGGGGCGGAAATAAATTTATCGCCGTTGCTTCCAAGGGAGTTATGCTGTACTCCTTGGATGGAATAACTTGGGCGCGCATTGACGGCGGAACCGACGCTGGAAAAACCCAATTTGATAATATTGGTTGCTTATCAGCCATCGAGGATATAGTCTATGGCGGAGGACATACTTTTTTATTCACTCATTACCAGTTACCAAATTTTTTTATTGCGTCTCCGTATATATAAATTTTATCGTTGTATATGCCGTTGCAAGCTATGGTTGAAAATAATAATTTCATCATGCGCGGTTTTACCATATTAAATCTTATCTCTTTATAATGTACAGCAGAATCATTTCTCATTTCCAGCTCAGCCAGATTAAGATTTTCATATTTAAAAATAACTTTTTGTTCCGGCACCTGGTTTGCAGAATATGCCTGAGAGTTAAAAACACTGACATTATCCGCAAAAACCTGTACAACTTCTTTGTTTATGAATACATGAAATATGCCGTCATGTTTTATGGTTAAATAGTTTACTTCACCGCCATTAAACATTGATTTGTTGATAAATGCCTTTACACGCCGCTTTTCTTGCAGCAATTCAGCAAGCTTCCGCATTGGAATACGGCAGCGCTCCTTTGAGGATCGCTTGTCTTTTAAATAATCGTCAAAATTCTCAGGAAACGCTTCAATGCACTGGACTAGCAACTGTCCAATACCATTCATTGTTTGAAAAAAGTCGTCATCACGAAACCGGTTAATTCCATACAGAAACAACTGCCATTTTTTGTTGCCGCTTTTTACAGAGTGGGCGTCCCCGGCGGGATCAATTACATCTTTTTTGGCCCGCGGATCGTTTTTGTAATCGTGTTTAAGTCCAATGAGCAATGCAAACTCTAAGGCGTCATCATGGCCAGCTTGCCTGATTTTTCGTGCATCGGCGCTCGATAATCCGCGTTTTGCCAATTTTGTCTTCCTTTTGCCTTTTGTTCCGGCAGTTTGTATATCAGCAGTTCATGTGATTTTTTTATATGACTGCCGTTATTGTCACGCAGACGGTTTTCACCAATGCGCGTATCCCCTTGGCTTAATGTATACTGCCAGGAAGGAGTTTTGAACGGGATGTTATTGTACCACTCCCGTATAACGCTGCAATCGTTGTATGAAAGAATAAAGCCGCCTTTGTGTTTTAATAACAAATCACGCAAGAGTTCATGCTTAAATCCGTTATGATAAATTGGAAAATTACGATGCGGATACAAACCAACAAAAGTTTTACTGTCGCCTTCCAGGTAATAGGGAGGATCGCAATAGAAAAAGTCATTCGGATATTTTTTAAATACGTTTTCAAATGTATCACATTCAACAGTAATATTGTTTAATGAAAGCCGCCTTGATTTTTCAATCATTGTCATATACCGTTCTTCCTGTAAATATACGGAAGAAGGCCAGCCCAAAAAATGCGGTCCGTAAGAAGTGTTGTGATTAAAATAAAACAATGCCGCCAGCTTAACATTATTTTTTATGATTTTTTCCTTTTTCCAGTGCGCTTTCATTACTGCTTTAATTTCCTGAAAGCCCTCACGGGTCGGCGGATATTTTTTTAAATACTTATACATTTTTTCCGGCTCTGAAAATTGATGCCGCCAATAATTTACAAGCAGCTCAAAAATATCAAAACCTTTAACTTCAATTCCCAGTTCCTTCGCGCAGGCAATTTCAAAGGAACCGCCGCCAAAGAATGGAGAGATGATACGTTCCAGCTTGTCTGGCAGCAGTTCAACTATATGCCCAACGGCAAGCGTTTTTCCGCCGGCATAACGGAGCGGCGTGCCAATATACCGCTTGTACTTGCCGCTTGAACAGCGTAATTCCGCAAGAAAAGCCTCCTTCCGCAGTTGAAACGGCGTTTTTAAGGCAAGATCGCCCGAAAAGTCAAGCTGCTTTGATACAGAAACCATATTCCCTCCCTCAGTAAAACTATTTTCAAATCTATTACCAAGGTTTGTCTTTGTCAACAGTCGGCGGACTTTTCTCATTTTGTACTGAGGGTTTACAGTCCCGCCACGCGGGGACCTTACTTAGCCAGGAGCCGGTTGAGCCGCCTTACGAAGTCAGCGGGGTCCTTGAGCTTTACACCTTCCACAAGCAGAGCCTGGTCAAGCAGAACTCCCGACACATCGGCGATACGCTCCTCATCCTCCGTGTCAATGAGGCTCGCCACAATGGAATGGCCGCCGTTGATTTCCAGAATCGGCTTGATGTCTGGCAGTTCCGCCTGCCCCATAGCCTTGAGCATCTGAGCCATCTGTATTGAAGGATCGTTCTCATCCGCCACAATGCACGAGGGAGAATCGTGAAGCCGCCGGGAGAGTTTAACGTCTTTCACCCGGTCCCCCAGGGCTTTCTTGACCTTATCGATGACCGGCTTGATCGCCTTTTCCGTCTCCTTATCTTTCTTCTCCCCAAGCTCCTCGTCAGCGCCGGAACGGTTCACCGCCTTAAGCTCCCATGTCCGGACTTCGCTCTTGCCGTCCGTTCCAGAGTTCTCAGGCAGACCAGTGGTTTGGCGGTAGCTGTGAAGCGTGGGAATAACAATGTCGTCGATCTCATCGTCCATAATGAGGACTTCAATCCCCTTTTCGGCATAAGCTTCAAGGAGCGGCGAGGCCCGGAGCGTTTTCTCATCGCCCCCGCTGATGTAGTAAATGTGCTTCTGCTCCGCTTTCATCCGGGAAACATAAGCGGCAAAGCTGGTCCAGCCATCGGCCTGCGTGCTTTTGAACCTGACCAGTTCCTGAATAGCCTCCCGATTGGTAAAGTCCTGGTAAAGCCCCTCCTTGAGCGGGCGGTTGAACTGGCTAACAAAGGTTTCCCACTTCTCCACGGCGCCATCAACGCCGGAAGCCGCGGCCTCAGCCAAGGATTTAAATTCCCCAAGGAGCCTCTTCACCGAAGCGTTCTTGATGTTGAGCAGCACTTTGTTCTGCTGGAGTATCTCCCGGCTTACGTTCAGGGGCAGGTCTTCGGAGTCAATCACGCCACGAACAAAGCGGAGCCAGGTGGGCATGAGTTCCTTGTCGTCATCTGTGATGAAGATCCGCTTAACGTAGAGTTTGACCCCTGGCTTGTAATCCGCGCTGTACATATCGAAAGGCGCTTTTTTGGGAACATAGAACAAAGTGGAGTATTCTAGAGC
Source organism: Treponema sp. (assembly GCA_031288005.1). Next base: position 3,876 of record JAITSE010000028.1, read on the forward strand.
GCCTTCAGCCTTCGTGTGGATATAGAACAGGGGCGGCTCCGTGTCATGTCCGATCTGTTTGTAGAACTCCTGGTAATCCTCTTCCTTGAGTTCAGATTTGGCCCGCCGCCACAAAGCCGTCCCGGAATTGATCCGCTCCGTTTTGGTCTTGCTTCCCTTCACTTTTCCTTTGTCGTCATATTCCTTTTCGTCATAAGTGATGTAAATGGGGAAGGCCACATGATTCGAGTAGCGCTTGATGATGTCCTCGATGGACCAGCGATTCGCGTATTCCTGCCCATCCTCGTTGAGGTGGAGAATCACGGTCGTCCCCTGAGAGTCCCGCTGGGCGCTCTCAATGTCGAAGCTGTCCTTCCCTTCGCTCGTCCACTTCCATGCCGACTCTTCGCCGGCCTTGCGGCTTATTACCTCTATGCGCTCCGCGGCCATAAAAGCCGAATAGAAGCCCACCCCGAACTGACCGATAAGGTTTGAGTCTTTCTTCGCGTCAGCGGAGAGCTTTTCCAGGAAAGCCCGGGTCCCGGAGCGGGCAATGGTCCCCAGCGACTCGATCAAGTCAGTTTCATTCATCCCGACTCCGTTGTCAGATACCGTGAGAGTGGACGCCTCAGGCTTATCCGTATCTTTCTGGAAGGAGATGTCGATCCGGGGATCGAAACTGATGGATTTGCAGGCTTCGTCAGCTATAGTCAGATACTTGAGCTTGTCCAGGGCGTCGGAAGCGTTGGAGACCAACTCCCGCAGGAAAATCTCCCGGTTGGAATAAAGAGAATGGATGATTAGGCGCAGCAGTTGGCTTACTTCTGTTTGAAATTGGTGTTGTGCCATGAAAAAACTCCTTTACTGTATTGAGATGTAATAAATAAATTGATTTGTATATAAAATACCTAGGGAAGTCCCTTTAGGGCAAGTGCAATTTTTGCGGCCATGCGGTCCGCAAAAATTGCTTGGAATCCGGAACCTGTGAACGGGTTTTTAGGTATTGGACTTGTTCAACAACATATAAAGCCTCAATACGAAATAACGGCGTATTGCAAAAATGTGTAATCTGTTATATTGTAACAAAACAACGGCCAGGCAGAAATGCGTTCCGATAGCCTTATGATTTTTTCCTGGCCGAGGTTCAGATTCCGGGTAGTTTTGAGACCTGCAAGGCGGGCCGCAATTCAACAAAATTATACTGCATTTTAGGGAAAAATTATTTTGTTATATCAAAATAGGTTTCCAGAATCCGGGGATTGAAATTTCAAGCCCCCGGTAAAACCTCTAAATTTAGGGAGTATGCTTTCAATGATAGAAGTACATGATCTTACCAAACGTTACGGGCCGGTTGAGGCGGTAAAGGATGTTTCATTCTCCGTCGGAAAAGACCAGGTTTTGGGTTTCTTGGGGCCTAACGGAGCTGGAAAGACCACCATCATGAAGATACTGACCGGCTATCATTTCCCGTCATCGGGGACGGCCTTGATAGACGGCGTTTCGGTTCAGGATGAACCTGTGGAAGTGAAGAAGCGGATCGGCTACCTGCCGGAAAGCGTGCCCCTCTATGGGGACCTCTCGGTGAGGGAATACCTCGGCTTTATCGCCGAAGGGCGGCTGATTCCTGCTAACGAGCGGAAGCGGGCCATAGATGCCGCTCTGTCGGCCTGTGGTCTTGAGCAGGTGCGGGCTAAGCGGATTGAAAACCTGTCCAAAGGCTACAAACAGCGGGTGGGTCTTGCCCAGGCCATCATCCATGATCCGCCTATCCTCATCCTTGATGAACCTACTTCCGGGCTTGACCCCAATCAGATCATCGAGATTCGGTTCCTCATCAAGGGTTTGGGGGAGCGGAAGACGGTGCTCCTCTCTACCCACATTCTCCAGGAGGTCGAAGCGGTCTGTTCCCAGGTGCTCATCATCAACGAGGGCCGTATCGCCGCCCAGGGGAAACCGGAAGAGATAGCCGGGACCCTCAAGGGCGGGGATACCTGGGAGTTGCTCCTTAAAGGAAGCGGCAGGGCCGGCGTGGAGGAACGCCTTACCCGGCTCACCATTCCGGGTCCGGGACGGGAGCTGTCCGGTCTTGAAATCGAGGAGCGGGAAGACGGGACCGTGAAGGCCGCTTTCTTCCTGGGGAATTCCGGCGCTGAGGGCGAAAACGCGGGGGAAGGGATCTTCGACTGGGCGGTTTCCGAGGGCCTTAAACTCCTCATGATGAACCGCAAGAAGCTCAGCCTGGAAGATATTTTCGTCAAGCTGACCGGCGAGGAACGAGCTGGTCAGCAGCTAACCGGAGAGGAACGAGCCGGTAAGCGGCAATCTACTGACGCGGGAGGCCAATCATGAGCGCCGCGCCTCAAAAAATCCTGGCCCTGGCCAAGAAGGAGCTTTACTCCCAGGTAAATTCCCCGGTGTTCTACGGGATAGCGGTTTTTTTCCTTCTGTTTACTTCGATTTGGCTCTTTTACTTTCAGCAGTTCTTTGTCCGGAATATGGCGACCTTGCGGCCCTTTTTCGCGGCCTTTCCCCTGGCTTTCATCCTGGTCATCCCGGTGATCACCATGAAAAGCTGGGCGGAGGAGCGGAAACTGGGCAGCGCGGAGATACTGCTTACCATGCCCTTTTCCGAATGGGACCTGACCCTGGGGAAATTCCTTTCTTCCCTGGTCATGATCGCCGTCCTCCTGGTCCTGACCTTGCCGATCCCCTTGAGCCTCCTTCCCCTGGGGGATTTTGACGGCGGGGTCATTGCCTCCGAGTATCTGGGAGCCTTGCTCCTGGGGGCTTCGGCGGCTGCCCTAGGCCACCTTCTTTCGGCGCTGTCCAAAAACCAGGCCGGCGCCTTCCTGGGGAGCGCGGTGGTGTTGCTTCTTGTGATGCAGATGAATCAGTTTACTCTGGGGTTGAACCTGCCACCCCTTGTGGCCGAGGCCATAAACGCGGTTTCCCTGGCCTTTCACTTTGAAAGCTTTTCCAAGGGTCTGATAGACACCAGGGATTTGGCGTATTTCATACTGACTACGGCGTTGTTTTTGTATCTCAACACCAGAGTTCTCCTGTTTAGAAAGTGGAGGTAGGGGATGACGAAGAAGCAAACCCGCGTTTTAACCATTCTTTCTCTTGCGGCTCTGATCCTGGCCCTTCTCCTCAGCCAGCGGCTGTGGCTCCGCCTGGACTTGACAAAAAACAAGGCATACACCATTTCCCGGGTCTCCCGGAACCTCTACAACGAGATTCCCGACCAGGTGCGGATAACCTATTACGTGTCGGACCGGTTGTCTTCGGTGATTCCCATCCCCGGAGAGATTGCCGATCTGCTCCGGGAATACGCCGCCTATTCACGGGGGCGTATACGCCTCACCGTGAAGGACCCGGCTAAGGCCAATCTGGCGGAAGAAGTGGAACGCCTGGGCATACAGGGCCAGCAGATTGAGATCGTCGAACGGGACGAAGTCCAACTCGCTACGGTTTACACGGGTATTCTTATCGAGTACCTGGACAGGACCGAGGTGCTTCCCGTGGTGTTTTCCCTGGAAACCCTGGAATACGATTTGACCAGCCGCATCCGTTCCCTGGTGCGGGACACGGAGCGGGAAGTGGGGGTCATTGTCGGAGACGCCGGAAAGCAGTGGTCGACTAATTACGGGTATCTTGACCAGGCCCTTGTCCAGGCGGGGTTCCGGGTGCGGAACATAGGCGCGGGGGAAGAAATCGCCGATACTCTGCCGGCTTTGTTCGTCCTGGGCGGCATGGAGGACCTGGATGATTGGGCACTGTACCGCATAGACCGGTACATCCAGGGAGGCGGGAAGGCGCTTTTCGCCCTGGAGGGGGTGTTTGTGGATACCCAAACCAGCAATATCGCAGTTAGGGAACTCAAGGATCAGGGACTTTTGGCCATGACCGCTTCTTACGGCGCCCAGGTTAAACCGGTCCTGATTTTGGACCGTACGTCTCAAACTCTGTCTTATCAGACCGGCGGACGGGGCGGTTTCATGGAGTACCGTATGATCCGCTATCCTTTCTGGATATCGGTTGCGGCGCAGAACGGCAATCCCGAACATCCCATAAGCGCTTCCTTCGCGGGGGCGGACTTGTACTGGCCCAGTCCGCTGGAACTTAATCCTCCGGATGGTATTGATGCCGCCGTCCTTTTTAGCAGCACCCCCGAAGCCTGGCTGCAAACCAAAGACTTTCAGGTCAATCCCGATATGAGCGCCGCCTTCATTCTGGAAATGGAAGAAACCAAAGGAGCGAAGGTATTAGCCGCAGCCCTGGCTGGAAAATTCCCCTCTTGGTTTGCGGGTAAGGCAAAGCCGGTCCGGGAAGGGAGCAGCGAAGAACTGCCGGACCCTGTGGCCGCATCCGCTGAAGCCCGCATCGTAGTTATCGGCGATACGGATATTGCTTCCCTCATGTTCACAAGGGATCGTCAGCTTGATTTGAACTTTCTCATCAAGGTTGCCGACTGGTTATGCAATGATGACGACATCATTGCTATCCGGAATCGCGGTGCCCAGACGGGCCGGCTTGAAAAGATAACCGAGTCTGAAAAGCGTCTCGCCGCCATATCTTTTGTCAGGACGTTCAATGTAATTATTATTCCTATGGCGGTGATTGTGGCGGGGTTGCTCTTTGCGCTGAGACGGCGTCGGGCTATCAGGGAAGACGCTCAAGTAAACACCGGGGAGGGCAAATAATGACTTATAACAGGAAAGTTTTAATTTTATCTATAATAACGGCAACCCTGGCCCTAATCTATGCCGGGACTTTTATTCTGGCTCCGGAACGGCTAAATTCCCGGAGTTCCGCTTATACTTGGCTGGAATCGAAACTGGCGGAGCAAGCCGGCAGGATTGAAATTTCCCAGGGAGGCGAGACGCTTGCGCTGGTCAGCCGGAACGCTTTGTGGTATGTGGAGACCGACGGCAAGGAATATCCCGCCAAACAAGGACGGATCGCAGACCTGCTGCGCCTTATTACCAGTCGGGGCGCGTATCCTCTGCGGGGCAGCGCCGTTTCCTCCCAAGAGCGGCTTGGAGTTGGTGAGGACGCCTCCCATATTGTGGTCCGGAACGGCGCGGGAGAAGCGCCTCTGTTGGATCTCCTGGTGGGCGGGGCAGACGCTACAGGCAGGGAAGTGTACCTGAGGAAAAACGGCCAAAACGAAGTCCGCTCCGGGGAAAACAAATTCACAGCGTACCTTTCGCCCGCTCCTTCCGCCTGGTACAACCTTAGACTCTTTCCACAGGAAGGGACCGGCGCTCTGTCTTTGGACATGGTGCAGCGGGTTTCCGTGGCGGTTCCTCCCGCTTCCGGCGAAGACGCCCCCGTCCCTCCTTTTCTCATCACGAAAAGCGGTCAGGGCTGGGCGATAGAAGGGGTGGGGGTGGATGAAATTGATATTTCTAAAGTGGATGCCTACATAAGGAACATCATCGATGCCGAAGGAGACGGTTTTGTTACATCCATGACTGTTGATGAACCGGTGTTTAACGAAGGGAGTGTGCATATTGAACTTGGAGACGGCTCGACCCGCACCGTCAAGGTTGGCCCCTTCTTCCTAGAGGGAGAAGGTGAAACTGGGAAGCGGACCGCCGTAGTATCCGGCTCCCCGTATGTTTATACTCTTGCGGAATGGATAATGTCTCGTCTTTTCCGGGACGCAGCGTACTTTAAAAAGTCTGAAGAAATAAATTTGGGAAAATGAATATTAGACTTGTTCGTCGGAACCGCGGGAACAAGTTTCCGATGTTTCCGCAACCCGAATCCGATAGGGTTCATTGGAATAGGTTGTTGAATAAGTCCATTATACCAATTATTGTAGTTGGTCGATAACTCTGGTTGCCGAACAACTGCCTTTTTGTCAGCCCTGGCAGCGCTTCTTCGGAACGATGTTTCACAAAACCCCTGTTTTGGCAGTAAAAACTTTGTTGAATCGCAGGTCCACCGTAGACGGGCATTAGCCAAGATAATTTTCAAAGGCGCCTATCAATTTGGGTTTGAGTTTTTCGATAGTTCCGGCAATTTTGATGCCGGCGGCGTTTTTATGCCCCCCGCCACCGAAAAGAGCGGCGATTTCCGCTACATTGATCCTGTCCAGGCTTCGCAGGCCCACAGTACATTCTGCGGCGCTTTCTTGCCGTATTATCGCTATGGCTTCAACGCCGTCAATGGATTGCAGCAATTGGTACAAACTATCGGAATCCCGTCCATCGAGTCCGAATTTTTGGGTATCTTCATACGTCTCGTATGAAAAGGCGAGTTTTCCTTCGTAATAGGTTTCTGCCCTGGAAAGAATGCGGCCCAGGAGTATGCGGGAACCGAGGCTTTTCCCGCCGTGGATACTCCTGAACACGGCTTTAGGGTTTGCGCCGGCCCGTATCAGCCGCGATGCGCAGGCAAAAGTTCCGGATCCCCCGGCGTCCACATGGCGGAAAAATCCGGTATCCGTGCAGAGACCGAAAAGGAGGAATTTAGCTTCTTCCTGAGTCGGGGTAAGGCCGAGGGCTTCTATGAGTTCCAGAACCATAAAGGTAACTGAAGGCGCTTCGGCATCCAGGAATATCACCGTCCCCGGCGAAGCTTCGCTGTTGGTGGCATGGTGGTCTATGACTGCCAGGGGAAGTCCTTTGAGAGATTCTTCCAAGCTGCCGGTACGATTCGCCGCGGCGCAGTCCACGATGATGACCCGGCTGCTCTCCCGTTCCTTTTCCCCGATTTGGTTAAGGAACCGGTCCGCAAGAGAGGCAATCTCAGTACGCTTGAAAGGACCTGCGGAACATGGGATCGCCTCCTTGCCGAGACGTTTCAGCGCCGAAACAAGGGCCATCTGGCTTCCTACGCAGTCGCCGTCAGGTTCATGGTGGCCGGCGACTAAGAATTTTGTTCCTTCTTGAATAAAATCAAGTAATTTTTGAGGAACCGGGACAGGAGCCGCCATTAATATTCCAGGCGGACGCCGCTGACATTTTCAAAATAACTATCCAGATTGAGGTTTAGTGGGATATTTCCCCAGCTTTGATGAGAATAACGCCTGACGTAAAGGCGAACGTGGCTAAATTCTCCGTTTTTATAGTAAATTGAAAGGGAAGGCCACTCTTTGCTGGACGCAATAGGGACTACTTCGCCCTTGTTGCCGGCTTCGGTAAACCATTCATACGGCAGATAGAGCCGGCCAATGCCCATGGGTCCTTTCCGGTATTGAATAATGTAACCTTTGCGGTAGGGGTATATTTTTTCTACCGTGGTATTGACGTAATAATACTCTGAAATTTTTTTATCCGCCTGCGGCTGTCCAGGCTGTTCCTGGGCGGCAACCGGTAAAACCGCTGCAAAAAAACCAATAAGGACAATGAAAAAAGGGCGTTTCATTCTGTTTCCTCCGGAACTTATGCTAATAGTCTTGTTCAGTAACTCAGTTGGTATGAACTTTGGATTCTGCGAAACTTAAGTTCAATCACCAAATTAAGTATAAAGAATGATTAAATATCCGGCAAGGGGGCATTGAAGGTCTTCGCCCTAAATAAAAAAAGGCCGGTTTTTGCACCGGCCCTGCCCTTGAGGCAATCGGAAGTATAGTGATTTGGGAGGGGAACTATACTCCCGACATTTTATATATCGGTATAAAGGGAATTTACTTTACACTTTTTTTGGGATTTTGAGCTTCCTGTCTCAGAATTCAGCTCATAAGCCGGCTTTAGAATAGCGCCGGCGTATGATGTTTCCATCTTTTGCCAGAGGGAGCATGATAAAGCTTAAGAAAATACATTAATTCATAACAGCCTGCCGCTGATTATACCCCTGTCTGTGTTGACAACAATAATACATGGCCTAGATTTGATATATCGCTATAAAAAATGTTTTTGAGTATGAAAAAAGAATCGGCGTATAAAAAAAAGTGGACGAAAGACGACCTCCAGTTTTCCCTTTTGGCGCTGCCGACCGCGGTGTGGTACATCCTCTTTTGTTATCTGCCCATGTTCGGCGTGATCATCGCTTTCAAGGAT
>JAITSE010000020.1 GCA_031288005.1 Treponema sp.
GCCGCGGGGTATTGAAGATTTCACCTTGAAAACTTTGCGTATGTGGGGGAACAAATCCCCCACACCCCCAGTTTTACGCCCCAGAGGGGCGGGGAATTAAACCCCCCGGAGATTAAATCTGAAAGTGAAAATATTAACCCAACCCGGCTTTGCGCCGACTGTATACATCATAAAACACAGCTAGAAGCACTATCATAGCCTTGACCACATACTGATAGTGTTGACCCAAATTCATAAGGGACATTCCGTTGTTTATGGCGCTCATGACAAGCCCGCCAACGATGACGCCAACCACAGTTCCAATACCTCCAGAGGCGGAAACTCCGCCTATATAACAGGCGGCAATCGCATCCATTTCAAATAGATTTCCAGCTTGAGGCAGGGCGGAATTCATATACCCGGTAGATACCACTGCGGCAAGGCCCGTCAAAAAACCAGCAATACAGAATACAATAAAAACCACTTGCTCGGAATTGATCCCCGAAAGTTTTGCAGAACGTGGATTGCCGCCTACCGCATAGATATACCGGCCAAGAACAGTGTTTTTAAGGACAAAATGAAAAGCCATGACAGTAATACCCAACACAACTACTACCGAAGGAAGCCCACGGTATGTTGCAAACCGTTCACAAAAGAAAAGTATCAATACGCTAATCAGCACGATTTTACCTACAAATGCTAACGGTGGGGTAACATCAAAGTTATTCTTGATTTTATTCTGACGAGAGATAATCTCTGAAATAATAAACAGCACTATAACAATTATACCAGCAAGAATAGCTGTAAGGTAAACGGTCTCTACCTGCTGACCAAAAATGGCAACATTATGAATTTCCAACCCTGGAATATTCACCATGCCTGAAGCAATCTGTTTATAACCGTCATCGTGGGGAGTTACCGGAGATACATTGGTAATGATGTAAGTTAGACCTCGAAAAAGCAACATACCCGCAAGGGTCACAACAAAGGCCGGCATACCCGCATAAGCGACCCACACTCCGTGGAAAGCGCCTATAGCCAACCCCAAAACAAGAGCTGTCAATAAAGCAACCGGCATTCCCACGCCGACATTATAAAGCATGACGCTTATAGCTCCGATAAAAGCGCATATCGAACCAACCGAGAGGTCTATACCCTGAACTATCATAACCTGAACCATTCCGGTTGCGAGAATAAGCACATAACTATATTGAATAAAAATATAGGTAATATTCCTAGAACCAAAATTGATCCATTTAGTCAAAAAACCAAATACAATCATTATCAGAAACAGTATGATAAACATAGTATAACTACGAATATTGTTTTTTATAATTGAAGCGATGTCTGCTTTGACGGCCGTCTTCTGATCGCTCATATTCCTCTCCTTGTTTTTTTCTGCATCATCCTTATCCTACCAAGGCCATATGCATTATTTTTTCCTGGGTTGCCTCATTGCGCATAAGCATACCCTTTATTTTACCTTCGTTCATTACATAGATCCTGTCAGCCATGCCCAGCGCTTCTGGCAATTCAGAGCTAATCATGATGACACTCTTTCCTTGACGCACCAAATTGTTAAGAATCTCGTAAATTTCCGATTTTGCGCCAACATCAATGCCCCTGGTCGGCTCATCGACTATAAAAATATCCGGGTTCGCCATAAGGGTTCGGCCCACTACTACTTTTTGCTGATTGCCGCCAGAAAGATTCCGGGTAAGCTGATTTACAGACGGCGTTTTGATTCGGAGTTCTTCACGATACTTTTCTGCTTCTTTAATTTCCTGCTGGCTGTTCACAACGCCGAATTTTGAAATCTTCTGTAAACTGGAACTTGAAATATTTGTCTTAATATCCTGAATCAGAATAAGTCCCAAATTCTTTCTGTCTTCGGAAATATATCCCAACCCAGCGTCAATGGCGCTTTTTGCAGTCGTTAACTCTACTTTTTGTCCGTTAAGAAAAACCTCCCCTTCACTGCGGGAACCATAGGACTTGCCGTAAATACTCATCATGAGTTCCGTGCGTCCCGCACCCATTGGCCCACAGAACGCCAAGATTTCCCCTTTACGCAAATAAAAAGAAACATTATCTACAACTTTAATGGTATGGTATTCGGGATGGTATACGGTCCAGTTCCGCACCTCCATAACCGTATCGCCCAACACAGATGTCCTATCGGGAAAATAGTGGCTGAGATCCCGACCCACCATATCCTTGATTATCATTTCCTCTGTTAGATTATCCCGCTTTACTTCCCAGGCGGAAATTGATTTACCATCTCGAATTATAGTAACCGTATCCGCTACCTTAAGTACTTCTTTTAATTTGTGAGAAATCATCACCGAAGTGATACCCTGACGTTTAAATTCAAGAATAAGCTCCAGAAGCTTGTCACTTTCGTCATCGTTCAAGGAAGATGTCGGCTCATCAAGAATAAGAAGTTCAACTTTTTTAGAAAGCGCCCTAGCAATTTCAACAAGTTGTTGCTTTCCGACCCCCAGCTTGCTTACAACAACAGCGGGATCTTCATTAAGTCCTACCCGATCAAGATATTGTTTTGATTCTCTTATATAATAATCCCAGTTGATTATACCAAGCCGGGTCTTCATATGCCCAAGAAAAATATTTTCATAAATCGAAAGATAGGGGCTTAACGCCAATTCCTGATGGATAATGGCAAGCCCTTCTTTTTCACTATCTTTTACGCTGTGATAATGGGTCTCACTCCCCTTATAAAAAACCTTGCCCTCATAGGAGCCTTTAGGATAAACACCGCTGATAACGCTCATCAAGGTAGACTTCCCGGCGCCGTTTTCCCCGCAAACAGCATGAATCTCGCCTTTTTTGACTTTCAGTTTCACTCTATCAAGGGCCCGCACACCCGGAAATTCCTTGGTTAGATTTTCTATTTCCAGAATATATTCATCAGCCATATCAGCTCCAATATAAATGGAACGGCAGTTTAACCTGCCGTTCCATCCTAAAAGCTTGGTAGAAAAACTTATTTCAACCGCGCTGTTTCAGCGTCGGTATAGTACTTGGCATCCAACACTACGGAAAGATTATCCTTAGTAACAAGTATCGGTTCAAGCAGGTATGCCTTTACCGTTTTCTTACCAGTATCGCCGATACTGGTGAGACTGCCGGAAGCAAGTTCCGCACCGGGAACGCTGGGCGCCTGGCCCTTAAGAATCTGATCCGCCAGAATGATGGCAGCTTCGGCAAGCTTAGTGGTGTTTTTAAACACAGTCATATACTGCTGACCATTCTTTATAGACAAGGCGGAGTCGAATTCAGCGTCTTGGCCGCTAGTCACCGGAAGTTTGCTGGCATACTTGGCATCCGCAAGACACGCTTCGATTACAGCCCGCGCAATGGCGTCGTTGGGCGTTAAAACCGCATCAAGAACAACATCCCTCGCATCGTTGGCGAGGAGGTTTTCCATCCTGGTCTTGGCGACATTGGCCTGCCAATTTTCAGTAGAGATTCGTAAAAAATTGGCATTGTCAGCGGATGTCTTGGGATAGGGTCCCACAACTTTGAGTACACCTTTGTCAATATAGGGATTAAGAATATCCATACTGCCATCAAAAAAGAACTTTGCATTGTTATCAGTGGGGGATCCGGCAAAGAGAGTAATGTACTTGGGATTATCGGCAGTGGCGGATTTCAGATTCAGCGCTTGCTCAATGCCCTGGCCCTGAAATTGGCCGACCTTAAAGTTGTTAAACGTAATGTAATAATCATAATCACCGGAATTCATAATGAGCCGGTCATACGCGATAATCGCAACCTTATCCCTGGCGGCTGCGGAAATGGCGGAACCTACCCCGTCATTTACATTGCCAACAACAATGAGCTTGGCTCCCTGGGTCAGAAAACCTTCGATTTGCCTGTTCTGCACGGCTTGGTCCGCATCACCAAAGGCTACTTCCGCCCTGTATCCTTTGCTTTCCGCATACCCTTTAAGGGCAGCGCCGTCCTTCTGCCAACGCTCAAGGTGGGTTTCCGGCATAGCGATACCAATAAGGGTGGAACCGGAAGCCGCACCCGCTCCGCTGCCTGACTGTCCGCCGCCGCCAGCAAAAGCTAGGGTACTAAGCGTACAAAAAACTACTAAAACCGCAAAAACTCTTTTCATACTTTCATTCCTCCATAAAATAGGTAAGATATAAGATGATTGAACTATATCATAAGAATATTCTCCATGAAACAAGAATTTTTTGACAAAAATAACGAAAAAATCATAGGGGATTTAAAATCCGCCAAAATAATAGCAATATTTTGATATAAAAATATTCTTTTAATCGACAATCCCGCCGCAAGCGAACGGAGTATTTTGTTTTATAATTAATTAGCCGTAAAGCGGCTGAAGGGAGTCGAACCCTCGTCTCCAGCTTGGAAGGCTGGGGTAATAGCCGTTATACGACAGCCGCAGATAATTTTTAATATACAGAAACCAAATTTCTGTGTCAAGGATGCGAAGTGGACAAAGCAAGGGCAAAAAATTCCCGCATATTCCCATATATTATACGGTATGGCGTACCGCCAGAAAGCGCTCTCGGGCTAAACACGGATGCAGACGGGTATTCCGGCAATCGATTCATTCAAAGGGAGCTTTCGCTCCAGCCTATTAGCATTCTAGTCTTGGAGACGAACTCAACGGAGGGATTCCATACGCAAAATTTATATTTTTTTGGAAAAAAATTCCTCCGTCTGCTTGAGCACCGTGTTGAAATCCGCGAAACTGGTGCGGGTTTTGGGGAGAGAGCGGAGGAAGTATACGCCGTAGCGCTTGCGAAGGATGCGTCCGTCCAGGACCGCCACTACCCCGCGATCGCTGGACCGGCGCATCAGCCGGCCAAAGCCCTGCTTGAACTTCATCACCGATTCGGGAAGGGAAAGTTCCATGAAGGAGTTGCCCCCGCGGTTTTCCAGAGCTTCGCAGCGGGCCTCAAGGACGGGGTCGGTGGGGGCCTTGAAGGGTAGGCGGCAGAGTATCACCAGGCGAAGGGTGTCCCCCGGGGCGTCAATGCCTTCCCAGAAAGAATCGGTGGCGAAGAGCGCGCTGGCCTTGTCGGAAAGAAAGTTCTGCAAGAGGCGGCTCCGGTCATCATCCCCCTGTTTCAGGCAGCGTATTCCCTGCCTTTCCAGAACAGACCGGGCGGCGGCATAGGCGCTCCGCAGGGCTTCGTAGGAGGTAAAGAGGATGAGGGCAGAACCCCCGGCGGTTTCCACCAGGGCCGTTACCGCTTTGTCCACAAAGGCGCGGTAACCGGCCTCCTCCGGGAGAGGGGCGTCCCGGGGCGCTGCTAGGAGGACGGACCGGGCGTAGGGAAAAGGCGATGGAAACCAGCCAAAGAGCGCTTCCCTCGGTGAAACCGCCGGTTTTGCCGCAGAGTGTACCAGGCTGAAACCAGACCGTCCGCTCCAATAGGCAAATGCCGCCGGAACATTTTCCGTATCCTGAGAGGCCAAAGAAGTCCCGGCCCCTGAAGAATCCCCAAAACCAGGAGACTCCGGGTCTGTCCCCGCTACGGTAAGAGTGGCGGACACGCAGATCACCGTCTTATTCGGTTCAAACAAGGCGTCCCGCAGGGAAGGGGCCACGTCTATAGGCGTGACGTTAAACCCCACCCAGTCGCTGCCCGACACGCCGCTATGCCGCTCCAGCCACATCACCTCGCCGGGATGGTCCCGGTATTCCACCAAGGAAGAACAGACGCCGGCTATGGTTTCAAGCCGGCGTATTACCGCCTTGATCTCCCAAACAGACGGGTCTTCGGCATTCTCGCCCTGAAAGTTCTCGAGGATGTCCCGCACGTGGTCCGCCAGGGAGAGGATATGCCGTCGCAGGTCCTGCAAATGGGGGATCAGAACCGCCGAAACAGCCTCTTCCCGGGCGGGCGTGAACCGGAACGTTCCCTCCGCCCGGCAGAGTTCCTGGGCGTTCGCGTCCAGAACCTCCGCGGCCTCACGTATCCGCCGGATCGCCTCCAGGGGTTTTCCCAGGAAGGCGTCTTCATCCAGATTGCCCGCAGCGAGACTCGCCAAGCGCAACAGGAGCCCGGACCGCCGGGCGCGGCGCTTACGGTACAGCCGCCCAATCTGACGGAAGACGCCGGGACGGCTGAACTCCTGAGAAAAGAAGGACGTGGCCGCCCCCTCCATTGTATGGGCCTCGTCTATGATGATACGCCGGTAGGGAGGCAGCACCACGGTATTGTCGTACCCCGCTCCCTGGCTACGGGCGGCCAGGTCCGCGAAAAGCAGGTGATGATTCACCACCAGGATACGGGCGTCGGCACACTCCTTTCTGAGGGAAAAGACGAAGCACCGTTCCCGTTCGGGACAGCGCATCCCCATGCAGAGATCCGCTTCGGAACAGACCCGGGACCAGACGCTGTCGACAGGCAGGAAGGACAAGTCCGAGCGGCTTCCGGTCCTGGTAGTGTCCGCCCATTCGGCAATGGCTTGGACGGCACGGTTCTCGTCCTCGTCTATGGCAGGCTCCCTGATAGCATCTTCCAGACGCCGCCGGCAGAGATAATTCCCCCGGCCCTTCACCAGGACCGCCTTAACCGTCCTGCCCAAGCCGGCGGCCACCAGGGGGATGTCCTTCTCGTAAAGCTGCTGCTGCAAGTTTATGGTAGCGGTGGAAATAACAATACGCTCATCGTTGTCCAGGGCGTAGGTCATGGCGGGGAGGAGGTAGGCGAAGGACTTCCCCACCCCGGTCCCCGCCTCGGCGGCTGCCAAAGCGCCGTCGTTGAAAGTCTTGACGACCAGGCGCATAAGGCCCAGTTGGGACGGACGAGGCTCAAAGGCGGGGAGCCGCCGGGCAATGGCCCCCCCAGTTTCCAGGGCCGCGCAAATCTTATCGGCGTCGAGGTTCTTCCGTTTCCGCCTGCGGACAGGCTCGGCCACCACATAGACCTGGGTGACTTCGTTGTTAATGATGAAGGACCCGGTCCCACCCTCGGCTGCCCTGCCGGCTATAGCAAGATCATTATCACTGGGGGTCAGGAAGCCCGAAGGATGATTGTGGATGAGGACATCCGCGGAAGGCGCGCCGTCCCTCTGCTCCGCAGCCTCATGCCGGGCATCCAGGGCCAGAACCGCCCCCTCGTTTCCCCGGGCCAGAACATCGACGGAATCCACGACTCCGGCATCGTTCAAGTATCCCAGGGCGAAGATCTCGTTTCCTCCGGCGTCAATGATCTCCGAGCGAAGTTTCTCTATGGCTGATTCGGATAGCCGTTTAAGCGCGTACACTGAAAATTCTTTCCTCCCTCTTTGGCGCTAGTATACCGGGAATGAGGCGTCATCGCTATAAGCGGAAAATCCCATAAACGCAAAAAATTCAGTTTTTACACTAAGAGGCAGTCAGCAAAGAAAATGTGAGGCGTACTTAGGAGGGGGAAGTCTCCCCCCTGGTTCCGGCCCTACGGGCCTCCACCACCCCCCTCAACGGGTTTCTGATGGCCGCGAAAGCGGCCTGCCTTGCCCCCCGTAACGCCCCCGCCGGGGGATCAAGGCCCCCCGGACCTCCTTAAAGGAGCCTTACATATAACAGCGGCCTTGAAAACACCTTGCATAAACTTGTAAATGAAGCGTCGAGAACGAAATCATATTTTCGTAAAACCTATCACTCTAGGGATGAAGAGAAGTATAGAAAACCGAAGCGCTGCACTTACCAGATGAATCCGGCAGATATGTTTATTCACAGCAAAGGGTTTAATACCCATGAACCAGCTCACCGGTTCGTAGATTTCCAGTCCTTGGAACTTCTGAACGCGACAGATCACTGCCTATAAAACAGACTCACGGCATAAACCTTTTCCACCCCGTTCTTTTTAAGAATTTCAGCACAGGCATCCAGGGTAGAACCGGTGGTTATCACATCGTCAAAAAGCAGTACTCTGCGAGGCACATTCCCGGCGCGGATAATTCTGCCTTTCAGATTGCGTCTCCTGTCTTTCTGGTTAAGTTCTTTTTGTGTTTTTGACGGGAGTCGTTTCAGGCAGGAGCATACAGGGAGGTATATACTATCTGCTGAAATACTAGTTGCGCCGTTGTAGCCGCGTCTGTAGAGCCGATCAAGACGCCGGGCTAAATATGACGACTGATCCCAGCCTGTCTTTCTAATCTTGCCAGGACGAGGCGGCACAGGCACCCAGGAGAAAGAGGAGAATTCTCCTGACGGAAACTGAAAAAAAATATCAAGCAAACGCAAAACTAAAAAATTTACCAAGGAATGAAACCCGTCAAATTTATAGGCCCTGAGCAGTTCCAGGTGTTTTCCAGCATAAGGGTAGAGTGCAAACCCGCCGTCAAAATGGAACGGCGCCTGTTTTCGGCATGAAAGACACGGCCCTTGCCCGAAAATTAATGGCCTGCCACAGGAGGGGCAGCGCGGCTCAGCATTCACCGTAAACAATGTCATGCAGTCCCCGCACAGACTGTACATGGATTCCTCTCCGTCAAGAAGAATGCGCCCGCAAATGGCACAGCCTCCGGGAAACAAGCATTCCCTCATAAAAGCAAGGAACTTTGGAATCAGGTTCATATATATGATATGGCGCAGAAAAAATTTCTCATAGGTAAATATGACAAATGTAATATCACCAACATCGCAATTAATGGACACGGCATATTAATTTTTAACACTAAAGTTGTTCATCAGAAACGCTGGAAACATAAGTTTCAGCACAAACCCGGTTACTGAACAAGTCTATAGTTAGACGAAGCTTTAATACCCAAAACCTTTGTAGACCCCTATTAGTATTTAGTATATATAACTCAAGTTACGCAAGAACGCCATTATCCCCCAGGTTAAAAGCAGACAGTAATTCCATCGCCCTCTTCAATGATGCCAGGTAAATCTGTGATTTTACCGCAAAGTGATTGTAACCGTGCTTGAGTTTTGCTAACTCTAATTTTGCATATGCGTATATTGACGCAAATACATGATTGCTTTGCGTCCTCTCAGTATGCGCAGGCGAACTCCCTATACTCGTATTTTGTTTTATACTTTCATGATATACCTCAACACTCCACCGTTTCTTATAGAGTGTCTTGAACCGGTCACCGTTCATTGTTTTATCATTGGTTACCA
>JAITSE010000033.1 GCA_031288005.1 Treponema sp.
CGGGTCTCTTGGAGTTTTTTGACTTCCTTCGCGAATGTGAACTTTTTTTGAGAGGTCAAAAAACTCCCCGCATTGATTTCAGGACGGCTGGTTCCACGGGATAAATCCGGGGAGTTTTGCGGAATTAGAAAAATCCTTCACCTTCATAACAGCCCGCAAAACTCCAAGGGAACCATCGGTTCTACGAACCGCGGTTCTACGAACCGCAGGGTTCCCAAAACTCACCGCAGGTCCGCACGGGTTGCAAGATTTTTAATAGAGTTGTTCGCCGGAAACGCGGAAACGCGGAAACTTCGTTTCCGATGTTTCCGATGTTTCCGATGTTTCCGATGTTTCCGATGTTTCCGCGTTTCCGATGTTTCCGGCGGGGTATTAAATTCTCAATATGAATAAAATGCTCTCTTGCCTTTTACCTTTCGTGACAAAAGGTGATTGGACAAGAGGGCTAAAATACTGCGTCCGGCAGGTCTGTAAGCGCCTTAAATTCTTTCTCGTCCAGGGTTTCTTGTTCCAGCAGTTTTTCAGCCACCGCATTCAGAAGGTTCCGCTTCTGTGCAAGCGTCTCCTTAACCACGGCGTAACGCTCGTTGATAATCTTTGCGATTTCTTCGTCCACATACTGTTGAGTGCTCTCCGCGTATTCCCGTTGAAATACAGGCTCCTGACGTTCCGGGCCGCCGGCGCCCATACCCCGTGAAGTAAGGGCCACATGGCGGAACCGTTCGCTCATGCCGTAATCGGTGATCATCTTCCGGGCTATGTCCGTGGCCTTGGTGAGATCGCTGGCCGCGCCGGTAGAGAACTCTCCTGAAATCATCTCCTCGGCGATGCGGCCCCCAAGAAGTATGTCTATCTTCCCCAGGAGATCCGACTGAGTTACCGTATACCTGTCTTCCACGGGCATCTGCAGGGTATAACCCAGGGCAAAGCCCCGGGGAATTATCGAAATTTTCTGAACCGGATCGGCCTTGGGGGTAAAGGCCGCCACAAGAGCGTGCCCCGCTTCGTGATAGGCCGTCAGCTTCCGCTCCTCCGGTTTAAGCACCCGGGTTTTCTTTTGCAGGCCCGCCACGGTCTTTTCTATTGCTTCGTCAAAGTCCCGCTGCTCCACCTGCTTTCTGCCGGCCCGCACAGCGAGCAGCGCCGCCTCATTCACAATGTTGGCAAGGTCCGCGCCGGAGAAGCCGGAAGTTATCCTGGCGGTTACCGATAAATCCACAGCCCGGGACAGCTTTACGCCCTTGGAGTGTATTTTAAGAATCTCTTCCCGGCCTTTAAGATCGGGCCGGTCCACGAGAACCTGGCGGTCAAAGCGCCCGGGCCGGAGCAGCGCCGGGTCCAGCACGTCCGGTCTGTTGGTAGCCGCCAGAATGATAAGGCCGCTTGTGGCGTCAAAGCCGTCCATCTCCACCAAAAGCTGATTCAGAGTCTGCTCCCTCTCGTCGTTTCCCCCGGCAATATTGTTGATGCGGCTTTTGCCAATGGCATCCAGTTCGTCAATAAAGATGATGCACGGGGCCTTCTCCCGGGCCTGCTTGAACAGATCCCGCACACGGGCGGCGCCAACGCCCACGAACATCTCCACAAAGTCGGCGCCGCTCATGCGGAAGAAAGCCACTCCCGCCTCCCCGGCAACAGCTCTGGCCAGAAGGGTTTTCCCCGTACCGGGCGGCCCGACGAGAAGCACCCCCTTTGGTATTTTCCCTCCAATATCCGTGTACTTTTTGGGGTTCCGCAGGAAGTCCACCACCTCCACAAGCTCTTCCTTGGCCTCGTCCACCCCGGCCACATCGTTGAAGCGGGTAGTAATATCCCCTTCCGCCACAATGACCGCCCGGTTCTGCCCAACGGAAAGCACATTACCCCCCATAGCGCCCAGCCTCTTCAGCAAAAACCGCCATATAAAAAGAAAGAAGGCTATGGGAAGCACCCAGCTAAAAATTATGTTGAGAACCGCGCTTCCTTCCCTGGAAACCGCGTAATACGAAACTCCCTTTTCGTCCATGAGCTTGATGATATCCGGATCGCCTATGGGAACCGTCCTGTAGGCTGTGTTCAGCGCTTTGCGGTAAGGATTCCGCAGCAAGGTATCAGGCGGCGGATCCAGCTTCTGGGAGGTATAGCCTGTAAAATAGGAATCCGACAGTTCCACTCGCTTTATCTCCCCGGAAGCGATCTTAGCCTTAAATTCCGAGAAATCAATAGTATTATTTACCTTGTTCAGGAATACGTAATTAAAAAGGCTCATCCCAATGATGATGATCAGGATGTATATGGCTGAAAACTTCCAGCCGCCGAAGCCTTTAGGGTCAGGCAGCCTGCCGTCAGGCAGCTTTGGCCCTCCAAAAGGGAATTGAGGGCCGGAATTCTGTTTACCTTTCTTGTTGGGGTCTTCAAATCCAAAATCGCTCATGCTTGTCTCCATAAGATTCGTTTCCCGTGCGGCAGTCCGCGCTTTATATCAATTTAATCATAAAAGGTATTACGACAAAGTTAAATAGCTTAAGAATATGCCCCGGCTGGCCGTTACGCTGTTTGGAGGGTTTTAGTTTGAAAATTTTTGCGGGATCAAAACCACATAGCGGGGACTTTATGACTTTGAGATCTGCAAACGCTATTCACCGCCGGTGTAAAGGGTTATTCACAGCCTGAAAGAGAGCGGCTCAGGGTCTCAAGCAAATCCGCCTTGTCAGGCATGACAGCGCTGTTGGCGATGTGTTTGGCGTGAATCGCCGTTTCCGCGTATTGTTCGATTTCGGCGGCGCTGAATTTTTCCCGCTCGCCCAGAAGGGCGTCCAACGCCGCGTCAAATTCGTCAAGGCTTTTCATGCCCAGGGCGTCGAGTATCCCGCCTACCCGGTCCGCGCCTACAGTTTTCTCTTTCCTCTGAACGACTCTGAGGTAGGCCCCAAGGAGGAGGCCGTTTGCCCTGCCGTGATCAATGTTTCTGAAATAGGTTAAGGAATAGCCCATGGCGTGAACCACAATGGTTCCGGTATTGGCGATGACCATGCCGGCCTGGGCCGCGGCGTAGAGCAGCTTTTCCCGCACTGCCGGGTCCTCAAGGCGGCCTGATTTGAGAGCGGGAAGACATTCGGCAAAAGTCCTGACGCAGCTTTTCGCGGCCGCATCGGTAAAGGCCGACGCCCGCGCGCCCAGCATACCCTCAACCGCATGAGAGAGGGCGTCCAGCGCCGTGTTGATACTGGCGTTCCGGCTCAGCGTCAAAAGATAGCGGGCGTCCAGGAAGGCGGCGCGGGGGAAAAGCGCGGGGGATGAAAGGGAAGATTTCGACTGAGCGGCGTCATTGGTAAGGATCGCGTACTGGGTCACTTCCGAGCCGGTGCCTGCCGTAGTTGGGACGGCGGCCAAGGGCAGGGCTTTGGCAATGGGCGTTGTAAACAGGCTGTCTGGGGGGATGGAGTTCACCGCGAGGGCCGCCGCCGCCTTGCCCAGGTCCATGGGAGAGCCGCCTCCCAGAGCGATCACGAAATCGCAGGCCTCGCGCCGGGCAAGGGCCGCGGCTTCATAGGCGCACTCAGGCTTTGGGTTTGCCGGCGCCTGATCAAAGAGGGCGTAGCCCTGGCCGTTGCTTTCCAGGGCCTTCACCGCATCTTCAAGGGAACCGTTCTTTTTTGCCGAAGTACGGCCTGTAACGAGCAGGGCCTTCTTCCCCAGTTCCTTCAAAAGCGGCGCGTTTTCAACAAGGCAGTTTTCGCCTCCCACTATCTTTGTGGGCATATAGTAATTCATCATATCATCTTATCCGCTATATAAAGAACTTCATCCAATACCGCCGCCTCCTCAGCCAACTGTTCTTCTGTGATGATAAGAGGCGGGGCGACAAGGATCATATTTTCGTGAGTGTATGTCATAAAGCCGCGTTTGGCAAGTTCGCCGTTTATGTTTTTCATAATTCCTTCCGGGTCCTTTCCGTAAGGGACAAGCGGCTCCCTGGAAGCGCGGTCCCTCACCAGTTCCACCGCGCCGAAAAGACCAATGCTGCGCGCATCTCCTACGCAGCGGTGTTTTTCCATGAAGCTTTTGAATATGGCCGACAGTTCCGCTCCCCGGGCCTTCACGTTGTCAAGGATATTGTGTTCTGTATAATAGTTTACGGCCGCGACGCCCACGGCGCAGCCCAGGGGGTGTCCGCTGTAGGTCAGGCCGCAGGACAGAAAATTATCGTCAAAGTACCCGGCGATCTTTGAAGACACGGCGCAGCCGCCAAGGGGAACGTATCCGCAGGTAACGCCCTTGGCAAAGGCTACGATGTCAGGCTTTATGTTAAAATGCTCAAAAGCGAACATCTTTCCTGTGCGGCCAAAGCCCATCATCACCTCATCGCAGATCAGCGCTATGCCGAATTCGTCGCAGACTCCGCGGAGGCCCTCAAAATAGCCTTTGGGCGGGATGATCGCGCCGTTAGAGCCGGTTACGGTTTCGCAGATGACAGCGGCTATGCTGGCGGGATTTTCATAGAGCGCCTGTTCGCGGAAACGGCGTACATACCAGGCCGCCGCTTCCTCTTCTGAAGCGAAGTCGAGGCCGTCCCTGTAAAGGTAAGGGTCGAAGAACTTAACGAAGCCCGGGATGCCCGGCTCCAGGGGATAGCGCCGCGGCTCGCCTGTCAGACTGCCCGCGCCGAATGTTGAGCCGTGATAGCTGCGGTAGCGGGAAAACACCTTGTAGCGGCCTGTGTACATACGCGCGATTTTAACGGCGTTTTCATTTGCGTCAGCCCCGGCGTTGGTAAAAAACACCTTGCCGAAGGTGTCAGGCATAAGGCCGGTGATCATTTTAGCGAGTTCCCCCCTGGCCTCGTTTCCATAGGACGGCGAAATGTAGCAATACTGTTCCGCCTGCTTTTTTACCGCCTCTATGATTGCCCTGTTGCCGTGTCCAAGGTTTAAGTTTACAAGCTGGCTCGACATATCGGCGTAGCGCTTCCCCGAAGGGTCCCACATATAGATTCCCTCGGCCTTTTCAATAACGATGGGGTTAAGCCCCTTCTGCTTAGACCAGGACTGCAGGTTGTACCTGGAATGATTTGTTTTTACGGATTGTTCTGACACCGCCTTCTCCTTTACAAGCTTCTGTCTATATCGAGAACTGTGTTGAGCGCCACATTGATTCCAGCCCATGCGTCGTCAAGAGAAGTAAACTCTTCCTCGCAGTGGCTGCGCCCGTCCCTGCTTGGGACAAAGATCATCGCCGCGGGCAGCATACCGGAAACATACTGAGCGTCATGCCCCGGCCCCGAGTGCATCGTCATATACGAACAGCCAAGTTCCCGGGCGTTCTTCTCCACAAGGCCGACAAGTTTACTGTCGAACTCGCAGCGTTTGCGGGACCAGGCTTCCCTGTAACTTACAGGGCATTTATCGAATTCCCGCGGGATGCCCTTCACAATTTCCAGGGCTTTCGCCAGAACCGCCGGGTCCCAATGGCGGACGTCAAGGGAGAATTCAACTTCGCCCGGGATAACTGTGTGAACATTCGGGCGCAGCATTATTTCGCCTGTCGTATATACAAGGCTCTGTTCCCCAAGTTTATCAAGCTCCGCATGAATCCACTTAATCGCGTCAGCCGCCGCGAGCAGCGCGTCCCTCCTGAAAGACATGGGCGTAGTGCCGGCGTGGTCAGCCTGGCCCCTGGTTTGAATGCGGTAGTTGAACATCCCGACAACGCCGTCAACCACGCCTATCGTTTTCTTCGCGGCTTCCAGCACCGGCCCCTGCTCAATATGAAGCTCAAGCATGGCGCAGTAATCCTTTGGATTGAGCCGGTTTTTTTCATCCCCCGCAAAGCCTGAGGCCGCAAGAGCCTCGCCGAAGGTCCCGCTTCGGGACTGCGGGCCGCCCGCCGGGAAAACGGCCTTTGACGCAAGGGCTAGAGCCTTGGTGAATTTGCCGCAGACAACGCCTGATGACATCATGGCCGGCGGGTAGAGGGCGCCTTCCTCGTTGGTCCATATCATAGCGGCAAGCGGATGCCTGTGGGGTATGTTTTCCAAAGCGATGCTTTCAAGGACTTCCATTGCGGCGATAACCCCGAGTATGCCGTCGTAGTTGCCGCCGTTCCTCACAGAATCCGCGTGGCTTCCCATGACGATGCGCTGAAGCCCCGCCTCAGAACCCGGAAGGACGGCGTACATATTCGCCATATCGTCGGTCGTGATTTCAGCGCCTATGGCGGCCATGCGTTCCGCAAACTCCCGGCGCGCTGCAAGGGCTTCCTTTGAAAGGGAAAACCTGGTAACGCCTCCGTTCCCCGCGGCCCCGAACCGGGCAAAGCTTTCTATCTTGTCTCTTACTCTGCCTTTAGCGCATTGATACATTTCTTATCTCCTTTTACTTTTCTTCTCTATCGTATATACATACCAGCCCATAGAATCCGTCCCTGGAACGGCATCCCGCAAGCCGCGCATCCTGCTTCGCATGAAGGCGGGCTTAGGGGGGTCAGACCTGAGATTTTGGAACAATAAGTCCCAAAATTGCCCCCCAGGCCTGGGGGCCGAACCCCCAGGATTAAGAACCAGTGCGGGGAGTTTTGTTTTCCGTAGAACGGAAAACAAAACTCCAGGCGACCCGTAGGGTCGCAGGCTTAGTTCCCGGCCCGGAATTAAGCTCTTAGCGTCCGCGTCCCAGGGGCCAGGGCCCCGGAAGGGCAGACTTGCAGGCACAGATGGCAGCCCGCGCAGGCTTCGGCGTTTACAGAGGGAAGCCGCTTCCCGGGGTCCCAGTTCAGGGCTCCATGTCCCGCGTCGCGGCAGGAAATATAACAGCGCCCGCAAGAGAAGCACTTTTCCCGGTTAAGGACAACGAGCTGCACGCTCCGCCTGTCAAGCTCATTGGCCGGCGCAAAGGCCGCCGCGCCCTTGCCCACAAGTTCCGCAACGCTCATGTAATTGTTCCGCCGCATAAAGCCCAGGAGTCCCAGCTTGAGCTGATCTATGATGCGGCAGCCGTACTGCATGACCGCCGTTGTTACCTGAAGGTTGGCGCAGCCCAGGAGCAGAAAGTCCAGGGCGTCTTTCCAGGTTTCTATACCGCCCATGCCGCTTATGGGCGCGTTCATCGTTCCTTTCCAGGTCTTCAGGTCCGCGATGAACCTGAGCGCTATGGGTTTAACGGCTTTCCCGGAATATCCGGAGACGCAGGTCTTGCCGTTTACGTCGAGGAGCGCTCGCAGGGTTTCGCTGTTGAAGCCTGAAAAACTCTTTACCGTGTTTATGGCGGCAATGCCGTCCGCCCCGGCCGCAAGGGCCGCTTCCGCCGGGGGTATAACGCTGCCCAAGTTGGGCGTCATCTTGGCGAGCATGGGCAGGCGGCTTCCCTTTCTGGCGGCTCTTGTAAAGGCCGCGGCCAGCTCCGGGTTTTCCCCCACGTCGCTCCCAAGCCCCGACTCGCTCATGTGGGGGCAGGAAAAGTTTAATTCGATCATGTCTATTTTCGCGGCTTCGCACTCTGCGGCAAGGGCCGTCCATTCTTCCTCGTTCCGCCCCATGATTGAAGCGGCGATAACTTTGGACGGGAACTTTTCTTTCAGCCTCTTTAGATCGGCAAAGTTGTCTTTCGCGGGCCTGTCTGAAATCTGCTCAAGGTTGCGGAAGCCGACAAAGGGAGTACGCTCCTTGCCGATGCTGTCGAAGCGGGGGGAAACATCCCTGACTTCGCCTCGGCCTATGGTTTTGAATACAATGCCGCCCCACCCGGCGCTGAGGGCCCGGGCGCACATATCGTAATCCGCCGCGGCGATGGAAGACGAAATGAAGAAAGGGTTTTCACACTTGATCCCGCAGAATTCAACGGAGAGGGCCCCCGCGTCCGCGTCAGGCGGTTTCGGCCCGGGTCTTTGGCATCCGGCTCGTTTAAGTTTTTCGCCCGCCAGGGCCTCGCGGAGCGCCATGATGCGGAGGGGATAATCATAATGAATGCAGGCGCGCTCGCAGCGTCCGCAAAGCCCGCAGCCCTCCATGCTTTCAAGGGCCGTCTCTCCAAGGCCGAAACGGACGCTCATAATAAAGAACGCGGGGCCGCGGGCTTCTTCATCTTTTTTGCGCCGGGGACACGCGGCTGCGCAGGGCGGGTCATGGCAGAGCAGGCAGCGGGCGGCTTCTTCCACAGGATCGAGGCGCTCCGCAAGGCGCGATGCAGTGCATCCCGCCCGGCGCCCTGTTTTGCCGTTCATAAACAGCCGCTTTCGGAGCGTTTGATGTAGCGCCCCTGTCCGGGTCTGCCGGTATAGTTTCCGTTGTCATACACCAGATTTCCCCGCAGGAATGTTTTCACAGGATAGCCTTTGAGCTTCAGACCCTCCCAGATAGTCTGATCATAATCGGAGTGCATATTCTTGACGCTGACTGTAAAGTTCTTGTTTTTGTCGTAGAGAACTATATCCGCGTCCTTGCCGGCAGTAATGCTGCCCTTGGAATCGCAGCCGAACAGTTTTGCCGGCGTTTCGGCGCAGAGCTGCACCGCCCTGGCGAAAGAAATCCTGCCTGAATTCGCCGCGGAAAGCATATAGGGGTAGAGGTTTTCTACGCCCGCGCAGCCGTTTGGTATCTTTGTGAAGTTGTCTTTGCCCCAGTCTTTTTCCGCCTGCATAAAGGGGCAGTGATCCGTGGCTGTTGTATCAATCACGCCGAGTTTGACGGCATTCCAGAGGGCTTCACGGCTTTCAGGCCCTTTCATGGGAGGGGAGCAGACAAAGTTTCTGCCGTCTTCCCGTTTGTAAACTTCGCTGGTGAACTCAAGGTACTGGGGGCAGGTTTCTGCAAATACGGCGTGGCCGGCGGCTTTTGCCTCCGCCACTTCTTCTACTCCTTCCTTGCACGCGAGGTGGACGATGTAGACTTTGGCCCCCAGCGCCTTTGCCCAGTGAACGGCCCGCTTCACAGCTTCGGCTTCTACAAACTCAGGCCGGCTAAGGTAGTGATACCATGCGCCTGTATTTCCCCCGGAGATAAGCTCCGCTGTCCTGGCTTCAATGGCGTCAGGATTTTCAGCGTGAACGTTGGTGAGGATGCCTGAGTCTCCGGCCTTCGCCATGATCCGCATAAGCATTCCATCGTCAATCATCATGCCTTCTTTTTTGTAAACCATGAAACACTTGAAACTGCTTACGCCGTAATCCGCGGACGCGGTAAATTCTTTCAGGAGCCCGCCGTCTTCGCCAAGGCTGGTTATGGCGCAGTGAAAGGCAATGTCCGCGCATACGCCGGGTTCGGCAAGGGCGCGGCGCTCTTCCACAGTTTGAACTATACCCTTGCCTTTATGCTGAATCGCGTAATCAAAAACTGTGGTAACTCCGCCGCAGATCGCGGCTCTCGTGCCGGCTTCATAGCTGTCCGCGGAGACTGTTCCCCCAAAGGGCATCTGCAAATGGGTATGAACGTCCACAGCGCCGGGAAGCACGTACAAACCCGCCGCGTCAACGGTTTCTTTCGCCTGAAACGGGATATTCCGGCCAATCGCGGCAATTTTCCCGTCTTTTACCGCTAAATCCGCGCAAAATTCCTCTCCGCCTGAAACAACAGTTCCATTTTTAATGAGCAAATCCATACGTACCTCTTTGCAGTTCGCAAATGCACTTCGCAAACTTTTCAAGCTTAGACGCTGAAGCTTCAATCCCCGGAGCTTCGTCTTGGAACCCCGGGGCGTGTATCCGGCCTACTTCGCGGCTTTCCAGTAGACGTCGGTATAAATTTCGGCGGCGGTCATGGCCTTAAGTTTTGCCGCCGCGCTAGAATCGGAAAGGCCCGCGTATGCCTGGGTCCCGGCGAGGGTCCGCTGAAACGCCGCCGCGTCAAACGCGCCGAGGCTGTCCAGGGGAACAGCGTTCCCGTTTGTGTCCACTGTTACCAGTTTGGCGACTTCTTCCGCCATATACTCCTGATGGGGCTGAGACACGCTGGAACCTGCCCTGAAAACGATTTGCGCGGCTTCCTTGGGATTTTCGCAGGCGTATTTCCAGCCTTTAATCGAAGCCCGGATGAAACGCGTAAGTTTATCCTGATTGGCCCTGGCCCAGGATTCTTTGACAAACATACAATCTTCAAGCATGGCGACGCCTTCATCGTTCATATCAATAACGTTAACTTCATCGCCGTAGCCCAGAGCGCCTTCGTAGGAATTCTTTACGAGACCCAGTTCGTTGTAAGTCATGGCTGAAGCCGCTGCAATGTTGCCGTTGTCAAAATCGTTCATGTCGAATCCCTGCTGAATGAGCGGTTTATCCGGCATACCGAGCTTGGTCAGGAGCGCCTTGATTTCGTACTCATTGCCTCCCATCCAGTTGCCCACAGTGGTCCCGGCGTTGATGTCAGCGCCTTTTGTGATGCCTGAGTCCTTCTTGGCCACCAGGACAAGCCCCGATCGCTGATATATCTGCGCCGCATTGATGAGATCGAGGCCGTTGGCCCGGGCAACGATCAGGTTTGAAACCCAAGTAACCCCTACGTCAACCTGGCCTGAATACACCGCGGCGGTTTCTGTTATGTCTCCGCCGCCTGGGACGATCTCAACCGAGAGGTTTTCGTCCTGGTAGTAGCCTTTTGCCGCCGCCACATAGTAGCCCATGAACTGGGCCTGGGGCAGCCATTTAAGCTGAATCCTGATGCTGTCCCGCCCGCCTGGGGCAGCCGCGGCCTCTTTTTTGCCGCCCGCGAAAACAGCTCCGCTGCACATCAGCGCTGCAAATGCCAGCAGCGCCGCCCTCTTCACATTTTTTCTCATCATCTTTAATTCCTCCTAAAAAAATATATGTTTTGCAGTCTGCGAACCACAAGTTCGGAGAACCACCGGTCAGGTGAACCGAACGGCCTCGCTCTGCAAGAAACCCAAATATCCGCCGCCGCGGGAAATGATGACGGTTAGTCATGCTGTTTCCGAGGGGGCTTTCAAATGCCGTCTGTGCCTGAACAGAAATCTTTCCAAATTCGCTGCCAGAGCGAAGAACCCGATGCCTATTACAGAAGCCGCAAGTATGTAGGCCCAGCCTACTGTCATCTGCATCGTTCTGAGACTGTTGCGTATTTCAAATCCAAGCCCTTCAACAGAAGCGGCGAAATATTCGCTGATGATCACGCCTATCATGGCGGCCGCAATATTAATTCGCAGGGCGGTGAAAATATAGGGCAGGCAGTTTGGAAGGCGGAGTTTGAAAAAAACATCCGCCTTGGCGCCCGCAAATGATTCAATGAGATCAAGGGCAAAAGGTTTAAGATCCGTAAGGCCCCGGTATACGTTCACGCTCATGGCAACCATGCTGACTATCGACACAACCGCTGTCTTTGCCGCAAACGGAGAGGAGGCAAACCACAGGCGCATGATGGGTGATAGGGCGACGATAGGAATCGCGTTGAATGCTGAAATAATGGCAAGACCGCCGCCGCCCCAGACAGGACTAAGCGCCGCAAAGAGGGCGGCAAGGAAGCCGGTAGCCGAACCAATTACTATGCCCGCAAGAAACACCTGAACTGTTACCCAGGAATCATGCAGCGCCTTTGAACGGTTTTCCATAAGAACCCGCAGAATATTATCAACAGTTGGAAGCTGAACTTCCGATACGCGGAGGATGATATGCAGCAAGCGCGTCTCGCTTAGGACTATGATGAAGATTCCAAACAGAAGCGGCGGTATAACTCCCGCCGCAAAACCGGCGGCTTTGCAGTTCATTTATCTTCCCCCGTATTTATAGGGCATACAGATTTTTTCAATCACAGCTATCGCCTGATAGCTCAGTATCCCCAGCGCCGCCGAGAGCAGTACCGACGACCAGAAAACCATGATTGGAAAGCCGCCGTACAGCGAATAGGTGATGAGATAGCCGAGGCCCGATGCGCCGCCCAGGGTATCAACCAAAATGGCAGCCGTTATCGCCATGGGCGCCGCTATTTTCAGGCCGGAAAACAAAAAAGGCAGGGCCGCCGGTATCATCAGCTTGCGATATACTGTGAATTTGTCCGCAGCAAGGGAATAGACAAGGGTCAGTTTTTCCGGCTCAACGCTTTTAAATCCCGCAAGGGTATTTACCGCTACGGGGAAAAACGTGATGAAGGCCGCGATAAATATACGGGTCCGCCCTATATCGCCGATGATTCCGGCAAGAACCGGCGCCAGACCGAGGATCGGTATCATCTGGGATATAAGCAGATAGGGAAACAGCATCCGTTCCACAATACCGGCAAGGCTCATCGCCAGGGCCAGAAGAAAGCCGGCCCCCGCGCCGAAAAGAAAACCAATCAGAGCGCGGGAAAGAGTCCCGCCGGCGTGGGGAAATATCAGAGAACCCCGGGTAAAAAGGTTTGAAATAATGTGGTGCAGATAGGGCAGCGTCCTGGACGCCATTTTGTCTTTTACAACTTCCGCTAGGATAAACGAAATTTCCTGCCACATAAAAAATATAAGGCAAAGCCAGACAAAAATAACAATACGGCTTTTGAATCGTTCCATGACAATACTTTTCATATACCCTCGAAACTGTTCCGTATTTTGACGACTAATTCATTGAAATGAGGACTGTTCCGCATTTCAGGAAGGCGGGGACGGGGCAGATCAACTTCAATCTCCGCCGAAAGCCGCCCTGGGTGAGGGCTTAACACAAAAACTTTGTCCGAAAGAAAAACTGATTCCGCTATATTGTGGGTAACAAAGACAACAGTTTTATTTGTCCGCAGCCAAATCCGCAAGAGATCCTCATGAAGTTTTTCCCTGGTAAATTCATCCAGCGCGGAGAAAGGTTCATCCATCAGAAGAATTTCAGGATTAATCGCAAAGGCCCTGGCAATGGAAACCCGCTGTTGCATCCCCCCCGAAAGTTCATGAGGGTAATGGTTCCTAAAGGCCGTAAGCCCCACTAGTTCAAGCACCCGGTTAATTCGATCTGATGCCTCTGCCTTTGACACCTTTAGTATCTCAAGAGGCAGCCGCACATTTTTCCACACCGTCCGCCACTCGTACAACACCGCGCTTTGAAACACCATGCCGTATTTCTTTTTTAACCGGGCGTTCCGCGGCAGCCCGCCGTCTATATAGACTGAGCCACAGGTGGGCGTTACCAAATCGCCGATTATCCGCAGCAGGGTAGTCTTGCCGCATCCCGACGGCCCCAGGAGTGAAACAAACTCGCCTTTCCTGATTTTGAGGTTTATACCTGTAAGGGCGTTTACATCCCGCCCGCCGTCGGCGCGGTAGGTCATGCCGATATCTTTGCAGTAAATCTCAACCGCTTCATCCAGTTTCCACAAAGAATCGTTCGCAGAATCATTCATAGCGCCTCACCCTAAATTTTATTTGCAATAACCGTGCCAAGCAGTCTAATTTCGGAATTTACATGGAAACTATGAGGATAAATTCAGAAAAACCACGAAGATATTGCGCAAATGCCAGATAAAAAATACCTAACGGTATAATGCGGAATATTTAGGCACATTTATGTAGGCTTTTTAGATAAAATCCCCGTTGGATTTGCATTTCTTGCGCCGTCTGTTTTAAATTTTTTTATTTTTAAGCAGGGTAAACGAAAAACAGCTTATGTTATTTTACGCCTAGGCTAAAAAAACAGAAAGATTTGAGCGGACTGTTGAAATAATATCGAAAAAAACGGTTCTCTGAAAAATTTTGCCGTCAGTAATACATTTATGTATGTCTCAGACGCGGCAGGCTTTCCCCACGCTCTGCTTTATATCCTAGCGGTAGCCGGCAAGAGCGGTGTTGTAGATGTCCTCAATGAGCCTGAGGCCACCCCGGTAGCCGGCGTACCCTGCCGCCATGACCAGACGGTAGGGCGAAGGCAGGGCGGCGGAAAGGAAATCGCAGCCCTTCTTCCGGGCAAGGTCCTTGTCCCAGCCGCTCCCGATGATAAGCCCCCGGCCTTCATGGTCCGCCTTGAGTATTTCCGCCTGGGCCAAACCCGCGTCATTCTGGAACGCAAGATGGATGGTCCGCTTGGCGGAAAAGCCTGCGGCGGTTTTCAGAATTTCTTCCCGAAAAGCCGGCGGGGTATTGTCGGTAATAAAAAGTTCTTTAGGAACAAGCCCCGCCTCATTGAGCAGAAACGCGGTCATGCCCAGCGTATAACTTGCGTCGTGGAGGATGTGCATATAGGAGGGAAGGCCGTAACGGAATTCCAGCAGGAAGGTGGCGAGGTTGTCGATTTCTTCGTAGAAGACCTGTTCTTCCTGCCTGATAAAGGCGTCAATACGATTACTGTCGAGTTCCGCGGCCTGAGCGGCGGCGTAGGCCGCAAGTTCCCGGAGAAAACGGGTAGTCTCATTGCCGCCTATGGGCAGGTAGGGAAAGCGGTAAAAGGGCTGCCCGTATCTCTCTTCCAGATACTCTAAGACGGGCAGGCCGAACCAGGGGGAAACGAGTATGTTGAAGGCGGCCCTGGGGATTTCCTTCCATTCCTCAACGCCCCGGGAAAGGGGGCCGAACAGTATATGTACTTTCAGGCCCAGCCCTTCAACAAGGCGCTTTAATTCTTCCAGATTGCCCTTCCAAAACTGATCCTGGTAGGGAATGGACGCAAAAAGATTGACGAGCCTTTTGTCCTTCTCCTGTTCAGCCGGAGCGAAACGTTCAACGTATTGTTTTAAAATCGCCATGACAATTTCACTGTGGGCCTCGTAGTTAGTGTACTTAAAACCGGGCGTATCGGCAAATACTATAGGCTTCCCCTCATCGGCGAATTCTTTTACGATGCTGCCCACGTCATCCCCGACAATGGCGGAGGTACAGCCGGGCAAAACCACTTGAAGATCGCTTTTCAGTATCCGGTAGGAATTCCTGATGACTTCGGCTAATTTCTTTTCTCCCCCAAACACCACATCCGTCTCGGTAAAGTTGGTGCACGGAGCGGTGCTGCCCCCGGAATAACCCCGGGATCGTTCAAAAAAGCCTGATGTCATGTTGCCGCAGCCCGGCCCGGAGTGGAGTATGGGAACGGCCCGGGGTATGGCTACCACAGTCTGCATGGCGCCTATAGCGCACATATAGCGCTGCTGTTCAATATGTTCTGACATGGACGTTGTCTTCCAAAAAAGCAAAGGGATCTTGCGCAAGCCACCAGTCCGTATAGGGGTTTATGGCGTGCTTTGCAAGGTTCTTTACGAATTCATCGTTTTCCATCGTTTCAAGCATGCGCTTTCCGTATCTGACGATTCCCTCATAGCCCATGCCGAAATGTTCGTCCCCGATTAAAAGGGATGGTATGCCGTACTTGGCCCCCCAGAGGGTCATGCCGCCGTGCCGGGCCAGGAGTATATCGGGCCTGACATTATTGAGGATATTCGCCAGTTCAAATTCCTGCTTGTTACAGACATTGTAGCCGCCTATGTCGTTGGAGTAATCTTTCACGACGTTTTGCAGGGTGTCGGCGGATTCCGCGCCGTTGTCGTAGAGCGGGTCGTGATGGAAAATCGCCGCTCCCAGGGGCCGCATTCCCAGTTCTTGCAGCAGGCCCAGAAGCGAATGGCCGTGAGACGCGCCGGCGGTAACATAAGCGGTCCTGCCCGACAGCTTTTCCCGCATTTTTTCTATTTCAGGCAGCCAGCGTTCCCTTTCTTCTGAAAGAAAAATTTCCACAGCTTTTTCTCTGCCGGTAAGACGGCCCAGTTCCCGGAACCAGCGTTCGGTCTGAACGATGCCGTAGGGAGCGGACACCCTGATTTCCGGTACGCCGAATTCCTGTTCCAGAGCGGCCCCCAGGTATGAACCCAGTGTCGCGCAGATCTGAACAGTGCAGGCGGCTTCGGAAGACGAGGCGATTTGGGCAACCGTGGCGTAGGGGGTAAGGTAATTCGCCCGCAGTCCCAGCCGCTTAAACCAGCCGGCGAAAAAATCCGCGCCCCAGAAGTTGACAATGTTGACCAGGTCATCCTGTTTTTTCGCGGGCTTTTTGATCAGTTTCCGGGCAATCCCGTGGTAGCCTGAATCAAAGCCGCTGGTCCATATCTTTGAGCGGAAGCCCTCGCAGAATATGGCCCCCACAGGGACGCCCAGTTCTTCTTCCGCCTCATCGGCAATGCCTTCCACATCGTCCCCGATGATGCCTGAGGCGCAGGTGGTGATGACAAATATGGCCGCGGGCTTTACCCGCCGGAACACGTCACGGATTGTATCGGCAAGTTTCTGCCCCGCCCCGTAGACCGTATCCTTTTCCGTTATGTTTGTGGAGAATATGCGGCGCTGCTCCGGGTTGTCCACGTTCCGGTGTACGCCGTTTACCTGGTAGGTAAAGGCGAATTCGTGGAGGCATCCGGCGCAGCCCACAGGTCCGTGGCTTATCACCGCCGCGTCGCGGATCAGAATTACCGTACAGGCCGCGTTGGAGGTAGAACAGCCCAGGCACTGGCTGAACGACCGGCTTTTGTCCATCAGAACTCCCTGCCTTGCGCAGCGTACCAGCTCTCCAGCGCTTCCGGCGTAGCCGGTTACGGAGCCCAGCCTGGTTTCCCGTATCTGGGCGTGTCCAGTTTTCAGGTTAATTTCGCTCATTAAATCCTCCATACTCCATTGCAATTACAATAAACAGTTTGTAATAATATATGCTTTCTATGTTTTATGCAAGCCTTGACGCCGCGGCGTTTCCAGCCTTTTGCCGTCAATCAGTAAACCTTCAATTAGGAAAAAAATGCGTCCGCCGGGCAAGTAGTCTTATCCGTACGACTAACTGTGCTAGTCTTAGAGATATGAACTGCTGGAACCGTGCGGACCGCGGCGGTTTTATGCGTGGACTTTTAAAAAGCGGCGATTATAAATCTTTGCGGTATAGAAATTAGGTAAAATAGAGCGAAGGAAGCAATGGAACTGATCCTTACACGGAAAGTAAAAGTGCCTACGAACGCGGCGGGAGGACGGGGACGCCTTCTTTTGGATTAAAGAACGCCTCTGTTATATGGACATCCGCCGGTTCCGCCGTACAGAGGGTAAGGCTATAGCCTTCAAGACGGTTAAATCTCAAGAAACAAGGATGTTTGCCGCCGCCAGCGAGGAGCGTCATATTTTCCGGCAGAATACAAAACAAGGATGTTTCCACTGAAAAACCTGTCCCAAGCATCTTGACATAGCTTTCCTTTGCGGTCCATATATCAAAAAAACGCTCTGGGCTTGGTTTTTTAAGGTAAAAAGCGAGTTCCACCGGATGAAAAGCGGTCCGCGCCAGGGTGTCAAGGTTTTCTTCCCGCCGGATTTCCAGGTCTATTCCCACAGGCGAGGCGGCGGAAAGGGCAATGCAGGCGAAATTCCCGGAATGGGACAGGCTGAACCACGGCCCGCCCGGGAGAAATGGCTTGCCGTTCTGGTTATATGTAATCCGCCGGCCTTGGGCGATCCCCTCAATAAATAGACCTCCTGCCAGGCAGCGCAGGCGGTCCTCATCACGACGAAAGCGCCGCATTTTTTCCCGGCGCTCCGGCCACAAGAGGAAAGCAAGCTCCCGCTCAAAAGGGGCAAGACGGCGTATATCAGCAAAATATATAGTTGTTTTTATGGTTTTCATTATCGCCAGCTTGACTTTTCTGATACCTTTGTACTATATTAAACCCCTCACTGGTAAGGCGCTGTGACGGCGGTTGACCGCCGGAGAAAGTTAGATTAAGGCATCGGCGCAGTACCAATAGGATGAACTTATGCATAAGCCGGAGGTGCAACAGAGTGAATGCTTGTACCGGAGGAGCAATTTTATGACTATAGCGAAAGAGCAGGCTGGAGAAACAATTGTCTTTGCCCTTGAAGGAAGACTTGACACTACTACAGCCCCCGAATTACAGGAAGTATTGATTCCCGAATTTGAAAAGGCGAAGCATATCCGGCTCGACTTTAGCCAGCTTATTTACGTATCATCCGCAGGCTTAAGAGTTCTCTTGATGGGTGAAAAGACCGCCCAGGCCAAGGGAGCTAAGATGACCCTCGTTAATGTTTCAAGAGAGATACAGGATATATTTGAGATGACTGGCTTTTCCGATGTTCTGACTATTGAGTAGTTAACCGTGAATGATGATGATGTATTTATAAGAAAACTTTATAGACATTGTATGTTTGCATCCATGCTGGCCCTGACAGGAACCCAGTTTGGACAGATTGTAAGCGTTATTATTGCCGGACGGCTGCTGGAATCCGCGGCCCTTCCGGTGATGGCGGTAGCGCAGCCTATCCTGCCTATGTTTTCCGCCGTGGGCGCGCTTTTGGGGGCTGGAGGTACTGTAGTATGCGCTAGGGCTATCGGAGCCGGACCGTTTGATGAAAGCCGGCGGATCGTTACGGTTATATACCTGCATATAATTATCGTAGCGGCATCGGCGCTGATCCTGCTTTTTTTTATCGACCCTTTGGTACATTTTCTGGGCGCCGGTCCGGAAATCTTTGAAGATGCCCGGCGTTATGTTTCCATTCTTATTAGGGGCGGCGTATTTTTTATATCGATACATCCGGTCTATTGTCTACTCCGGCTGGATGGGCGTACAGGTACAGCCGCCGCAGTATTTTTTATTCAGGCGCTGGTTACAATCACCTTGGATATGGTATTGTTGCGGGTCTTGCGCCGGGGTGTAGAGAGCGTGGCTTTGGCCACCACGGTTGGGGCTGCGGTATCAACATTGAGCGGAGCCGTTTTGCTTTTCAGGGGCAGCAAAAATTTCAATATTACTTTTTCTGTTTTCAATAAAATATACAGGGCCGGCGTTTCCGGCATCACAAGGAGCATCATTGCGGCTGGAAGTCCCAGCGCTGTGGAATACGTCTGCATTCTGGGCTATTCAGTTACACTGAACAAACTGATTTCCGGTTCTTTCGGCCTTCTTGCATTGTCATGCTTTAAACTGTTGGATTCTCTTAATTCGGTTGTGCAGATATTCATCTACGCCGTCGCTGGACCTATCATCCAGTTTGCGGGAGTTTTCAGCGCGGAAAAAGACAGCAAAAGTATCTTCCAGCTTCTATCGCAAGTTTTTAAGTGGGGTATTCTGTTTACGTTTGTTTTCATGGCCGGCTGTGAACTTTTTGCGCCTAGTCTAGCGAGGCTTTTCGGTATGGTTTCACCGGAAAGTATGACGGCCGCGGTTTCGGCAATGCGTATCTTTGCTCTGTTCTTCATTCCGGCCATGATAAACAGCATTATGATTTCTATCTATCAGGCTGAAAATTTGGTGCTTCCGGCGAATGTACTAACAATTTCACGGATGTTTTTGTGGATTGTCACCGCGTCGCTTTTAATGGCAAGATGGATTGGTGTAAACGGCATCTGGCACAGTTTCTGGATCGCTGAAGTTCTTTCCTTTTTGAGCGCAGCGGGGATCAGTTTTTTTTACCGCCTGAAGAATAACTATCTTTCACCTTTGTTTCTTGTGAACAGGGAAGCGGAATTAAAAGGCGTGTACAAGTCTTTTTCAGTTAAGAACAGCACGGAAGATATCACCCATAGTTCCGCTGGGATTACCGAATTCTGCGATAAAAACCGTCTTGGGGCAAAATTAACCATGGCTATATCTCTGGCAATAGAGGAAATGCTGGTGGTTATCCGATCCCGGAGTTTGACCGGAAATGACAGCGCAACTATGAATGTGAGAGTACTCATAGAAGAAAAGACAGTTATACTACGGGTCCGTAATGGTGGAAAAAATTTTAGCCCCTTGGATTATGTTAAAAACGCCGGCGCGGCGGAAGAAGCCGATGTCATGGGCATTAAAATGATTTTGACCCTGGCCAGCAATGTTGATTACCGCAATACTTTTGGGATAAACAACACGACAATTTTGCTGGAAAGGCTTACGGCGGCTTAAGGTATGGAAAAAAACCGCATAGCCACAAAAATTCTCAGGGCCTTCCTGCTGCTCTGTATTGCTTCTTTGGCGGCCAGCGGCGCCGTTATGCTGATCAATATGATGAATATTCGCGATCTATCCATAGAAAGCGGCTCAAATATTGGTTCCGCCGCGGCGGATAACGGCAGAGACTCCCTGATGAATTTGACATTTCAGGATATTGCCGAGTTAATGCAGGCGAAAAGCGACAATATCAGCCTACAGGTTGATGCTATGAGGGAAGCGGTACTGCTGCTGAAAGGTTATGCCGAACACCTATACAACAACAATGAAAAATTTCGTCCCGTCAAGATACCCAGTATGCGCCAAGTCCCAACGGGAGAACTAAAAATGTACTGGTTTCTTGAGCCTGAAATAATCAACGACAAGACCTATACTGAGGCGGATCTTGTCCGTTCCGGTCTGTTGGAAGAAACCTGGCTGCTTGGAAACATGGAGAGTGTGGCTGAATTAGTAAAAAAAAGTATTCCCGATATTTTAACGGTATTCATTACAACAAAATCCGGCCAGAACATTCAATACGACAGAGACGCTTCCATAAAATTTTTTGTTCCTGAATCAAAACGGCGGCTTCATGAACGGCCCTGGTATACAACCGCCAGAGACAGCTATGGTTTGTATATGTCTGAGGCATATCTGGACTTAATGGCGGAACGTGGGCTGACCATATCCATTTCAAGCCCTTGGTATAGTGAAGACGGAGAATTTCTTGGCGTCTTGGGAATAGACGTAAGAATCGACGATATGTACCGGGCTGTGGAAGAAACGGTGATCCGGGAAAATGGCTACGCCGTGTTAATCAATAACTACGCGGGGGAAGGCTCAAATGAAAGCAGAATTGTTTCTGCCCCGGGACTTAACGACCAAAATAAAAATAATCCCGCCGCTTTCCTGGGAGGCGGCGCGGATGGAATCATCGCCGGCATGAGAACCTTGCCCGCCGGACGCGGTTCTTCTTTTCTTGGGGCAGGGAAAGAAGAAAAAAAAATTTACATTATATGGACCCCTGTCAGGCTGACGGACTGGCAGCTTGCTTATGTGGTACCGGAAAAAGATATCCTAGCTCCGGCTGCGGAACTGGGCAGAGAGATAACCAGGATGACCGGAACCGCGGTAAAACGGATGAACGGCATTATCAGCACGGCGATTCTGGTATCCCTCTTGCTGCTGGCGGCGATTGTTCTGCTAGCTTCCTGGACATCCAGGCTTGTGGCAGGAAAGATCGCCCGGCCCATAGCGTCACTGACCAGCGGCGTAAGGAAAGCCGGTGAAGGAAATCTAGACTATCGTTCCGAAATAAAAACAGGCGACGAAATTGAGGATTTAAGTCTGGCTTTTGAGCGTATGACTGTTGAACTGAAAAACCATATAGAAAATCTGCGTCTGGTAACAGCAGAAAAGGAAAGAATCGGGGCGGAACTGAATGTGGCGGCAAAAATTCAGGCTTCGATGCTGCCGGGAATTTTTCCACCCTTCCCGCACCGCCGTGAATTTGATATTTACGGTTCTATGCTGCCTGCCAGGGAAGTGGGAGGCGATTTTTTTAATTTCTTTTTTATTGATGAAAACACCCTAGCGGTTTTGATAGCCGATGTTTCCGGCAAGGGAGTTCCGGCGGCGCTTTTTATGGTTATCGCCATGACCCTGATAGAAAACAGCGTCCATTACGGCATGAGTCCAGGGGAAGCGTTTAAGTCGGTAAACAACCTGCTGTGCAGGAATAATGATGAAGATATGTTTGTTACCGCTTTTATGGGCTATCTGGATATTCCAAGAGGAAAATTTACCTGTGTCAACGCGGGCCACAATCCCCCAGTGATCAAGCGGGGAGACGATTTTGAGTGGCTGAA
This sequence comes from Treponema sp., assembly GCA_031288005.1. The sequence continues at coordinate 21,676 of JAITSE010000033.1, forward strand.
GATAAAACACGGCTTGGTGCTTGGAGGCATGGAAGGCATGGCCTATACGGAAGAAGAAACGCTGCTCATGCCAGGAGATATGATCTACCTCTATACAGATGGCGTAACTGAGGCGGCGGATCCAGAGAAAAACCTTTTTGGGGAAGATCGTCTGATGGAAACTATTAGAGATCACAGGGAAACTGGCGTGCAAGGGTTTATATGTTCCATAAAACAAGGGATTGACATTTTTGCCGCTGGAGCGGAGCAGGCCGACGATATTACTATGCTTGTGCTGAAATACTACGGCCCCAACAGCGTGAGTAAACTAGATGTCGGAGCCCTGTTGGAAAATCTTGAGACTGTGCAGAATTTTGTAACAAAAGAACTTGAGAAGAGACGGTGTTCTGCCAGGATACAGAGTCAGATCTGCATTGCCGTGGAAGAGATTTTTGTGAACATTGCTAATTATGCATACCACCCGGAAATTGGCGTTGCGGTTCTCCGTGTTACGCTTTCGGGCGACGAGATATGCTTTGAGTTTGAAGATGAAGGAAAACCCTATAATCCACTGGAGAAAGCGGATCCTGACATTACCGCCGCGGCGGAGGAGCGGCCCATTGGGGGCCTTGGGATATTTATGGTAAAAAAAATTATGGATTTTGCGGAATACCGCCATGAAGACGGCAAAAATTTGTTAATCCTGAAAAAAATAATCTTGTAAAAGCGGTAAGTCCAATGGTCCCACACGGCCCAGAAGAATCTCCGTAGCTTCCAGGGAATTGAAAAACAGGTTTTTTGACATAAAGTTCATCAATGATTTATTTTATAAGGAGAATTTACGAATGGATACGCAATCAGACAGGTCAAAAAGTGTCCTCAAAGGACGCAGTATCCTGCGGCAAGACGGACTCACGGCAATAGACCTTTTCCGCCGTCAGGCCCGGATATTTCCTGAAAAAACAGCTCTTGTATGCAATGATTTCTCCATAAGCTACCGTGATTTTGATCGGACTACGGATATCTTAGCCGCCGAACTTGTCCGGCGGGGTCTTTCCAGCATGGCGGGAATCATGGCGGATCATAATGAACTGGCGCCTATACTGATTATGGGCGTTTTGAAAGCCGGGGCCGCCTATGTCCCCCTGAACCCTTTGTATCCCCCTCAAAGACTCAGGCATATCATAGAAGATGCAGGTATCGCTCTTGTGCTTGCGGACGCTGACGCTGGCGTTGATCTCCATGAATTTTCAAAAATGGTTGGTGCGGATATTATTAATGCCAGAGAACTCCTGCGTTCTCTGACCGGTGAAGTGCGGACTTGGGGGGAGACAGATATATCCTCCCTACAGCTTCCCACTCCAGTCCCGGACGATCTTATGGCGGTCTTATACACATCAGGAAGTACGGGAAACCCAAAAGGCGTTATGATTAAACATAAGAATTGTATTTCCTATGCTCAATACTGCGAGGACCAGGCTATGCTATCGCCGGATAATGCTATTGCATCTTACGGCAGCATATCGTTTGCTGTGCATATAACTGATTTTTTTTGCACTTTCGCATCTGGAGCGGCCTTGCATATTATCGACCATAATATATGTTTTGATACAAAGGCCCTCAATATATATTTTGAAAGCCGCCATATTACCAATATAATATTTCCTGTAGCCTTCGGACAGCAATTTGTTGCTCAGCAAAAAAATCATTCCCTGCGCTTTATGATTATGACAGGGGAGAGATTTATTCCTTTGCCGGAATCACCACTGCCTTACGTCGTGTATAATCAATATGGTTGTACCGAATGCTGCACAGGCATCGCTCTCGGTGAAATCAAGCCGGGTGAAACCCGTATCACCGTAGGAACTTTGGTTAATAACGTTAATTTATATATTTTGGACAGCCGGGGGGAAATTGTGAACCTGGGCGAGAAGGGGGAGATTTGCGTCTCCGGTCCCATGCTGAGCGCCGGATACCTTAATATGCCGGAAAAAACAGCGGAGGTTTTCATCAAAAATCCTTTCAACAGCGAGGCCGGTTACGAACGGCTCTATCATACAGGCGACATTGGCATGATTACGGAAGACGGAAAGCTCGAAGTCCTGGGCCGTGTGGATTTCCAAATCAAAATCCGTGGGTTCAGGATAGAGCCAAATGAAGTAGACGCCTGCATACGGCATTTTGCCGGGGTCCGCGAATCGGTTACCGTAGCCAGGGAAAGCAAATCAGGCATAAGACGCCTGGTTTCCTATGTTGCGGCGGACGGAAAAATTGACCCCCTTTCCCTGCGGGATTTTGTGTCCCGCTCCCTCCCGCCTCAGATGGTTCCCCGTTTTATTGTACAGATTGATAAACTCCCCCGCAATACGAACGGCAAACTGGACCGCGCCGCACTGCCTCCGCCGTCCTTTGCCGGCGACGCTATTATCCCGCTGAAAACAGAAACAGAGAAGAAGCTTGCGGAACTATGGACACTTGTCCTGGATCTGGACGGGCAAGACGGAATAAGCCGGGCTGCAGATTTTTTTGAATTGGGTGGGGATTCACTGCGGGCGATGGCTCTTTCCTTTGAAATTGCCAGGACCATGAAGACAGATGTGTCCGCTGCGCTCATATTCAAGACCCCTGTCCTAAAAGATATGGCTGTCGCTGTCTCCGGCCCTGGAAGTTTTAACCCCATATATGTATATTCTAGCGTTCCTGATGCGGCTCCCCTGTTTTTTATTCACGGCGGCAATATCGGCCCCGAAGCCTACGCGCCGCTGGCAGAAAAACTACCCCCGGACATGGCCTTTTATTGTTTTGAAAACTACAATATATACAATCCAGGATCGGGCGGCATAGTTAGTTTGGCTGGGAGATATATCGAATTCCTTAAAGCCCGTATTCCCCGTGGGCCTTATACCTTGGGTGGCTGGTCTTTCGGTGGCTATGTGGCCTTTGAAATGGCCCTTCAACTTCAAAGCCGCGGAGAAACCGTGAAATGCCTGTACCTGCTGGATCCGGGGCTTGTCTTGGACGACGAAGAAAAGCGGCTGCGGAAAAAGCTATTGAATTCCAATAATTACCGGGATTATCTTGAAAAGGATCCGCTTTTTGAACGATTCAGAAGTATGGGCCTTCTTGATATACTTCTTGTAAATAATAAGAAAGTATCCATGGATATTTGCGATTACGTCCCAACATCTGTCTATCATGGGAAAGTTATCCTTTTCAAAGCCATGAAACCGGACCCGGTGAATCCAGCACTTCCCTCTGAAATACTGGATGCTCTGAAGCAGCTTCGAACCATTACGGAACAAAAAAAGGCTAATGGGTTTGACAAATATGCCCCTAATCTCAGGATTATTGAAATCCCCGAAATTCATGACGGATTCATGCGTGGAGCGGCTCTAGACACAATAGCATCGGTTATTTGCCAGCAGACGAATAGATAATAACATAAGATTAAGTGGGAAATAGCCAGGTATATGCCGACTGATGCTGATACTTGTTCTATTTGTCCTGCCGGATTAAAGTCCGCGATTACACAGATTATCCACGGCATGAGTCCAAATGCCGCTCAATACTAACATAGCACACTTTATGGCACTGGGTTGTTGGTTGAATATAATCGCTTGCTTTTTTCTATATATTTTTTTAGCCGTCAGTACCTTATCACGGTTCGCATTGTATTTCAGCCATTGCTAACAGTTTTAACGTAGAATGTTTTTCTTATTGTTACAATCATCTCCGTATAGCAGTTGATAGACAGACATTAATTATTTTACCTGTATATCCGGTATATCACGTTTGCCGGAAAACTCAAATTCTCTGGAGTCCACAATACAATGCTGCTTTTTGATTGCCCGGCGCATTTCCTTTGCCAATTCCAGACAGTATTTTGAAAAATCGTTATTGCTATGTCATTTGCGTTTTCAACATGGGGAAATAATAATTTTACGAAACCTTCGACTATGCGTTTTATGGCGGCCAAATCCCGCAGATCGGCTTTTGGAGGAATATAAAAAAGATCATCTATAAATATAGTGGTTTAAGTTAACCGTCTAAAGATCCGAAATACTCATAAATGGCAGAACTAACAGATTTAAAATCTTGTAAGTTATTACAGAGAAACCGTTTCATGTTTGCCCATGATTTCTCTATCGGATTATAATCCGGCGAGTATGGCGGCAGGAATAACAATCGGGCCTTTCCTCTTGCCAATTTACGCAATTTCTTTTTACGATGAAACTTTGCGTTATCCATGATTATCGTATAACCCCGGGGTATTTCTTCAAGAAGACGTTTTTCAAACCAGCTTTCAAAAAACGCGCCGTCTGTTGTATGCCGGTAACATTCAACGCCGAAATATTTCTTGCCGCAAACAGCTCCGATTACATTTACCCGTTCAAATTTCTGACCGCGTTTTTCATCCCTGATAATATCTCCGCGCGGCGCGCGCGCATATTCCCGCTGTAAAAAGGTATTTATACCGCTTTCATCAACATAAACACGTTTTTTAAGCGGAATCCTTTTTATCCTTGCGCTATACTCCGCCCGTTCCTTCTCGGATTTTTCGTAATAGATAAAGCTCTTTTTTTTAGCGTTATGTTAAGCTTTTCAAGCGCATAGAAGACCGCGGCAGGCGTACAATGGAATCGTTCCGCATATTCCCTCAGAAAAGCGTCAGGTTTTTCTTCTACCGCCTGTTTTAGTATATCTTTGTCAATTTTCCGTTTACGCTCACGTTTGATCTTAATATCAAAATACCCGTTTTTAAGTTTTCTATCCCAGCCGTAATAGGTTAAGGCTGGAATTCCAAACGCCTCTCGCAACTGCGCAAATGTATGCCCTTCCTGTTTGTATGCAACCGCTCTTTTAATAAAATCAATGCTATATGCCATACTTTACATATCGGTATTTATTTTAATTCCTTAACTTAATTTACTATACTAAACAATATACTGTATTCTTTATAACAATATATTGATTTATTTTCGGATAAATAAGATGTTTGTATTTATCCATATTATTGATAATATATGCTGGATGAGTTTTTGTTGTTATCGCAATCGGTATAAAACGACTGTTTCTGCCAAAAATGTCCATACCAAGACGAATTTTATTTTCTATTTCATCGTTCAGGTATTTTTCATTGTTATATTCTTGATGCGCGAAGGACTGGATTTTATATTTTATTGCATCCATGCCACCCAAATACGAAAAATGCCATCCCCCCCCCCCCGTTTTTGATGATTTTTACATCGTTTTCCATTCTAATCTTTTGAGGCGTAAATTTATTAGAAACAATCTCTTTATACCTTAATATCCTTGTACCATACCAGTATTTGGTTATACATCCTCGATAATTAAGATAATAATAAAAAGCCACTTGTTTCAATTTATATATTCCATTCCCATCTTCCTTACTTGTGAGTCGCAAAAAGGTTAGGCGGTTTTATAGAGAAAAGCATCAGTTCTCATGAACTTGATGATATTCCCAAACACCCTTAACCCACTCAATTTAGGCAAAAATCGTTGATATTCCTCGGATATAACCTGTTTCGTTACCCATATCGAAGGATATGCCGTCCTCACTTCCCGCAGCCATCCCGTAAACCGGCCCCATATCCCCTCACGTTGCCTCAACCCAAGTCCCGTCAATATTACATAGCTCAAACACCGGCAAAATACATACATCTCTATCGCCTTCTTCGCCATCGCCACATCATGCAGCTTCCCCTCGTCCTTCGGCAAAACAGGCAATGTCCCCTTCTTCCGCTTCGCAAGCCCATAC